>NZ_KV787448.1:0-6794 GCF_001807105.1 Corynebacterium sp. HMSC14H10 | reverse complement strand
GCCGCGGCCCGCTTTTGTTTTACCCACAGGTAAACAGAATTAACTAAGCGTCGATCGGATCCTCGGTTTCCTCTTTTGGTGAATCCTCGTTGGCTCTCTGTGGCAGACTGTCTCTATGACTAATCAGACACCTAACTCCGATGTGGTTAACCTCGCTTCTTCTGAGGACGAGGCTCAAGACAACTTCACTCCCGTAACGACCGAAGAAGGTAAGCTACAACAGCTTATTGAATGGCTCGAAGAACACGTCTCAGCCTATTCCTACTTGAGCGAGGTTGTCCCCTTGGGTGCCTCTGAGGAAGACATTAAGAAGGCTCGTGCTTCAGTCAATGACCGCGGCGCTCGTATGCCAGACGCCATCATTCACGGTTCAATGATGGTCCTGGGGGCGGCCGTCAACCATTCCTCGCCATACCTTGCGTATGCCGACGGCAAAGTAGAGGTGACGGATACGACGGTGGGGGATAGTCCTAGCGTTCCGGTGCGGGTTTTTGTCCCACAGGATCCAACCGGGTCTGTGGTAGTTGCCGCACACGGCGGCGCTTTCTGGATGGGCGACGGCAGTCTGCGTGAGAATTCCTTCGGCCCAAATATGGCTGCCCTGGCAGCCCGATCGGGCGCAATTGTTGTGGACGTGGATTACCGGCTCGCACCAGAGAATAAGGTATCTGAGGCCGTCTATGACATTGCGCGGGTAGTCGCATCTGTCGCAGATGATTCGTTGCAGCTTCAAAAATTGGGTGCAATGCCCATCAGTGATCAGAACCCGTTAGTTCTTTATGGTGTCTCTTCAGGCGGCCACAACGTTGTTTCCGCGGTAGACCAGATTAGTCAAGACACTCCGGTTGCTCTGTTGCTCGTTGCCCCGGCTCTAGACCTGCGTGGTGCTCCTGCGGTGTGGTTGCAGGCATTCTTCGGCACCTCTGATGATTCGGCAAAGGAAGTGTCACCGGGATTGCATGAGCCGTCGCGAAGCATGCGTGTCCACGTTCAGGCGGCCTCCCGCGATACTGTTGTTCGGCCAGCTACCGAGTACCTGAAGAAGGTCGAGGAGGCAGGTGGAGACGCCACTCAGGCGGTATTCTTGGCGACTCACCAGATTGCGGTTCCAAAGGTTCAGCGAGAGCAGATTACGGACGCGGCGCGGTTCATTCTAGAGGCCACTCACACGGAACGTGAGCTGCCAGAGGACCCGGCAGGTGAATACGATAAGGAAGCGATTGACCGGCAGAACGAAGAGTCCTGGGGTAAGAGCTAGTCAACCCGTTTCAGTTCCTAATGGCGCTCTCGCCGTGCATGTGAGCACCGCGGAGGGGAGCGCTGCTAAGGGAAATCGGGGGCGGGGCTAGAACAGCTCAGTGCCAAAAGGTCGGGGCTAACAGCCCCCGACTAGTGCAGCGGCAGGAGATTGCGCTTCGTTGCGTGTACCTCTTCCACCCGGTCGATGTTGCGTTCGAGCACATTCCAATCGTTGACCGGAATATTGCGCTGGGCTTGGGCAATGACTGACTTGTCTGGAGTGGACCACGCGAGCGGCACTGGGGTGATCTCGTCGTAGAACTCGGTGCGGCTCTTGTGCGTACCGGCCACAGCAACAGCTGGCACCTTCGCGCCCACACGGCGGGGAACCCCGGAAATCGTGGTGACAGTTCGTGTAGCCAGGGCCGGGACGGGCTCGCCATCGGAGGGGTCTTTACGCATGTTCACCAAGGTCATCAGCACCATGGTTCGCTCATCCACACGCGCAATCATGGCCGGAACCAGCGGGGATTCGTCGTAAAGCTCTTGCGGATCCTTAATTGCGCGTCGCACCTGGAAGGTAACGCCGACGTAGAGAGCTGCGAGGGCGAAAAGCATAACCGCGCTGCCGATAACAAACGGCGTGCGGTCGAAAACTATTAGAACCAGCACAGCGCCGACGAGCAGCAGAGCAGAGAAAATGCCGGAGGAGATGAGCAGTCGGCGGGCATCGCGGTAGTACTCGTTGTTGGCGTTGGTGTGCTCGCGGTTGACGGGGAAGTGAAAGTTCATGGCAGTCCTTTAGTTATCCAGTTTTCTAGGATTCCGAGCTAGCGGTGGAATCACCGGGCAGGGAGGGCCCGAGGTACTCGTCTGCGTCGACGATTCGGTAGGCGTAGCCCTGTTCCGCCAGGAAACGCTGGCGGTGAGCTGCGTATTCGGTATCGAGCGTATCGCGAGTCACCACCGAGTAAAAGACGGCGCCACCACCATCGGACTTCGGGCGCAGGAGACGCCCCAGGCGCTGTGCCTCCTCCTGTCGGGAACCGAAGGTGCCGGAGATTTGCACGGCGACAGAGGCTTCGGGAAGGTCGATGGAAAAGTTCGCAACCTTGGAGACCACCAGCGTGTTGATCTCGCCGCGCCGGAACTTCCCAAAGAGCTCCTCGCGTTTGGCGTTGGACGTCTTTCCTTCGATGACGTCGACGCCGAGCTCTTCGCCGATCTCTTCGAGCTGATCCAGGTAGGCACCAATCACCAGAGCGGGTTCGCCCTCGTGTCGGGCAAGGATTTGCTTGACGACGGGAATCTTCGTCGGCGTCGTTGCGGCCAGACGATACCTGTCGGAGGCCTCAGCCGTGGCGTAGAGCATGCGCTCGGACTCGGTCGGGGTCACGCGGACCTCAACGCAGTCTGCCGGTGCGATCCAGCCCTGGGCTTCAATGTCCTTCCATGGGGCGTCGTAGCGCTTCGGGCCAATCAGGCTGAAGACATCGCCCTCGCGGCCATCTTCGCGCACCAGGGTAGCGGTGAGCCCCAGTCGACGGCGCGACTGCAGATCCGCACTCATTCGGAACACGGGAGCGGGCAGGAGGTGGACCTCGTCGTAGATGATGAGGCCCCAGTCGCGGGAATCGAATAGCTCGAGTGCGCGGTATTCTCCCTTAGTCTTGCGCGTGACCACTTGGTAGGTCGCAATGGTGACGGGGCGAATTTCCTTCTTTTCGCCGGAGTACTCGCCGATTTCGTCCTCGGTCAGCGAGGTGCGTCGCAGCAGCTCGTCGCGCCACTGCCTGCCGGCGACGGTGTTGGTGACCAGAATCAAAGTGGTGCGCTGCGCGTCTACCATGGCCGCTGCACCGACGATTGTTTTGCCTGCGCCACAGGGCAGCACCACGACGCCGGAGCCGCCTTCGCGGAAGGAATCAGCCGCCATGCGTTGGTAGTCGCGCAGTTCCCAGGTGTCGTGGCCTCCGGTGCCCTGATCCTGCCAAGCGATGGCGTGTGCCTCACCGTCGATGTATCCGGCGGTGTCATTGGCAGGCCAGCCGACTTTCAGCAGCTCCTGTTTGATTCGGCCTCGCTCGGAGGGGTGCACGGTCCAGGTGTCGGCATCGATTTGCTCGCCAAGCATCGGACGTATCTTTTTGTGCTTGGTCACCTCGGCCAGTACCGCAGGGTCGTGTGAGACCAGAATAAGGCCGTGAGCTGGATGCTTGGTCAGGCTCAGGCGACCATAGCGGTCCATGGTCTCCGCGACGTCGATAAGCAGCGGCTGTGGGACGGGGAACTTGGAGAAGCGCTCGAGGACATCGACCACCTGCTCCGCGTCGTGACCGGCGGCGCGAGCATTCCACAGCGCCAGCGGGGTGATGCGGTAGGTGTGCACATGTTCAGGAGCACGTTCGAGCTCCGCGAACGGTGCCAGCGCCGCGCGTGCCGCATCCGCCTCCGGATTATCGACCTCCAGCAGCACCGTCTTATCCGATTGGACGATCAGCGGCCCCGTACCGAAACCCATTATTTCCTCGCCTCGCAGACATTCGACCAAAAATAAGCTAAAGGTCAATTCTGCCACGATTACGCAGAAGATGCGTCACGGGCTCGAATCATCCCGAACCGCCACATTCGCTTCTGCATCGCTTTACGACGGTCCGCGCGCCCGCCGCCTAGTCGACAGGATGTACTTCGGTAATGCGATGCAGCAGGAAGCGCAGCACTTGACTGGTGGCCGGGTCGATAGCATCGACCTGCCCACCGGAGACTGTGACTGGGCGCACGCGCTTGCGGCCGGGTTTGCCGTTGCGGTCAACGTAGCTCAAATACAGGTCGTCACCGTGGCGAGCCGCGCGCTGCAGGAGCTTGAATGCTTCGGTGCCGGAGGCGTAGTCGCTCGTGCCACCGGTGCTAGTGCTGGCACCGGCAGCTTTGTCCGTACCTGTCGTCGAATCCGCAGCCGAGTCAGAGACCCCAGCAGTGCTGCCACTGGCCGTAGCGCCGCTGGAACTACCAGCATGCTCAGCAGCACGGTTGCCATCGGCAATAGCCGTCAACGCCTGACTGATGCGTTCCGGTTCGGGCATCGTTGTACGCGCAGTAGGCACCGGAGCTGGCGCCTCAATGCGGCAGGGAGCGCGACCGAGATCCAGCACCAAACCCTCTGCATCTTCGGCGATGATGGAAAAGCCCGCATTTCTAGCGGTCTCAATCACCTGGGCAAGCGGGGCCTGGCTAATTAGCACCGTTTCGGCAATCTTCCGCAACGCCAGGCTTTGCCCAGCCTGGTGACTCTGGAATGAGGCCAGCAGGGCCGGATCGTCACAGCGGATAAACGAAGCTGCGGGGCCACCGCGGAGACGACCGTGGCGGCGGGCGACGTCGTCAAGCAAATAGGTAATGGACTGCGGCACCTCGCCGACGGCGTAGCGCGAAAGAAACTCCGAGATATCGGCGGCATTGATGCCGGCATCGAGGGCATCGCGAAGGCTGTCTTCGGTCACGCGGTAGACGCTGGCGAGGCCGGGAGATTCCAGCTGCGCAATCGAACTGAGCATGCGTTCCATCTCCGGGGATGCGGGGCCCGGTACGACGATGGTGTTGTCCGCCTGAACCATCAGGTACGAGGCGTTCGGCGGCAAGAGGTTGTTACAGGCGGCACGCAGATCGTCGAAGGCCTCGGCGGTACCGGATTCGATGAGCGCGACCATGGCTTTGCCGACCTCGCTAAGGCCGACGGAAATCGTTTCCACGCCCGGGTCCCGCACGACGATGCCGAGGGCGACCAGCTCGTCGACCACGCCACTGAGCGTCTCGTCCGTGCACCTCGCGTTGGTAATCGGGTAGTAGTAGGCGGCGCATTCACGCAGGTCAGTCAGAGCAACGATGTCGTTGTCGCTTGCCGACGACGCCACCTGCGCACAGCAGGCCAGCACCATTTCCCGGATTGACGGTACCCCGGAGAGCCGAGCTTGTGGGGAGAGTAGAGCAATGCGCTTGCCTTCCTCATTGAGCTGGTCGACCCGCCAGGGAGCTGCGTCGCTAGTGCGAGTGCCGACCGTCAAACTCACCCACCGGTCAACCAGATCGGCGTCGAGGAAGCCGTCGGCTGCCAGCGTGGGGGCGAAATAGTCACCACCGCTGTCGTGCAGTGGCAGCGGATGCGGAGTGCCGACATGAACCAGGCCCGCTGCACTGAGGTTAGCCACGCCGCGAGCCAACTCCGAGATGTCGACGCCGAGCTCCTCGATGAGACTGCGGGTTTCCCGCACTCCGATGACACCGTTTTTCAAGGTCGGCGCGGGGTCGGTTCCCAGCAAGTCCAGCAGGTCAGTCGCCTGTCGCAAAGTTTCCCAGGCAGTGGCGGCAGCACGGTCGTTACCGCTGGCGATCACGTGGGTAGCGGGGGTTTCGGGGCGCAGGGGGACGTCGTCGTCGGCAAGCCCGACTCCACGCATAAGCGCGCGAACGGTGGCGGGCAGGCGAACGGTGCCCTCGTCGATGCGTTCGAGCAGGCCGGCGTTGATGAGCGCTGGGACCGGCAGCGAAGGGTCGGCATCCGGATGAGCGTCCTTTGTGACGCCGAGCCCTCCGGAGTTGGCGAGGGTATCCAGGAGACGCTGCTGCCTGTCTGTGACCTCGGTGAGTGCCGTGCGTAGCTGGCTGCGGCTGGGGCCATCGGGATTGGGCAGAAGATACCAGCCGGGTGGCAACGAGGTGGCGACCTCATCGCTGAGACAGAAGTAGTCCTGCCAGGGCAGAGGTTTCTTGCGGGTGGACTTGCCGGTGAAGGTGCCGCGGGGGCCGGGACCGTTGCCCCAGATGAGTCCGTATTCGCGCAGGGTATCGAGGCTTGTCCGAATATGCGTGGCCGTGGGCCGTTGATTGGCGGGAACCTCTGCTCGAGAGAGTAAGTCGAGAATGTAGTCGATGAGGGCGTCCGCAGTGACGGGTTCGGCGTCAGCACCGAGGTCGGCGGCGGCCTCAATGCAGGCGAGCTCCAGTGCGGGCAGTTTGGTTAGCGCGCGGGAGACAGAAGCGCGGAGCTGGAGCCTTGCCGCTAGCACCTGGGAAGACTTCGGCGGTGGCGACAGCGCATCGGGGCGATTGCTGAGGATAGTGCCCACAAATTGGTCTGGTTGACCTGCCAGCCAGTCGGAAAAGAGTGCAAAGGGGGTGGTGCTAGTCATGACAATCCCCACTTTAGTGAGATTTAAGGAGGGGAGAAGGTGACTGGGGAGAAAATTTTTGGGATAATCTCAGCATGGCTAACGTTGCAAAGAAATCCTATGTCGATCCCGGCTGGCCGAAGGACCTCGAGCCTGGTCAGCACGCTGTTACTGAACTGATTGCTCACCACGCTGGTGCAGATTCGCCTTTCGGCGACATTGAGTTCCCGGTTGATCCGGAGACTCTGGGTTACGTGCACCCGACCACGGTGATTAACAAGTAATCTTTTAGATTCTTAGCAGAGCTACATCTGCTGGAGGCCCGCAGCCGTGACTGCTAGTTCAGCCATGGCTGCGGGTTTTCACATCAGTGGCCTCGGGGCGGGGGCT
>NZ_KV787447.1:0-1179 GCF_001807105.1 Corynebacterium sp. HMSC14H10 | reverse complement strand
GGTTAAGTAAAGAAAAGTGTGTCTTTTCCGGGCGTGTTGCGGTTATTTGATCCAGCCTTTTTGGATGCCGAGGTTGTGTTGGTAGCTGGTGTCGATGGCGGTGTCGTATTCTGCTGGTGCACCGATGTCATTGGTAGTGGCTGTGGTGTTGTGGGTGATCAGGTCTGTTGCTGTGGAAAGTGCGTCTTGACCCCATCGTTGGTCCCTGGCGATCTTGACCGGATCGTCAGGGACTTCTGTATGTAGATACAGCCACCAATCCATCACTGTGCGTTGATGCGGTAGTGATAGTCCGCGGTGTCTGCGGGCTAGTTCTTTTATGGGGGCGTTGATGCCACCTTCGAGGCTGTTTGTTGTTGCTGCAAGGTTGTCGGGGTCGATGGTTGTTGGTGGGGGTTGCAGGTAGGTAAACAGCAGGTCTCTGCGGTGCAGAGATAGCAATGATTGATAGGCCGCTCGGACGCGTTGGTGGGTGTAGACCTTGGTGTAGGCGCCGGTAGCAGGGTCTTTGATGGTGGTTTTCTCGTTCATCCATTCCCGGTAGGTGTGGTCGAATTCGTGCAGGTGGGCGACCCATGTGGATGCTTGGTCAAGGTCGGTGATGCGAGTGAGTTTCAGGGCTAGGCGGTAGAGGGTTTTGCCGGCATCGGTGCGGGGGTTGCTGGTGGTGTGGCGGCGGACTGTTCGTTGGGCGTGGACGAGGCAGCGTTGGATGCGTGTTGTTGGCCAGCAGTGGTGGATGGCTGATTGGGCACCTTGTCCGCCGTCTGTGACTGCGATTAGTGGTGCGGCAATGGGGCGTAGGAGTTCGGTGTAGGCGGCGGTGGTTTCGTGTCTGGCCCAGGTCCAGTTGATGACGTGGGTTTTACTGGCTGCGATCAGGAGGCATCCGGACTTTAGATAGGTCGCGTCGAGGAAGATTTGGTCATGGATGCGGAATGAGTCGATGGTGGGTGTGGGGATGATCCACCAGCACCATCGGAATCGGTGGTGCATGGTTTGCCTGGTTACGCCATGGTGTGCGGCGAAGGTGGTTAGAGATTGGGTGCCGGTGGCCCATTGGATGAACAAAGCCATGGTGGCGGTGTTTTTGTTGTGGGTTTGGGTGTTGCGGGTAAAGGAGTGTCCGCAGTGGGTGCAGCGCCAACGGGTGGTTGATTTGCTGGTGGTGCCGTTTTT
>NZ_KV787446.1:0-5359 GCF_001807105.1 Corynebacterium sp. HMSC14H10 | reverse complement strand
AAAAGACACACTTTTCTTTACTTAACCCGTGCTAGAGGTTATGACGCAAGTTTATTGAATTCCAGAGAATTTCTGAACATCCGGCGAGCGAAGGAAACGCCCGGCCATTTCCACAGCTGGCTGAGAAGAATCTCCTTCGATTACAAGGGACGCAATCGCCAATTCCCCTGTCGTTCCAGCGAACCAGCCATTGGAAAGCTTGCCATCAATTTCTGCTGTACCAGTCTTTCCGCCAAGTGCACTAAGATCACTCAACGACCTAGCTGAACCGTGGTCAATTGTTGATTTCATCATCGTCCGGAGGCTTTGAATAGTTGTATCGCTGACATGCTGGTCTGCCTGTTTATTCACTACTGTCTGTTCGCCTTGAATGAGCTGTGGAGGAACAAGCAAGCCGCCGTTAGCGACAGTCGATTGCATGAGCGCAATCCCAAATGGACTAGCTAGAACCTCGCCCTGTCCAATAGAAGCCTCCACACGAGGAGGTCCAGCCGGTGTCCGCGGCACCGAACCAGTAAGTGTGGTCATCCCTGGTACGTCGAAGTCGGAGCCAATTCCGAGTTCTAAAGCAGTCCGTTGCAGATCATCTTCTCCCAAACGATCCGAAATGACCGCTTGGGTTGTGTTACATGATTGGGCGAAAGCTTCTTCCAGTCGAACGCTACCTAGATCGAAGTCATGATCGTTGGGAATCGTGCGTCCAGCGACGGTGATATTGCTAGGACAAGGTAGTTCCTCATCCATGCTGACTGCCCCTGCCTCTAGTGCCGCCGCTGTGGTCACAGTTTTGAACGTCGATCCCGGTGGGAATAGCCCGGTGAGTGCGATTGGCCCTTGGTTATTTGCCTTGTCATTTTGTGCAACGGCAAGGACACCTCCTGTTCTAGGATTGAGCACGACTAGAACTGCGGCACGTTGCTCACTGTCCACTGCTTGTTTTGCTGCGCTTTGCAGTGTGTTATCCAGAGTGGTTGCGATTGGCTGAACTCGGCGAGGCGGCTCAGAGGCTACCGTCGTCATACCTTGTGAACTCTCAGCGCGTATCGACCATCCTGAATTAGCATCGAGCACTGACTCCCAATATTTGTTCAATTCAGCATCCAGCGGAGAGTTAAGAGTTTTGGACACGCTTAAGAGACGCCCCTGCTCCACAGTGGAAATTCCCTCAAAGGTCCTAAGTTGCTCTTGTATCTTCCGGAATTCTTCCTGCCTCAAAGTGAGGAGCACGGTGTCTTCATCCTGAGACTCTCCCAAGGTCTGCTCGATCCACTCCTTAGTCGTTGTGGGAGACACTGGTGCAAAAATCTGGGCCAATTCCTGCGCTCTAGAGGCTATATCTTTGCGACCTCGTACCTGAATAACTTTCGTCCAGGTCATATATTCATTGCCCAAGCGATCTTTAATTGGAAGATCGTACTGTTTATCTTCAGCAAAAAAGAGTGCGGAATCATCGCTCAACTGAGCTTCGAAGATCGAAGGCAACCATTGAGGCTTACCATCCTGTCCACTAAGGACGAGCCGACCATTGCTCTCCAACTCCACACCATCTTTGGACCAAGTCACATGAGTATTCTGCTTTCCATTGGAAATATCAGATTTTTCGATGTTGACCTTCACACCATGAAGTGACTGCCGAAATTCATGAAGGGCGCGCTCCGGGTCTGGATGATCCAGATACCGTGCAGCCTTGCTGTCATCTCCCGCGTTGAAAGCTTTGAGAAATACGTCTGAGTCTGATTCCCACGGTAGAGCTGAACAGCTGCTCAACATCACTGCGGAGAGCGAACAGAGTGCAATCACCGACTGACGGAAACGATTGTGCTTAGTCATCATGGGAGTGACGTTAAGTGAGACGCATTGGATGCCACCAATATCACATAATGCAATTGTCTCATTTCATTCACATATAGGCGATGGTAGAAGTGTGTATTCAAGTGGCAGAAATTCTAACGAAGAGCGTCCACGAGCAGTCTAGCCACTTCGCCAATAGCACCATCGTGAGTACTCATTGCTTGTTCTGGCACCACCTGTTTCAGCATGATGGACACCACAATGGGCTCCTCGCCCTCAACCTGGATAATCGAAGCTTCACCATGGAGAAGTCCTACAGTGCCCGTTTTTCCATAGATATCAACGCCGCTTGGAGGAAAGCCTGAAGGAACACGGTGACGCCACACCTGCAACCCCAAGAGTTCACACATAGATCGACGTACCGCTGCACTATCGTCTTTCCAAACCTGTTCCAAGTCATTAGTTATTTCCGCCAACGAAGAGACTGCAGAAAACGCTATATCTGTACTACTCCCCCCTTGGGATTGAACATATTGACGCAATTGTTTCTCCGCCGTCACTAAGCTATTCCGATCTTGCAAGTCATAATGAGGTGGAAACCGTTTAAGAAATGCTTCTCGAGCCCACGCAGGCAGTAGACGCAAAATCTCGTGGGCGGCCACGTTATCTGACACCGATGCGACTTGTTTCATTAAGTCTCGGAGACTCACGTTCACTGCGTCATCAAAGGCAGCGAACCCATACCCTTCGTAAGTTCCTTTGGACGGTGCAACGTCAACACGAAGACGAGGATCCAGATCACCTCGTTGAATCGCTTCCAAAGTGAGGTGGAGGAGCCGGATTTTATATAAGGATGCCACCGTAATTTTCTCGTCTTGTTTGCGTCCGATAGTCACCCCATCGTGCAGTCGCGATGCACACCACCATCCCTCACACCCCGACCGCGTCAACACGTTTTCCAGGGCCATCTCCATCCGTGCAGTCATTGGTTAATCCTTCGACAAATTCTTTCGGCGACCGCCATGGCCTCGGCGCCATTGTCCATCCCACCTCGGCGAACCACTACATCCACGGAAAAATCGAAACGGGAAGGAAGCTCAATAGCATTGTCAAACTGGTGAAAACCGCGAAATACCAAAGACATCCCCTCCCCTCTTCCAATCAATAAGCCCCTACCTAGAGCATCCTCTGAATCATTAATTTCGCAAGACACACCCGACCGAAATAGCTCTCTCGCCAAACCACTGGCTGCACTTGAATTGTCATTCAGGTTCTCCACCAGCAGATTCAATTGAGACAAGGTCTTATCCAACCTTGAATACCCCGGCGGCACCACTAGATCACGTGACAGAGAAAACTGCCTCGCACTGCGGTGAGTACCCAAGGGAACCGGAGCTTGAACAAGCCCCGCATGAATAGCGCCTTCTTCAACACGGGCAAGAATCTCAACAGAAGGCAGTGACGACAAAACTACTCCATCATGCTGCTGTGCCTTTGCTGCAATACGCGATCCTATCTCGCTTGGAAGCGCACTACTGATGGCCAAACGAAACCCGCTTTGCGCACCACTTCGGATACCGTCAATCATCGAATGCATAGTCTGAAGATCGCGATTAATCACCCGGGCATATGGAAGCAAGGTCAACCCTGCCTCGGTTAGTTTCACTTCCCCCGCCCCTCGGATAAATAGCGGTGTACCTACACCAGCTTCTAAGCGCTTAATGGCATTGGAGACAGGCGGCTGACTCACTCCCAGTCGCGCTGCCGCCGCTGTAAAACTACCGGTCTCCGCTAAAGCCACGAAATACTGCCATTGGCGCAGATTTCCCGTCTGAGCAATCATGGGTCTCAGCATAGTGGAGCACGAGTTCGCACCACTGCAGCGTAAAATGATGTCTTTGGCTTGAGCAACACCGTCGCGGTGGCGTCGATAAACAAAAAGGAAGTGACACACAGCGTGGGCATTGGAAACGGACCGCTCATTGTGCAGTCGGATAAGACCGTGCTGCTGGAAATCGACCACGAACAGGCGCAGGAGGCGCGCACCGCGCTGGCACCGTTCGCGGAGCTGGAGCGCGCGCCGGAGCACGTGCACACCTACCGCATCACCCCGCTGGCGCTGTGGAACGCCCGCGCGGCAGGGCACGACGCGGAGCAGATCATGGACGTGCTGGAAACCTACTCGCGGTTCCCCGCCCCGCAGCCGCTGCTCATCGACATTGCCGACACGATGGATCGCTACGGGCGGCTGAAGCTCATCAAGCACCCAGCGCACGGGCTCGTGCTAGAGACGACGGACAGGGCTGTGCTGACGGAGATCCGGCGTCACAAAAAGATCAAGCCCATGTTGGGCGCAGAGATCGACGAGGACTCGATCGTTGTGCACCCTTCCGAGCGCGGCAGGCTCAAGCAGGAACTGCTGAAGGTCGGCTGGCCCGCAGAGGACCTGGCGGGATACGTCGACGGCGAGGCACACCCCATCGAGCTGTCGCAGGAACACGAAGAATGGCAGCTGCGCGACTACCAGGAGATGGCGGCCGATAGCTTCTGGGAAGGCGGCTCGGGCGTGGTAGTGCTGCCATGTGGTGCGGGCAAGACGATGGTCGGCGCGGCCTCGATGGCCAAGGCAAAGGCCACCACCCTGATCCTGGTGACGAACACCGTCGCGGGCAGGCAGTGGAAGGACGAGCTAGTGCGCCGCACCTCCCTGACGGAGGATGAAATCGGCGAATACTCCGGAGAGAAGAAGGAGATCCGCCCCGTGACCATCGCCACCTACCAAGTGGTCACGCGCAAGTCGAAGGGCGAATACCGGGCGCTGGAGCTGTTCGACTCCCGCGACTGGGGCTTAATCATTTACGACGAGGTTCACCTGCTGCCTGCCCCGGTGTTCCGCATGACCTCCGACCTGCAGTCTCGCCGCCGTCTGGGGCTCACCGCCACCCTGGTGCGCGAGGACGGCCGCGAAGGCGACGTATTCAGCCTGATCGGGCCGAAGCGCTATGACGCCCCATGGAAGGACATCGAGGCCTTCCTGGATCGCATGTCCCCCGGCGGTCTCTCGTCCGTTCCCCAGTCCCTGCGGTATTTGATTGACGACGCCACCAGGGCATTCCAGCAGGGCTCCGCCACCGAACCCCACTCGGCTCGTGTCCCGTCTCGCGTGGATACTCCCCAGCGCAACATCATGGACATCACTGGGGACTCCACCGAGATCGCCTCGGAGATCGACGGCGCCGTGGAGGGTTTTCGCCGCGCCCACGACCAGGCCATCGCCGTGGACCCGGCGGACGGCACGAAGGCCTCGGACACCCGGACCTTCCGCTCGCCGCGGGAGATCATGTCCGAGCTGCGCCGCGCCTATACCGCGGGCACACAGGTGCGCCTGCACTACGTGGACTATGCGGGTGCCACCAGCCATGACTGGATCTCCATCGTGATGATGACCCCCTCCACCATCTCCGCGGTGCTCGAATCCACCGGGGAGAGCCTCACGATCCAACCCCACCGCATCGCTGCGGTGGACGTGCCGTGCTAGAGGGTTAAGTAAAGAAAAGTGTGTCCGCAT
>NZ_KV787445.1:0-7988 GCF_001807105.1 Corynebacterium sp. HMSC14H10 | reverse complement strand
ACATCAGCCAACCAAACACATAAACTGCCTAGCCGCGCTGACCTCCAGATACATTACACACACCCCACCCAAAGACACAAAACCCCAGGTAAAGATGTTTAAACCTGGCAGTTAAGCAACACAAGTATTGACAACTTCGACGTAAAAATGTTGTTTGCAGGAACAGTTCCACAACGTAACGCAAGTTCACGACCAAGCCACACGAATCAACCATGGCGCTGAATCCCGGCGCCAATGACCCGAGCAAGGCCACCTCCGTTTTCAGGTCTTCAACAGGATTGATTGACGCCACCACTGAGACAGAGTGAGCGTTTCGTCGGCTTAATGAGTCATCTGCGTGGACAACGGCAAGCCTGATTATGAACTGTCACAGTGACGGGGCTCCATCGCAAACATGCGGCGTTTCTAAACTCGCAGGCCCGTATCGGAGGTGACTACAACGACACCGCTTAATCTAGATCTGCTGGATATCGTAGGTCGACCTCGCATACATACAGGAACGCCCCGCCATACATCACGCCCACAGGAGGCACTGCTGGGCGCAGGCTTATCGACTTCTTACGGAAGCTCTGACGGCAGCTGCCAAATCCTTTCACCAGTCGGCGTAAGTCTTACGCCTTGCCGGAGACGAATAACGTAGTTGCCATCCTCCGGCCGGCGGGGAAGGTAAGCGAAGCCTGGAGTGTTCGATATACCGGGGATTGCCTGGAATGCGGGGTCGTAATCGACAACCTGATTGAAAGCGATAAGCTTGCGGTGAAACGCACGTAGCTTACCTATCGAACCTTTCGTTAGCGCTTCGTTGTCCAACATCCAGTGGCCGTGAAGCCTTATAGCTTTGTAGATGGTATTTGTGAGAAATTCACGCTCTACCTCCCACGGTAGATTCTCAGAAACCTCGGTGATTAGAGACTCGTAGCCCGCTTCTTTGATGATCTGGTGAATACGCTGCCTCGATACACCTGCTGCGCGGGCAATCTCGGTCTGAGTCATACCTTCGTCTAGAAGGGTTTGGATCGTTGCTGCGTCCGGTGTCGCCATGACGAATTCCTTTCCATTATTGTCAAGCAAAGCATACCAATATATTTCGCGTGCTTAATAACTGTTTTGGCTAACGATGAAATGGAACCGCCCCGACTACCGAAGGAGTCTCACCTGGACTTTTTCTCAATGATTTAGTCGATGCTCATGCATGGGTACCACCAGATTTGAAGCGGTGGTTCCTCCAAATTTGGAGCACGGACGGGGACATCATATTCGCCAGTCCCGAAGAGCGTAATGGCATCACACGCCTACTGATACTCGAATTCGCCGCAATCGCCCCAGTAATCGATCCCGGTCCGGACTGGGCTCAGTCAGAAACACTCCATAAACAGCCTGATTCCACTCGAGCCTCACAGCCCCCCCCCTGATTCCGCCCATGCTGCAACCCCGCATCGACATTACCCATCCTGGTGAGAAACACAATTGTTTGCGCTAGTGCGCTTCCCAAACCGGTGGTGTTGGGATCTTGATTACTACCTTCGGCTCCAGGCTGGCGAAAGCATGCAGATCCTTCATTATTCGTTCGACCATTAGGTCATCCCAGTCGGGATTCAGCCATTCTTCATCATCGTCCCACCAAGACAGAAACTCACGTTTGGCCTCAACATCGAAGACAACAGCATTGCCGGCAACAAGCTGGGCCAGCAAATCCTCCTCTGCGAACTCCTGCAGCCTGTCGGGATCGTATCGAACAGGAACCGAGGACGACTCAATTACGCGCTTTACCGCTTCACTCATCCTCATATTTCCTCTTCCAGCGACTCTGCAACTGCTTTCCCTAGATCTCTCAAGAGTGAGTTCCACATGACCTGGGTCGATGAGTACGAAAGCCTCAGGCTCGGAAGCCTTAATTCTTGGGGCAATCCCCCACTCAAGTGATGCCGAGAAACGAAAGTTCCTACATTGGATTCACGGGACAAGTTCACCCCGACCAATCAACAACCCGGCGTGCGGTTGAGTAAAAGAGACCCCGAAACACAAAAGTGGCACGGGGAATCAACTGTTTTTGCCTATGCGGATGGTATCAACAACGCTTCGAGCACCAGACACACTTCTTGATTTCAATAATCAAGACCAGGCTCATTGCTACCAACCAGCGCCTACACGAACTTCACACCGGCGAAGTTCTTCTTACCGCGGCGCAGCACAATCCACTTGCCGTGCAGCAGGTCCTCGGCAGCCGGCTCCCACGCTTCGTCCTCGATGCGCTGGTTATTGGCGTACGCGCCACCTTCCTTAATGGTGCGGCGTGCCTCGCCCTTCGACTTGGCAAGACCCGCGGCGACGAGAAGGTCGACAACAGTACGCGGCTCGCCCTCAGCAATCTCCGCAACCTCAGTCTCCGAGACGGCACCTGCCAGGGTGGCCTCGTCCAGCTCGGTCAGCTCAGCACGCCCAAACAGGGCCTGCGCTGCCAGCTCAACTGCCTTGGTGGCCTCTTCGCCGTGAACCAGGTTGGTCATCTCCTGAGCCAGACGACGCTGCGCCTCACGCTTGAACGGACGCTCCGCAACAGCGACCTCGTACTCAGCAATCTCTTCCTGAGACAGGAAGGTGAACCAACGCAGGTAGTCAATAACAACCGAGTCACCAGCGTTGAGGAAGTACTGGTACCAGGAGTACGGCGAGGTCTTTTCAGCATCCAGCCACAGTTTGCCGCCACCGGTAGACTTACCGAACTTCTGACCCTGCGCATCGGTCACCAGCGGCACGGTCAGGCCGTGCACCTTGGCGCCGTCGATACGCCTGTTCAAATCGACACCAGAGACGATGTTGCCCCACTGATCACCGCCGCCAATCTGCAGCACGCAATCGTAGTTGCGGCGCAGCTGCACGTAGTCGTTGGACTGCAGCAGCATGTAGGAAAACTCGGTGTAGGAGATACCGTCAGACTCGAGGCGACGCTTCACAGTGTCGCGATCGAGCATGGTGTTGAGGGAGAAGTTCTTGCCGACATCGCGAAGGAAGTCAATGACGGACATGTTCATAGTCCAGTCCGCATTATTGACCATTGTCGCCGGGGCATCGCCCTCAAAGTCAATAAAACGACGCAGCTGGCCCTTGATGGCCTCCAGGTTGTGCTCAATGGCGTCTTGGCTGAGCATCGAACGCTCACCGACATCACGCGGATCGCCGATGAAGCCCGTGGCGCCACCGGCCAGCGCAATTGGGTGGTGACCGGCCAGCTGGAAACGACGCAGCATAATCATCGGAACCAGGTGGCCCGCGTGCAGCGAATCGCCAGTTGGGTCAAAACCGCAATACAGAGTAATGGGGTTTTCGCACGCCTCGCGCAGCGCGTCAACATCGGTGGACTGATTAATCAGGCCACGCCACTGTAGTTCGTCGATAATGTTCTGTTCAGTCACGTCCCCTATCGTAACGTCTCGCTTGCCGACGTTCACCGCGAGGGTGACCTAGAACTCCTCAACGGCCTTCTTGTGGCGACGATAGGCTGAGACGGAATCGTCCGGAAGCCACAGCCGCCACGGCCGATTCGCCGCTCGCCGAACGCCCACACGCGGGCCTGCGTGGACATCTTTATCCGGGTTGATGCTCTCTGGCTGCGCCACGAACACGCGTGACGACGGATCCAGCGCATCTGCCCCATAGTCATTTAAGTCAAGGCCAAGCGCCTGACCAACATTGCCCGGACCACGTCCGAGACCCGCAACTGCTGGCTTTTCACCGCGGCGACGGCGCACCGCATCCAGGCCCTGCTCAATGCGTACGGAACGGACCAATACTCCCCCGCCCGTGCCGTCCGTAGCGCTGGTGATATTGGCACAAAAGTGGATGCCGTAGGAGCGGTAGATATACCAATGTCCCGCCGGGCCAAACATGGCGCGATTGCGTGCGGTTGGCCCCATGAAGCAGTGCGCGGCCGGGTCGGGATAGCGCTGGTCAACTGGGCCACCATAGGCCTCGACCTCCGTGATGGTGGCGATAACATGCTCAGCGGGGATGACAATTACGCGGCCGAGCAGTGTCTTCGCAGCCTCAATGGGAGCTCCCGACAGCACAGTGCGGTCGAGGGCGCTGTAGCCGTCGGGAAGCGGGAAAGGCAATTACTTGTCCCAGGCGATAGCTTCGTCGGAAAGCATGACCGGAATGCCTTCGTCGATGCGGTAGGCGATCTTCAGGCGAGGATTGACCAGCACCTGCTCATCTTCGAGGTATTCAAGCGGCCCCTTGTCACGCGGGCAAGCGAGGATATCAAGGAGTTTCGGATCAAGGCTCATAGTCCACTACCTTACCGAACTGAATTGCCAGGGTGTCACGCTGACCTTCCAAAGCAATCAGGTTGTCCTGACCGATTGCATCCTGGATCTTCTGAACCGCGGAATGCAGCAGGTCGATGGATTCCCGAGCCGGATTCTCGGCTTTGTGACGCAGACGCTCCGGGACCGCGAGGTAGGAGTTGACTGTCTGCGGCAAGTACTCCTGGATAATGCCGCCGATGACCACCTTCTGCTCGGGATAATCTTTGAGATACTTCCACTCGCTCAGGACGGATTCCAGCGTCGCACCCAGGTCATTTGCGGCGTTGCCAAGAGCTTCGCCAGGCTGGGCATCGAAAAGCCTGCCCAATGTCCGGTGAAGATTCCTACGCAGCTCAGATGGATTGAGCGGGCGACGCTGTGGGATCTCAGGCTTCGGCGCCGAACTAACGGACTTCTGAGCCCCTTTGCTCTGCCTCGGCAACAAAGCAACCGACGCGCCCCAGGCGGCAATCGCAACAACCGGCCACAGGAAACCAAGCCCCACGGTCAGGTGCAGCAGCACGACGGCGATGGCAAGGATGAGCCCGACAATGTTGGCGGGACTGTTGAGAAAGCCACCGCCAGAGGAAGTTCCGGAGGAAGTACCGGAGGATTTACTGGTAGCCACGAATCTCCTTGAACACATCAGCCAGCTCGGTCTCACGGGATTCAAAAACCTTACCACCGGTCAGATTCGCAAGTTCCTGCATTTCTCCCGGATCTGCCTCGCCATAGCGGATGACGAATACCGGCGGCAGATTCCCGCCCTTGGACTGGTAGAAATCACGGAATTCCGCAAAGCTCTTGCCCGACGTCACCTGACCATCGGTCAACACCACGATGGACGGGATGGAGTTTTTATCCGAGCTGCCGAGAAGGTCGAAGGCCTGAATCAGTGCGTCGTAAAGCGCCGTCTCGCCCTCTGCGTACAGACCATCGACGGCGGCGATGAGCTGCGCGCGCGATTCCGGGCCGTCAATTGTCGTGGTCGTGGGCTCGCCGACGCTCGTACTGAACGGCAGGATCGTCGCGATCTCACGGTTTCGCAATCCCACGCTTCCCGTTTCGGTGCGTGCACTGCCGTCGACGATTGCGCGCATTGTCGCCTGTAGATCAGCGATGCGCTCCCCGAACATTGAACCGGAGGTGTCGAGAACGAAGACCGACTCTCCGGGCACGCGCAGGTCGTTATCGTACGCCTCGATGAGACGATCCGTGACTGCGCGATCACCCGGGAACGGCAGCTCGATGATCACGCTGTTGGTCATGCTTTCCGGCAGGTTGGCGTCATCGGAGACCGGGCGCAGGAAGTGGTCGGCGAGAACCTGCGAGTTTGCTTCCAGCCACTGTCCGAGTGCCTCCGTCTGCCGCGCGGCGAGATCATTAGCGGGCTGTGCTAGTGGCGTCAGCGGGTAATCCGCACTGATGACACCGTCGCTCGGAACAACAACTTCCAGGTCAGCGCCCTCTTTATTCATCTGCTGCAACACAGCTTCATAGTTGATGAGCGCATCGACGGAGTCCGACTCATCCAGGAACTTGTCACGCAGCCACCCCGACGAACCCGAGGTCATCTTCTGCCCCTCGAAGAACTTCTGCAGTTCAGGCGTGGTGCGGTTGATATCCCCCGTAGTCAGCGCCGATCCGGTGTCGGCGAACGCGGTCGCAACCGACACCACACCGGAAAAGCCCGAGTTCGATTCCGCGGGGTTGGTCATGCCGTAGGTCAATTTGCCTGACGACGCAGCCTCCGCGATCTCAGCCCACGTCGGCTGCTTGGTATCCCAACCGAGCTCCCGAGCCTTCGCCGAATGGATACCAAAGGCTACCGGCGAGGTGGCGACTTTCTTGGCTTCGCCCAGCTTGTCAGTCCCACCGAGCAGATCAACGTACCGGTTGGTAGCAAACCAAGTGGCATCAAATTGGTTGTCGAATTCGTCTGCGACAAGGGCGTGGCTGTTCTTCACGGTGCCGTCGACAAGCTCGAGGTTAATCGTAAAACCGAGGTCGTCGGAGGCCTTTTGCATCAGTGGCTGGAGCTCTGCAAGCTCCGTGGCCCCGGCGATACGCATGGTCGAGCCCTTGAGGTCAGAATCGACGTCGACTTTGTTGGTCTTCTCCTCGTCGGAGCCCAGCGGCAGGTTCAGGCCACCGTCGGAGCAGGCCGCGACAGCGAAGATGCCGAGCACACCGACGAGGCCAAGAAGCATTTTGCGGAGGGCAGTTAGTGCCTTATACATGTTCATTCGGCTTTACCCCTCTTCCGTTTCCGGCCTCGGCGGGCTCTGGTATCCACGGGAAACACCCTCAATAAGCTGCTCGAGGATGTCGAAACTCGGCGGATCAATGGAGTCCACAAAATCGGTGGAAACCTCCTGGCCCGTCTTCAACTGCGTCTGGAATTCCTCCATCGCCTCAGGCTGGCTGGAGCGGTAACCGTGCTTGGCCGCCAGCTTCTGAAGCTCAGGGTCTTCGGCGAGGAGCCGTGCGACCGCAGCTCCATTGTCGTTAAAACCCAGCGCCACGTGAGTACTCAGAATCGTCGGCGATGGATACGCCAGGCGCATTTCCGGCTTCAACCGGCTGTTCGGGGCACTGTTCTCCCCCAGGAACTGCGACTCGTAAACCATCACCATTGGCTTCGAACCGACACCCTGCGAGAGGTAGTCCGAAAATGGACCAGCCGACGAGGATTCCGTGTACCCCTGGCCGGTGAACAGAGGGGTGAGCTCCGGCAAGACCGCATTGACCTGCCCACTGTCAGACACAATCCGGCCTTCATTGGTAATCCAAGACATGAGCGACAAGTACATCGCGGCCGAGTTCGACGAACGAATGTCCGTCGTGGACATCTGCACCGTGCGCGGCGACGGATAATCGTTCTCCGCGAAGTCACGCCAGCGGACATTGTCGTGCTGCATCGTGGCCAGCGCTGCCATATCTACCTGCCACGCAGTGCCCTGTTGACGAGCAACATTTTCCCGCGCCAATGCCTGCAAGATGTTGTCGAAAGTAGCGATCGCCATCGGTGTGTAGAAGACGTCGTACCGCTCAGCGCCGCTCATTTTCTCGGCAATTTTCTCCGCTGCCGGTGCCGACGACGGGAATGCCAAGTCGAAGGAATCCAGATCCACATCCGTGGCCATCCGACGCGAACCCGCCGTCTTTACTTCCACCACATAGCCGTGAGAGGCAAGAGCCTTCTGGACCTCTTTGTCTTCGAAGAAGGGCTTTTTCTCAGAGCCAACAATCGCCTTGACGACGGTCTTTTCACCACCGAAGAAATCACGGTTTCCTCCGGAGCTGCCACCAGAAAAACCTGGAATACTACCGCCGCGACCGACATAGACTGCAACAGCCGCGATGACAATCAAAATGACTGCAAGAATTGCCCCCGGGCCCATGCACCCTTTCTTGCTACCACTCTGATTTTTATTTTTATCTCGTGAGCTGCGATTTCCACCGCTCGACCGCGTACTTTCCGCCATGAAATTATGGTAAGAGACCCGGCCAAACCTGGCAACAGATATAGAAATAATCAGTAATCTGCGTCACTTCGGGGGGGGGCACCCTGGCATTACAAGGTTACTGGTGGCGTCGGATCGATCCGAGTTACTGACTGCGTTTATGACTGGCGGCGGCGGGTCGAGCCGAGTTACTGACTACGTTTATGACAAAAAT
>NZ_KV787444.1:0-1771 GCF_001807105.1 Corynebacterium sp. HMSC14H10 | reverse complement strand
CGCGACGCTCCCCTACCCAACCACCAAAAAGGTGATTGCCGCGGCTTCGGCGGTGTACTTGAGCCCCACTACATTGTCGGCGCAGAACCACTCGACCAGTGAGCTATTACGCACTCTTTCAAGGATGGCTGCTTCTAAGCCAACCTCCTGGTTGTCTTCGCGATCCCACATCCTTTTCCACTTAGCACACCCTTAGGGGCCTTAGCCGGCGATCTGGGCTGTTTCCCTCTCGACTACGAAGCTTATCCCCCGCAGTCTCACTGCCGTGCTCTCACCTCACCGGCATTCGGAGTTTGGCTGATGTCGCTAAGATGATAGTCCCGCTAAACCAACCAGTAGCTCTACCTCCAGGAGGAAACACACGACGCTGCACCTAAATGCATTTCGGGGAGAACCAGCTATCACGGAGTTTGATTGGCCTTTCACCCCTACCCACAACTCATCCCCTCAGTTTTCAACCTAAGTGGGTTCGCGCCTCCACAGAGTCTTACCTCTGCTTCACACTGGCCATGGGTAGATCACCCCGCTTCGGGTCCAGGACATGCCACTGACAACACACTAGTTAGTATTCGCTTTCGCTACGACTACCCCACCAAACGGGTTAACCTCGCGACATGCCGCTGACTCGCAGGCTCATTCTTCAAAAGGCACGCCATCACCCCACAAAAAAGGGCTCTGACGGATTGTAAGCACATGGTTTCAGGTACTATTTCACTCCCCTCCCGGGGTACTTTTCACCATTCCCTCACGGTACTAATCCGCTATCGGTCATAAGCAGGTATTTAGGCTTACCGGGTGGTCCCGGCAGATTCACAGCAGATTCCACGAGCCCGCTGCTACTCGGGCAACACACCAATTGCACGCACGGGTGTTTCACGTACCGGACTCTCACCGTCTACGGCAGGACATTCCAATCCACTTCCGCTACACCCACACAACACAACGCAGGACTAGCAGACCCTGCACAATGCATCCCCACAACCCCACGCACGCAAACCCTGCCAGGTATCACACGCACGCGGTTTAGCCTCATCCACGTTCGTTCGCCACTACTAACGGAATCACAATTGTTTTCTACTCCTACGGGTACTGAGATGTTTCACTTCCCCGCGTAACCACCAATTAGACTATGAATTCATCTAACGGCGACCGCCCACAACGACGGCCAGGTTTCCCCATTCGGACACCCTCGGATCAACGCTCAGTTGGCAGCTCCCCGAGGCCTATCGCAGCCTCTCACGTCCTTCATCGGCCTACTATGCCAAGGCATCCACCATGCGCCCTTACAACACAACACACAAACAAATAACTAAGAACAATCACAAACAGAAAAACTGCTTGACAAAATCGAACTTACAGAAAAACAAGATGCTCGCGTCCACTATCCAGTTCTCACACAACACCCACACACCACACAACAAACCACCAAACAGCAGCCTGCCCGCAGCACGCAGCAACCTGTAAACAGGAACAACAACATGTGTCATCCCAGACACCCAACAGCGCACCAACAACCAACCAACACCAAAGGAAAGCACAAACGCTTAAAATCATCACACGCACGCGCAGACCACCACTTCAGTGATCTAACCAGTAGGTGTTCCACCCAAAAACAAAAAATAGCCACACGCCACCAACACGATGACACATGACACAAAGAAAAAATACTCTCCTTAGAAAGGAGGTGATCCAGCCGCACCTTCCGGTACGGCTACCTTGTTACGACTTCGTCCCAATCGCCAATCCCACCTTCGACAGCTCCCCCACAAAA
>NZ_KV787443.1:0-194736 GCF_001807105.1 Corynebacterium sp. HMSC14H10 | reverse complement strand
GCGGACACACTTTTTGTCACTTAACCCGATAAGTCAGGCAGACAAAAAGACCCGCACCTTATCGGTGCGGGTCTGCGTTGTGCGCCCGAAGGGATTCGAACCCCTAACCTTCTGATCCGTAGTCAGATGCTCTATCCGTTGAGCTACGGGCGCATTTTGTTGTTATTCAGCGACTCTGGGGTAATTCCCTCGGCCCCTGCAACGAATAGATACTTTACTCATCCTGCTAAGTTTTACAAAACCGCCTGTTCAAGCAACCTTTTCGGCACTTATTCAAGTACATATTCGTTGCACATTAACAACAGGTTTCGTAGCGGTTACCCCGGCCTATCCGAACAGGACCGACCGAGGTACCCCTGACCGAGGTAACGGAGAAACCGAGGAACTACTCGCCGCGGACCCAGCGGACAGCGTTGCCAAAGATGTCCTGCTCACCAATACCCGGAATGTTGCGCATCAAGCCCTCACGGAAACGCTCCGGGTGGCCCATCTTGCCCAGAATCCTGCCGTCAGCACTGACAATGCCCTCAATGGCGTAGGAAGAACCGTTCGGGTTGGCTGGCGCTGTCATCGTCGGCACGCCCTCGGCATCGCCGTCGGCATCGACGTACTGGAAAGCGACCTGACCGGCCTCGAACAGGCGGCGAGCCTCGTCCTCGGAAACCACGAAACGGCCCTCACCGTGAGAAACCGGCATGAGGTGGGTCTGACCTGGCTCGAAACCGCGCAGCCACGGGGAATTCACGGTCGCGACGCGAGTGGTGGCGATGCGGGACACGTGGCGCAGCTGGCGGTTGTGGGCCAGGGTCGGCGAGTCCTCGCGGAGCTGCGCAGGGTCGCCGTACGGCAGGAAGCCGGACTTGACCAGCGCCTGGAAACCGTTACAAATACCGAGCACAAGACCGTTATCGGATACGAACTCCTTGACGGCGGCTGCGACATCGTCGGAACGCAGGAACGCGGCGATGAACTTGGCGGACCCGTCCGGCTCATCACCCAGGGAGAAGCCACCGGAGAATGCCAGGATGTCGGAGTCCTGAAGCTTCTCGATGAACGCCTTCGTGTCCTCCGCCAGCATTGCCGGGGTCAGGTTGCGGATTACGTGGAACTCGTAGGTAGCGCCAGCAGCGACGAATGCCTCGGCCATGTCGTACTCGGAGTTGGTACCCGGGAAGACCGGCAGCAACACGTGGACATCCTTCTTGCCCGGGCTCTGCAGGTCGGTCTTGGTCTCGTTGACCTGGTTAGCGAACTCCGGCAGGGCCTCGCCCTCGTAGTCATTGAGCGGGAAGACCTCACGGTAACCGGACTCCATTGCCTCCAGAGCCTCGGCGACAGTGAAGGACTCCTCACCGAAGCGCAGCGTGCCCGACTCGTCGGTAGCACCGATCTTCACAGCACTTTCAACAGTCTGACCAGCCGGAACAGCCACAACAATGGAACCCAGTGGAGCCTCCGGGAGGGATGCCTCCAGGCCCACGCCATTGCCCACAGCCATGTTGACCAGGGTCGCAGCCAGATCCGCATTGGTAACAGCCGAGGCCGCAGCCGGACGCAGCTCGCGCACAGCGGCAAACAGTTCGTTGAGCTGCTCGTAGTTCGGCTCCCCGGACTCGAGTGGCTTGTGCGCAAACAGGTAGAGGTCGAAGTTACCTGCCGGGATTGCAGCAGAGACAGCGTCGGTCTCGTCCATCGCGGCAACTGCGAAGGTCACCAGGGTCGCCGGCACGTGCAAGTCCTCGCCGTAGGTGCCGGACATGGAGTCCTTACCGCCAATAGCCGCAACCTGGAAGCCATCCTGAGCCTCCAGCAGGCCAAGCAGAGCCTGCGCGACCTCGCCCCACCGCTGCGGATCCTGGTCCAGGCGCTGGAAGTACTCCTGCACACTCAGCCAGGCACCGCGCGGATTGCCACCGGCCGCCGCGAGCTTAGCCAGTGCCTCCACGACGGAGTAGGCACCCATGAGGTACGGGGACTCGTCGGCAAGCGATGGCGAATAACCCCAGGTCATGACGGACGCGGTGCTCGTGCCGCCATCGACCGGCAGCGTCTGGATCGACGCCTGCTCGTCGGTCTTCTGCGTCGCACCGCCGTACGGCATGAGCACGGTGGAGCGGCCGACGGTCGAGTCGAACTGCTCGATCATGCCCTCCTGGGAGCCCGCCGTCGCCGCACGCAGCGACTCCAGCACGCTCGCCGGTGCCTGCTTTACGACGCCGCCCTCCGCAGCAACCATTTCGACGTTCTGGGCGCGGTCGGCGCCGTTGGTGTCGATGAACTCACGGGAGAGGTCGAAGACAACCTCGTCGCCCATGAACATGCGCAGTCGACCGGTATCGGTGATGTCGGCCAGCGCGACGGCCTCGATGTTCTCTTCAGCAGCGGCGGCGATGATGAAGTCGGCGTCCTCCGGGCGCACGACCAGCGCCATGCGCTCCTGGGACTCGGAAATCGCGATTTCGCGGGCATTCAGACCGGCGTACTTCAGCGGCACGCGCTCGAGGTGAATGTCGATGGAGTCAGCCAGCTCACCGACCGCGACGGATACGCCACCAGCGCCGAAGTCATTACAGCGGACAATCTTTGTGGCGACGTCCTCGCGGCGGAACAGGCGCTGAATCTTGCGCTCGTTGACCGGGTTACCCTTCTGCACCTCGGCACCGGAGCGGCCCAGCGAGTCCTCATCGTGAGCCTTCGACGAGCCGGTCGCACCGCCGACGCCGTCACGGCCGGTGCGGCCACCGAGCATAATCACCACATCGCCCGGCGCAGGTTCGAGGCGCTTGACGTTGTCTGCCGGGGCAGCGGCGACGACGGCACCGAGTTCCATTCGCTTAGCGACGTATCCCGGGTGGACCAGCTCGCGCACACCAGTGGTGGCCAGACCGATCTGGTTGCCGTAGGAGGAGTAGCCGGCTGCGGCGCGGGAGGAAATATCGCGCTGCGGCAGCTTGCCCTCGAGGGTCTGCTCGCGCGGAGTGTTGATGTCACCTGCGCCGGATAGACGCATGGCCTGGTAGACCCACGAGCGACCCGACAGCGGGTCGCGGATTGCGCCACCGAGACAGGTGGAGGCACCACCGAATGGCTCGATTTCGGTCGGGTGGTTGTGGGTCTCGTTCTTGAACATGAGGAGCCACTTGCGGTCATCGCCCTCGACGTCGACGTAGACGGAGCAGGCGTTGATTTCTTCGGAGACTTCCTGGTCATCCATGACACCCGTGCGACGCAGTTCGCGGCCCATGATGGTGCCCATGTCCATCAAGGAGCGTGGCTTGTGCGTGCGACCGTTGAGCTCACGCAGCTCGTCGTAGCGACGCAGCGCGCGGTCGAGCTGTGCGGCAAAGCGCGGCTCGTTGTTCTCGATGGAGGTCAGCTCGGTGTTGAAGGTGGTGTGGCGGCAGTGGTCCGACCAGTAGGTATCCAGCGCGGACAGCTCTACCTCGGTCGGGGTGCGGCCCTCGGAGCGGAAGTAATCCTGGATGGTCTTCAGGTCGGCCAGCGACATGGCCATGCCGTCGGCTGCGAGCAGCTCGGCCAGGCCTTCGTCATCCAGCTCGGTGAAGCCCGGGTACTCCTTCAGCGGCTCAATCTCGCCCATGCTCGGACGGCGCAGGAAGCTCAGGTTCTTCTCCCCCGATTCGACCGGGTTGATGAGGAAGGAGCGCACGGCGTCATTCACCGGAGCATCGAAAACATACAGCGTTGCCGAGGTGATCTGCGCCTGCGTTTCCGGGCGGAGCAGGCGCAGGGCCTGCTCGGCGGCATCGGCACGCTGGTCGTACTGGCCAGGAAGCGGCTCGACAGCAAGGTAGTTCCCCAGCTCGGCGGGGGCCGGGAGCTCGACCAGCTCGTCGACACGCGAATCAGCAACTACCGACTCACGCAGCGCGACAAGATCCTCCTCCGTCGCATCGAAAGCATCGTAGAGATAGTAGATTGCCACCTCGCCGTCCTGGCCGATCGAGGACAGCAGCGTAGCTTCCTCATTGCGGAACTCGGGCTTACGGCGAACGGCTAGACGGGCGTCCATCAAGGCTCCTATCGAAATACGGGGAGGGCAACCGGGGTCTAAGTCTATTGCAACTGTTCAGGATAGGAAAATGTCCCCCGGTGCGCGAGGCGGCGCGGGGCGGCGCGGGGCGGAAGCGTCGCGGGGCGGAGGCCCCGATTGACCAAGTACAAGGCCAGGCTAATCGGATTCAGCCGGGCAAAGGCTGCGCGGGGGTGTTGGAGGTACGGCCGTGGCTGCTCAAGGAGGTGGCGAGTCGGGCGGCAGGTCCGGGTTGGTGCCTGTTGCTGCGCGTTGCTACCTGTTGCTGCGCGTTGCTGAAGCAAGGGAGCTGGTTCGTTGTCTTATCGATGCATAGTTCACCCATCGATTCGCTATAGCCTGGCCACAAGTGAACAACGCATCGACAAGTGCACACGTAGCACCCACAGCGCGCGCATAAGTGGCGCAAAACCATCGACAGGCCACGAGAAACCATCGATAAGTGACCGAACCCTGGCCACAAGTGAAGGACCGCGCTGCCCCGCCCCGCAATGCCCCGGCTCGCGCTGCACTGCCAGGTAATAAAAACAAAAAGACCCGCACCTACAAGGTGCGGGTCTACATTGTGCGCCCGAAGGGATTCGAACCCCTAACCTTCTGATCCGTAGTCAGATGCTCTATCCGTTGAGCTACGGGCGCGTGTGGCGGAGGCGAGAGGATTCGAACCTCCGGCCCGTCGCAAGACAGGCAACTCCTTAGCAGGGAGCCCCATTCGGCCACTCTGGCACGCCTCCAAAACCACTGGCATCGATCCCGCTTCAGCAAAGCTGTTCGCCATTGCGTGGACGAGACCAAATAACCGCAGCCAATCCTACAGAACACAAGAATTGAAAAGCAAAACACCCGCGAAGCCACCAAATACGGCGCCACAAATAGCGACCACACCTTGGGATTTTGCGGGGATTCTGTACTGCCCAATCCGGGCCATGTTCTACAGTTAGGCCTATGACCAACGATGCATCTTCAGTTCAGCCCAAAACCCGTGCCGACCTCGAGCAGGTTCCGGCCTATGTCCCGGGCAAGGCTGTGCCCGGCGCGCTGAAGATCGCGTCCAATGAAATGACCCAACCGCCACTGCCCTCGGTGGTGGAGGCCATCTCACAGACCATCGCTGACCCAACCACCAGCCCGAACCGCTACCCGGACATGGGCGCGGTTGACCTGCGCATTAAGCTCGGCGAGCACCTGGGTCTGCCCATGGAGCAGGTCGCGGTCGGCTGCGGCTCCTCCGCTCTGTGCCTGCAGCTCGTGCAGGCCACCTGTGAGGATGGGGATGAGGTCGTGTTCCCGTGGCGCAGCTTCGAGGCCTACCCCATTCTCGCTCGCGTCGCCGGGGCTACTCCGGTGCCGGTGCCGCTGGATGCGCAGGGTCGCAATGATCTTTCGGCAATGGCTGCCGCTATCACCGGCCGCACACGCCTGGTTTTCGTCTGTAATCCCAATAACCCGACGGGCACGACCATCACTCTCGCGGCTTTCGCGGAGTTTATGGCGCAGGTTCCGGGCGATGTTGTGGTCGCTCTCGACGAGGCGTACATCGAGCTGGTGGACGAGGCCACTCATGCCGCTACCCCGTTGGCGCATGAGCTGCTGGATACCTACCCCAACCTGGTCGGTTTGCGCACATTCTCCAAGGTCTACGGTTTGGCCGGGCTCCGCGTGGGCTACATGTTCGGCCCGGAGAAGCTTGTGGAGGCCGTGAATAAGGTCGCTATCCCCTTCTCCATAAACACTCTCGCGCAGATTGCCGCGCTCACCTCGCTCGACGCACAGGAAGAGCTCACCGCCCGCATTGCTGAGGTCCGCGCACAGCGCGTCGCCGTCACCGAGGCCATCAACGCCGCCACCGGCCGCGAGACGGTGCTGCCGAATTCGCAGGCCAACTTCATTTGGATTGACGAGGGTCGGATTGCGGATCTCTCTTTGCTTGACGACGTCTCGGTGGCCACCACCACGGATCTCGGTGACTTCCTGGCGCAGCGCAACATTCTCATCCGCTGCTTTGCCGGCGAAGGTGCTCGTATCACCATCACTACTGAGGAAGAGACCTCGCAGTTGCTGGCTGCGCTAGGAATTGAGCGCTAACAGCTATCGCTCAGCTAGCAGCTACCGGCACGGCCGGTGGTCGCGCCACCGCTGCGCTCAATCGCCTTGGCGATGCGGTCAAGCATTTGCTGGCCGGTCTCATAGGTGCCGTCGTCAGGCTGGGCTGCGATAGCTACACCAACGAAGGTGCCCGGCTTCTTGCCCGGCAGATAGCCGAACTGCCGCACAAGGTAGACGCCTTCATCATCTGGGCCCCAACCGCCCTTGAAGTGGGCGCCGCGGATGCGTCCGAGGCCGTAGGACTGCTCGTCGGCAATCTGTCCCATGAGGTCAGCGACCTTTGGGCCCGCCTCGATGCACTGCAAATTGGCGCCGAAAATAGCCTGGTCGCGCAAATCCCACTGCGTCTGCCCGAAGACGGTGTATTCCGCACGGATGCGGTCAGTGCCCATGACGGTGCGGGTGTCGTGGCCCTCTCGGAGAATCTCGTCGGTGGTCGCGCCCGCGGTCGCGTCATCGCCCAGGGAGTACCACATGGACTCAGCCGCATCGTTATCGGAAACCGTGATTGCGGCTTCGACCAGGGAATCCACGCCCGATTGGCGCACATAAGCCACCGCAATCGGCACCTTGGAGGTCGACCAGGCCGGACCCGTTTTGAAGTCACCTGTGGCAACCACTTCGGAATCCTTATCCGGCGTTGCCAGAGCGGCGCCGGCCAAACCACCGAGTTCCTTTTGCGCGGATTTCACGGCCTCGACAACTTCGCGAGGCATCTCACCGGGCACAACTTTCCCGTCGGAGGATGCGCCGCCGGGGCCGTCGTCAAGCGGATTGGACAGCGTCGGCGACGGCATGTCCGCCGAATCGGTGCCAATGGTGCAGGCGCTAAGGCCGAGCGTGACGACGGCGGTTGCGGCCAGAGCTACTCGGAGACGTTTAGACAATGTGCACCGTCGCATTCGTACCGCCGGTACAAGTGACAACCTCACCGTTATCGCGGCAGGTCATGCTGTATGTCTTGCCTGTTGTTGGGCTGCTAGCGGTGACAGTACCGTTAAGCTTCTTCGTAAGTTGGTACTGCTCAACGAAGGAATTGCGGACGTTGGTGGCAAACTGACAGGTCGTCGTGTTACCGCCGACATCTTCTGCATATACCAAGTTCAAATCACCCGGATCGCCCGAGCCGGAGCAGTGACGCCAGTTCGATGGCGGCTGGAACCCTTCAGCGCGACGCTTCTGCTCAGCGGTCGACGAGGTGGAGGAACCCTCAGCACTAGCGGACTGAACCGACTGGGACGAGTTGCTGCCAGCCGAATTCACTCCCTTCGAATCGGAGAAGTAGAAGTATGCCATTGCGCCGACGAAGAGAGCGACCGCAACGAGTGCCAGGACAATAACCGCGATGGTCAGTCCCTTGTTGTCATTGCGCGGCGCAGCAGCCGGGCCAGCTTGCGGACCTGGAACATAGGGGGCAGGGCGGTATGGTTCAGGCTGCTGGGACTGTGGATACTGCTGCTGCAGATACTGGGTTTGCCCCTCAGGCTGCTCCCACTGTGACCCATCCACAGCGCTCCACGCATTTGCCGGCGTATCAGCGGAGGGTTGATCATCTGACGTGCCCGGATTTATGCTCCACTCACCGAACGAGTCGTCCGAGTGGTTGCTCCGATTCGTTGCCATTGTTCGACCTTTTCCCTCAATACCGTCCGCCAGTATGACGCTGGGTTTGTATTACAGCAAGACCGAGCTTACCGGTTTTGGCAATTTGCCCGTATTGTTTCAGGCCACAGTACACGTTGGTCGGAGCAATTAAATTACCTCCGCAAAATTACCTGTGGCAGATTTCGGACACACGAAACCCCCGACCGCATGCGACCGGGGGTTACGTTCTGCAATTCGCTCTCTATCCGGGGGAAGTTTTTACTTATCCCTCAGAGAGAACTGCCGCTAATCGCGACCTAGAACAGTCGTTAGAACGGCCACCACGACGGCTTCGCATTCTTGTTCACGACTACCTTTTCGCCGCCGACAACCCAGTTCTCGTTGGGGTTCAAAAGCGCGCCCACGTGGGCGTAGCCGCCGTTGTCGAACTCACCTTCGTAGTCCGGAGCCCGGTACGTGAAGTCAACGGAGACAGACTTCGAACTGCTGACAGTCGGGTTGTCCTTGAAGGCACCGAGGAAGCCGCCCTCCGTCCAGGACAGGCGCACCTGACGATTACCGTTGCGCTCGGTGTTGACGTACTCCCCCTCCTTCAGCGTGTAAATACCGCCGCCGAGGATATTGTCCTGCGACTGGCGAGTCACACGAACGAGCTCAAAGTCAGCCGGGATGTTGTGGCCGATTCCCCGCAGCTTGGCGTTGCCGTTGACACCGACGACCTCAATACGGATCGTGACCTCGTCACCCGGTCGGACCTCCTTACCGCGGATAATCTGCGAGTAAACATCAGCAGACCATGCCGGGCCACCGATGGTGCCGAGCTTCTTCTTCGGGGCGCTCGAGCCCGGCAGGGTCAGACCAGGCGAATTAAGTCCTGGCGAGTTCAGACTCGGCGAGGGCAGACCCGGGGACTGCGCCATGGCCGGAGCGCCGAAACCGAAGGTCAAGCCAGCTGCGATGGTAACTGCGGCAATGGCGGTACGGGAGCGACGTCGCGGACGAGAGGCCTTAGTGGTCTGGGCGTGTGCGTTGTACATGTTGAGAAGCTTTCTGTGAGACCTGAGAACTATCGAGATGAAAGTGCGCAGATGGAAACTACTTAGCGGTTAATGCCCGGCGACGGCAGCCCCGGGGACTGGAAGCCCGGTGACGGCAGGCTCGGCGACTGCAGGCTCGGGGAGCCCAGCGAGCCACCTGGGACATCCGGAATACCCGGAATATCCGGAGCTGGCGCCTCCCGCTTCACAGTGAGCTTCGGCCCCATGTCATGCAGCTTCTCCACCGAATTGCTCGGGTTGAAGTGGATTTCGGTTCCCGTATTCAACGCACCGTCGGCAATTGCGTTCGTGACGCGGTACTTCCACTTGAAACTCACAGTCGACGTGGTCGGGGAGCCCCATGCCTGAAAGATGGTGCCGGCCTTAAACTCCACCGCACCGTTGTTAACGATTTCCAGCCACTTGTCTGACTCGTTCTGGTTTGCCCACTCATCGTCGCCGACCTTGTACGTCGCCGAGTTGGCCACGTACTGCAGGCCATCCGGAATGACATCGGTCATGCGCTGAATGTAGGACTTCGCACCCCAGATGTTGTTGTCCGTGTAGGTCAGAGTAAAGGTCACGACATCGCCAGGCTTGACGACGGCACCCGCGACACCATTGACCTCAACGGATCGCGTCACATTGGAGTTCTTCCAGCTATGCGTCGCGCTGGAGGAACCAGTACCGGTGACTTCACCAATGGCGTCGGTGACAGTCTGAGTGATGGAATCAACGCTCAGCAGGTCCTGAGCATGTGCGGTATTACCGAATCCCGCAAAGGTCATACCTGCGGCTAGAGAGAGTGCAGCAATGCGAGCAATGCTGCGGTTACGTACGGTGCGAGTTGCCATCTGTCACGGGCTCCTTTTAACGATGCGAAGACTTGTGGTCGGAGTAGGCCAACATGGCGGTTCTCCAGCAGGAATGCACGCGTGATGCATCGGCGTGCGATTCACTTGGCGATAGTTAATACGACACCTATCGACGGCGGCAACAAGTAGCCATTTTTCGAACATCAACCTAAAAATCGAAAACTATGTCGCCACATCAGTCACACCAGTCACATGTCCGCACGTGCGTTACAGGTTTGGGCCGGCTGGAATACTTTTAACTATAGAAATACGCACTGCCCTGAAATGGCTGTTCCCCACCGCTGCCAAAACTGCCCCCATTTTCCATCCCGCGACAAAACACCCCAGCCTGCCCCCTGTAACGCTGTTCAGGGGTATCCAAAGAGCCCAATTACATGCCCGTCCGACCACCCCATAACGGGGTTAACCACGAAAGCCTCCAAAAGGTCCGACTATCCGTCGCTGACCTCAGCACATACGCCAACTTTTAAGAGAAATGAAGAAACCCCCGGTAGAAAATCTACCGAGGGTTTCATCTGCGGAAGTAGAGGGATTTGAACCCCCGGAGGTGTGACCCTCGCTGGTTTTCAAGACCAGTGCATTCGGCCGCTCTGCCATACTTCCAACGCCAACATCATAACCGCATACCGCCGTAAGGCAGCAAACGCCCTCATAACACCCCTTGCCAGCACCTTTCGCAAGCCCTTCATCGGAAACCACACCCCAAGCATCCACCTCTACAGACATAACTATTTTTGCTAATTGCAAAAGAGGTTGAAATACCGCGTGCATAACCAGTTTTTGCATTACCTTTGAAGACTATGAAGGCAATCATTCAGACTGATCTTTCCAACCCCCGCGCCCTGGAATGGGCCGATGCTCCGGAACCGACTCTCGAGGATGGGCAGGTGCTGGTCAAGGTCAAGGCCGCTGGCGTAAACCGCGCTGACCTACTGCAGGCCGCTGGACACTACCCGCCGCCGAAGGGCGTGACCGACACCCTCGGCCTGGAGTGCGCGGGTGTCATTGAAGAGGTCAAGGGGGACTCCCAGGGCTGGAAAGTCGGCGACGAGGTCTGCTGCCTTCTCTCCGGTGGCGCTTACGCCGAAAAGGTCGCAGTCCCGGCCGGCCAGATTCTCCCCCTGCCACATGGCTACTCCTTCACCGAGGCAGCATCCATCGTCGAGGTTGCCTGCACGGTGTTCTCGAATGTCGTGATGATTGCCGGCCTCAAGGAAGGCGACCTACTGCTGGTCCACGGTGGCGCGGGTGGCATCGGCACTTTCGCTATTCAGATGGCCAAGCGGCTCGGTGCTCGCGTCGCAGTCACCGCCGGTTCGGCGGAGAAGCTGGCTAAGTGCAAGGAGCTCGGCGCCGACATCCTCATCAATTACAAGGAAGAGGACTTCGAGGAGATCGTTGCAGCTGAGGGTGGCGCCAACGTCATTCTGGACATCATGGGCGCAAAGTACCTCGACCGAAACGTCAAGGCCCTGGCGAAGGACGGCCACCTGGTCATCATCGGCATGCAGGGAGGCGTTAAGGGCGAGCTCAACATCGGCCGCCTGCTGAGCAAGCGCGGCTCCATCACCGCCACCGGCCTGCGCTACCGCGATCTCGCTGACAAGGCTCGCATCGTCAACGCCACAGAGGACACCATCTGGCCAATGCTTGCCGACGGCACCGTCACCCCTCAAATTCATGAGGTCATGGATATGCGCGACGCAGCCAAGGCCCACGAACTGCTCGACAGCGGCGCGGTCAGCGGCAAGATTGTGCTGACCGTCTAGTTAGCTGACTACCTAGTTAACCGAGCGAGGCAACTGCGCGCACGAGCTGGTCAATGTCGTGCGGCGTATTGAACGGCTGGAGGCCAACTCCCACGGCGCCTCCAGCCTCATCGATGCCCATGGCCTCCAGCAGTGGCGATTCGTATGCATCAACAATGCTGGTCACGAGGCCATTATCCAGCAACCTATCCACGACCACCTTCGCCGACACCCCATCGACGAGGAAGCTAACGCGCGGAATGTGCTGTGCCCGCGACACACTCGCGAAAGAATCATCTTCGGTATCCATGCCGATGATGTACACCCGCGGCAGGGTCATCAACGCCGCAATTAGGCGTTCCGACAACGTCGTCAAGTAGCGAGAAACCTGCGGCATCGCCGTTTCAATGCGGTGCCTACGCGACCCCCTCGCCGTGCTATCCAGCGATGCCAGGTGCAGCACCGATTCCGACACTCCGCCGAGCAATGCCGGCGACACCGGGGAAACCTCGATCCGCTCGACGCCGCGCACATTCGGCACATAGCTTAACGACGTCATGCGCTCGAACATCTCGGGATCCTTGAACACCAATGCTGCGACCTCAGGCCCGCCCAGCACGGAGGCATCAACCAGCATGATGTCGGCGCCCAGCTTGCTCATCGACACATCGCGGTAGGCGACAATATCCGAGGCATCAACCAAAACCCAGGCGTTGGAGTACTCATGCACCCGCCGAGAAATGTCAGCTACCGGGGCAATGGTGCCAATGAACGGATCCGCGGCCGGGACGACAACGAGGCGAGTGTGCTCGTCTACGAGCTCGTCGAACTGCCAGGACGGCAACGTACCCGAGGACAAGTCAGCCTCAGCAATGCGGACTTGAGCTCCGTAGAGATTGGCTGCTCGGCGTAGTGGTGCGTGTACGACCTGCGAACCAATGCGAGAAATCACCAGGTTAGAGCCGAGCGTCAAGCGTCGACTCATTGCGGACGTGAACTGCTCCATGAGCACCTCACGCGAAGATCCCAACACCACGCCGGCGACCGGGCCACCAGTGAGATCGGCAAAAGCCCGGCGCGCACTGGCGGTTAGTTCCGCTGCAGCGGGAACGCCCGAGCTGCGCGACTGGCCATGAGCCCCCGCCCCAGTCTCACCAGGAAGGGACTTCTGCGCATTGCGAAATGCAGAAATCATCGCAGCCTGGACACGCTCGGGTACCTGGGTGCGTTGACCCGCATTGAGGTATGTCCACCCGTCGGAAAGCGACGAGTAAGCACCCCTGGTTGTCGGCACATCGAAGGCCATGAAAACCCTTTCCCGGTTTCGAATTCAAGCTGCGATATCTATTTCAGAGTTAACTGTGCAATCACCCACGAATCGAGCGTTCATGCCCCGAACCGTGTATCGCTTGCACATCTTAGTTGGAACCAATTCTATCGAAGCAACCCCATATAGGATAATCTTTATCCCTTTTTAGCAGTTGCTTAAAATTGGCCGAGCTTTTCCTGCCTGTATCCATGCGCAAGCACTCCCGATGCGTGAACCATATGCACCAGCTGCATGCCATAAAGCAGTTACAGCGGCGATTGTATGTAAGTTTTCCAGGGTCACATAACCAGTCACATAACCAACCGTGGAAACAGCCTCAGAAGCACCACGTCACCACCAAGGACGACCACCCCACGCGACGGTTGTTCGCCGTCACGACGTGGAATAATGGCTCGCCCGGTGCCGTCGGTATTCAATCTAAACCGCCCTAGCTAGTAGTTTGGAGACGTGACTAACGCAGAAAATGATCGCCAATCCGCAGCTGCAGCCGACCAGCCGGCCGATACTGTGCGCAATGGCTCCGCTATCCGCACGGAGGAAACTCTCCGCCGCGACATTGCGCGAATGGTTGACGCAACGGGTGAGGCACCGGCTTTCAAATCGCGTTCCCGTACCATGGGCGCTGCCTGGCGGGATTTGGCTACCGGCTTTGGCCAGCGCGAACTGTGGCTGCAACTGGGCTGGCAGGACATCAAGCAGCGGTACCGTCGCTCCACGCTTGGCCCGCTGTGGATCACCATTGCCACCGGCGCGATGGCCCTGGCTCTCGGCCTGCTGTACTCGCTGCTGTTCCAGCAGGACCTGGCGTTCTTCCTGCCGCACGTGACCGTTGGTCTGATTATCTGGGGCTTCATCTCCGGCTGCGTGCGCGAGGGCGCAACCGTCTTCATTGAAAACGAAGGCCTCATCAAACAGCTGCCCAGTGCGCTGAGTGTTCACGTCTACAGGTTGGTGTGGCGTCAGTTGCTTTTCCTGGCCCACAACATGGTGATCTGGCTGATTCTCGTGCTGGTCTTCCGTCCGGATTTGGGCTGGAACTTCTTCCTAGTCATCCCAGCGATGGCACTGCTGGTGGTCAACGGTGTGTGGGTGACGATGTTCTTCGGCATCATCGCTACGCGCTACCGCGACGTGGCACCACTGCTGGATTCCCTAATTCAGCTGGTGTTTTACATGACTCCGATTGTGTGGACCACCAAGACACTGGAGGAACAGGGCGGTGCCGTCGCCGAACGCGCACGCATCGCAGAGATCAATCCCCTGTTCCACTACCTGGAAATCATCCGCGCCCCGCTAACCGGCGAGCCGGTGGATACCTACCACTGGTGGATTGTCCTCGCCTGCACCGCAGTCGGCCTGCTGCTGGCACTCGGGGCCATGCGCCTGTGGCGCTCCCGCGTGAGCTACTGGGTTTAGGCCGCAAGGGCCGTCGTAAAGCGAATAGAACTAGCAAGGGATAAGCATGGTCAGCATTGATACTTACAACGCGTGCGTTGACTTCCCCATTTTCGACGCCAAATCGCGGTCGATGAAGAAGGCGTTCCTCGGCGCCGCGGGTGGTGCGATTGGCCGCAATGACTCCAACGTCGTGGTCATTGAAGCGCTGAAGGACATCAACATTCACCTGCGTGAGGGCGACCGCGTCGGCCTGGTAGGTCACAACGGCGCGGGTAAGTCCACGCTGCTGCGACTGCTGTCGGGCATCTATGAGCCCACGCGCGGTGCCGCCGATGTGCGCGGCCGTGTGGCTCCGGTGTTCGACCTCGGTGTCGGCATGGACCCGGAGATCTCAGGCCTGGAAAACATCATCATCCGCGGTCTGTTCCTGGGGCAGACGCGCAAGCAGATGAAATCCAAGCTCGACGAAATCGCAGAGTTCACCGAACTCGGCGACTACCTGCACATGCCACTGCGCACCTACTCCACCGGTATGCGCGTGCGACTGGCGCTCGGCGTGGTCACGTCCATTGAGCCGGAGATTTTGCTTCTCGACGAAGGCATCGGAGCCGTCGACGCCGCATTCATGGCGAAGGCCCGGACGAAGTTGACCGAATTGGTCGATCGCTCCGGTCTGCTGGTGTTTGCGTCGCACTCAAATGAGTTCCTGGCGCAGCTGTGCGACACGGCGCTGTGGATTGATCACGGTACGGTTCGACAGGCAGGGCTTGTCGACGAAGTGGTCGAAGCCTACGAAGGTAAAGAGGCCGCCGACCAGGTGCGCCGCGTGCTCGCGCAGCGACGGTAGCAGCTTCGCCGGGAGTCCGGGCGCGGTTCCCCCATCGTGGCCGAGCGAGCGGCTCGCGGGCAGCCGGCCGGCGGCTGGCGGGCGGCACGGATGCTTGGAATTGCCCACCCGGAGCAACATGGCAAGATAGACAGCAATAAAAACAGTAATAAACGGTACGTCCCCGATGGAGAACGAAGTGAGCGAAAACTCGGCTGACCACCCAAATCACGATGAGGCAGCAACGGCCGCAATCGTGGTGACTCACAACCGCATCGAGGACCTGCGCCAATCGCTTCCCATCGTTGCCAGCCAGACCCACATGCCGAAGTGGCTCATCATCGTCGACAACGGCAACGACCCGAAGGTCAAGGAACTCGCCGAGCAGGTGGCGGCGCAGCAGTCGTCGGAAAGCGGATCGGCGCCGGAGATTCACTACGTCGGTTCCAAGACGAACCTGGGCGGCGCTGGTGGTTTCGCACTGGGCATGCTGACTGCGCTGTCGCTCGGCGCGGAGTGGATTTGGTGCGCCGATGACGACGGGCGCCCGGAGGACTCCTACGTGCTGAAGGCGCTGCACAGCTGCGCGCGACGCCACCAGCTCGACGCTGTCTCGCCGGTGGTCTGCGATATTAAGGCTCCGAACAAGCTGGCATTCCCCCTGCGCCGCGGGCTGGTGTGGCGTCGTCATCGCGAGGAGCTTTTCGAAAGCGGAATCAACCCCAAACTCCCGGCAGTGAACGACTCTGAGGGGCGGAGATGGTTCACCAATTTCGCAGATCAGAAGGCTGCGACCGGACTCGAACTGCCTAGCGACCTCGAAACCATCGACGGCAACCACGATCTCCTGCCCGGCATCGCATCCCTGTTCAACGGCGCGCTGTTTAGCGCCCGCTCGCTGGAACAGCTCGGCGTTCCCGACTACCGCCTATTCATCCGCGGCGACGAGGTCGAATTCCACCGCCGCCTAGTCCGCTCCGGCCTCCGGTTCGGCACATGCTTGACGACGGCCTACCTGCACCCCTCCGGCTCGGGTGAATTTGTGCCCATTCTCGGCGGCAAGATGCACACGCAGTACCCGACCAATGACTTCAAGCGCTACTTCACCTACCGCAACCGCGGCTACCTGATGAGCCAGCCCGGCATGCGCAAGCTCATGCCACAGGAGTTCCTGCGCTTCGGCTGGTTCTTCCTGGTCCAGCGTCGCGATGTCCGCGGCTTCTACCGCTGGTTCAAGCTACTGAAACAGGGCCGCGCGGAGAACTTCGAGCGCTTCGATCCGAAGTCGAAGTAGTTCGGGCTGGCGTTGCGGCTGGTGGGGCTGAGGCTGTGGCGCTGGCCTGCATATTTGATCTCGCCCGGGTCGTGTAGTCCGCATTTCGAGTGCTCAGTGCGCAAAAGTGTTACCTAACCCCTGGTTCCCTTCTCCTCCACTGACATATCGATGAGGTATTCACTCATCGATGCGCTACAGCCTGCGCATAAGTGAATAGTCCTACGATAAGTGCGCGGGCCAGGCCAACAGCGTGGCCATAAGTCCTGAAAAGTCATCGACAAGTGGCGGAAAGTTGGCCATAAGTCGCTGGAAATCCGAGCCAGTCCGCTCGAAATCGTTCCAAGTCCGGTGAGCACAATTGCAATAGGTCAGCAGCTGAACTTAGCCTGAGTCGCGCGAGGCCGGTGCATTTTCCAGAAGCTGCAAACGCTGCTTACGCTCCTGGATTCTGGAATCACGGAGCTGCCGATCTTTATACGGGACAGTGGCTTGACGAAAACGCCCAACTTCGGACGAAAATACCAACCCACCTGCCTGAATGCGCTGCCTCTGCCGAATAGCAAACTGTCGCAAGACCTCCACGCAGTCCCCATTAATGACCTGCGCCCATTGGAAGCGGAGTACATCTAAGTGGAGGTTCCTCAGACGCTTCTCGCGAGCTTGCTCTTTCAGAAGTACAGTTTCCGTGGCTGCTACCCCGCCACCGGAATACTTAGTCAGCCCATCGAACTCAATGATCAAATTCAGATGAGGCACATAAAAATCGACGCGCCCAATGAATCCTTCACTGTCATAGAACTCGACTTGCTGCATGAGCACGCATTTTTCGTCGTAAAGCGTGGCAATTCCTGAGTCGATTATGCATTTCTTTGTGATCGACTCACCGATGGTTTCGCTGTGTTCGCTGGCAGTTCGAAGTAGCTCGCGGGCGCGACGGGTCCCCGGCGAACGTGGGTAATTTGTGAGGACGGTGTGCAGTTCTTCGAGGTCACACCACTGTCGCAGTGCGGTGTCAACGATGATTGGCCCGTTTTCGGACTCGGCGGTGCGGCAGATATCGATGACGGTTTTCGGCACATCTGTAACGCAGCGCCCACCAATGCGAACGATGTCTTGTTCGAGGATTCTGCCACTGACATGGCGCAATCCGCCGCCAGGTCGGCGCAGGCCGGAATTGGCAAGCGCGATTGTGGCATTTCGAACAAGCAACGGGATGCCATGCAACGCAGCGGCTGCTTCGCCCGTAATGATTGTCCCGGAACCTGGCTTGACCAGTGCCTTTATCTGTAGTTGAAAACGTTCGAATGCTGACAGCGCATTCCAGCGAGAGCACTCGATGTAGGTGCCGTACGCCAGTCTGAGCAGGGATCCATCTCGAATATTTGCGCTTCCGACGTGCCCGTGCAGATTATCCAGCTCTGACTTGGCACTGACATATTCACAAGGATGCTTGATTTGTTTCTGCGAAGCCGCGTGGATGAGGCCATCGGAATCGTAAGTCCAGTTAGGCATTGGTTTAGGCACGCTCCCCGAGGTGGGCTACAGGAATTCACGCATTGGAATTAGTGCCTTTAGTTATGGTCGACCCCGCGGAAATTGGCAGCAGAAAAGCCGCCGAATTGCCCGTTTCTGTGGACAATTTGGCGGCTGTGGATAACTGTCAAACGTTAACCTCTTGGTGCATCCTCGAGACGGATACCAAAAGGAACTCCGGGATCAGAGGGCCAATAGTATTCATCATCCGAAAAGGTAATAGTGGCGCGCTCGCCATCTCTGTGCAGTGCCGGATTGACGATCGCCTGTTCAATCGTGCGCGTCTCCGGTCCGTTTTGCCCCGACAGCTGTGCAGTAACTTCGGTCGGCTGGTCCAGAATCAAGATTGCGTAAGGTCCCCTGTCCGGTGAACCGGGGTTAGGATCCTGGCGCTGCTCATAGGCTAGAACATCTGCCTTGGTCTGGAAAACCTTCACGGTTCCCGTAATCGAATTGGTTCCAGACGTGCTTGACGAAGAACTAGAACCCGAACCAGACCCCGACCCCGAAGCCGACCGCCCCGCCGTCGGATTCGGGCCGCCGTTGCCACCGTTACCACCATCAGCGCCAGCACCATTCGAGCCCGAGCCCGAGCCCGGCGCGCAGTCATTACCAGCAGCAATGGCCTCGACGACATCCAGGTTGTCAGCCGGAATCCAGTTAAACTGTTCGAACTCCCCGGCACCCGGATTCGCAGGCGTTTCCACCAGCTCATTGCCCTGGCGCGTCACCAGCAAATCTTCCTGATCGCGCCCCATCCTCTCTGCAGAAAACGAGAACATACCCGGCTGACCAGTAGCTCGCTGAAGAGCGCGACGTACACCGCCCACAGAAGTCACGCCGTCATGGTAGGAATTCTGAAACTGAATTTCCTGACCATTCTCGTCAACGCCGTAGACACCAATCGCATCAATTTCGGCGCTCATCGCACTTGTGCCATAGTTCAGCACCAGCTCGGGCACGCACCCATCATCAAGATGCACGAGCGCATATTTCATCGCCCCACCAGGACTAACTTCACCGACAAAAGTCTGCAGCGGCGCCGGGTTCGCCAGCACCTGCTTGTACACTACGACGGCCTTCTCCGCCTGCGCCTGCACCTGCGCATCGCCATTTTCGCTTGACGACGACGCACTGCCCTCGGCAGCCGCCGAATCGCCACCTCGATCCCCAGAAACCTGGAGGAAAAGGAACAGAGCCAGCAACAGGATAATCAGCACCAATAGCACCAAAATGGCGATGAGCTGCTTGCGGGTTTTGCCACCTGAGCTAGTCGAAGGCGTGGGTGTGTGCGTGGTCATGATTGAAGAACTACTCGCCCTGGAAGAACTTTTCCCAGTTGTCTTCGCTGGTCAGCTCCGGCACGGCGGCACGCCACTGCTTCGCAAGGTCGTCCCACTTGGAGGACAGTTCGCGCATGAGGCTGATGGTCTCGGCGCGCATGGACTTTTCCTTATCCAGGTCGCGGACCAGGTGACGCACTCCGTTCTGGGAGGCATCGGTGACCCAGACATCGTCGAACGTGGAAATGTGCCACCAGAAGGAGTCCTCGAAGGCCACAGCCACCGGACCAGGGCGCTTCTTACCCATCTGCGTATAAGCCAAACGCTTTGCCATCGTCTTGTTTTCGCTGGAAATCTCGTGTGACGGCGGGCGAACCGGAGTCAGACCACCCGGCATCTCGTGCATCGGCAGCAGCTCGGTCTCCGGGAAGTTCTTTCGACCAGCAGAAATGCGAGCGAAGTCGCCCTGCGATGCGTTCTTCAGCACCTCCGGGCCACGCAGCAGGTCACGAACAGCTTCCATCTGCGTCCAGGCCAGGCCGTAGCGCATGGAGACCAGGTTCGAGAGGATTCGTCGTGAAGCGACGTTGACCATGTCCTTTGCGGTGACATCGCCGTGAATGGTGGCGGCGATGAGGGAGTTGCGCAGGCCGAAGTACTGGGCGGCGTTTTCGATGTCCTTCCAGTAGAAATCGGCGTGCCAGACGGCGGCGCCCGGAATGGTGTCAGTCGGGTAGCCGGCCTTGGCGGCGCGGAAACCGTAGTCGATGTCGTCGTACTGGAAGAACAGCGGCAGCGCCAGGCCAATCTTCTTAATGACCTCGGACGGCACCAGGCAGGTCCACCAGGCGTTGTAGTCAACGCCCAGGCGACGCAGCTGGTGGTACTTGCGCACGTCCACGTCGGCGTAACCGAACTTGGGGTCGTTCTCCTCGACCGTCAGCGCCTTCCAGTTGTAGGTCTCGCCGGTGCGGAAGAGGCTGGTCGGGTTGAACAGGAAGAGCATCTGCGCACCGAGCAGCATCGGCTTTTCCGCGCATACGGCCAGGGCGGATAGGCGCAGGGTGGTTTCGGGCTCGGGGCGGATGTCGTCGTCGGTAAGCAGAACCATGCAGTCGCCCGCAGCGGTGGCGTCGCGCATGCCGCGGGAGAAACCGCCGGCGCCGCCGAGGTTCGGCTGGTGGACAACGTTCAGGCGCTCGCCGAGGATCTCCTTGGCCTGGATGAAGTCGGCTTCGTCGGCCGGGTGCTGTTCGCCCTGGTCAACGACGCGGATGGTGCGAACGCGCTCAAGGGCTGGCAGGTCCTCAGCCAGCGTGGCGACGGTTCGAGCACAGTCAACCGGTCGGTTGTAGGAACAAATGACCAGGTCAGTCGGAATATCGCGCTTGATAGCCGACTTGGGCACAACATAGCGGACATCGGAAATCTTTGCGCCTGCGTCCTCGGTGTCGAAGCGCAGGTGAATGGCACCGCCATCGGCGAAGCGGTCCAGCGGGACGGTCAGACGCACCTCTTCATTGGCAGAACCTGACATCGGCGAGTGCTCACCGGTCCAGTTGCCGTCGGCATCCGAGCCGCCCGCTGCCCAGGAGTCCTCCAAGCGGAGGTGGCCCCCAATATCTTCGGTGTAGGCCAGCACACGCGCGGAACCGACCACGCGCGCACGGATTTCGACCTGCTTAATTGAGGTCCAGCGCTGCCAGTAAGAAGCTCGGAAGCGACCGAAGTAGGTGTCAGTGCGCACCACGGTGTGGCGACCGAGCGTGATCGAGTTACGGGTGGCCTGCACCGAGCTGTCGTAGGCGCCAACGCCTTCGACTCGGTAGTACAAATCCGGCTCCACCCAGTCTGCGGGCGGAGCAAACAGCACGCGCTGAATAGTCAGCATGTCAACATCGGTTTCGGCGGTCAGCTGAGTGGATTCCTTATTAGAAGCAGTCGAAGTCACGTCCCCCAGCGTATCGCGCTATTTCACACGGAAGATGAATACACGCTGAATGATGAAGTTAATTACCGTCGCAACGCCCTGCGCGACGACGAATGCGCCGAACTGTGCCCACTGCGCGTTCCAGTCCCAGGATTCGACGAGCCAGGGCTGTAACACGTTGAAGATACCGACCTGGGTGGCGTAAGTAATCAGGTACAGCACCGCAACTGCCAGCACCTTCTTCGCCGAGGACTTCGACTTGAAGGTCCAGCGGCTGTTGATGATGTACGCCGTAATCGTGCCGAAAACCCAGCCGACCGTCTTGCCCCAGAAGTTGGTCGCCCCGAAGACGTTGAGCATGATGAACGTCAGGCCGAAGTCCACCACCGCCGCAATAACGCCGGAGATAATAAAGCGCATCATCTGCACTTTCAGACCGTGCTCGTCCTTGGTCTCCGTCGCCATCGGCACTGCGGCCGAGTCCTCTACGACAAAGCCATTTTCGTGGGAGCCGTTTCCGAGCTTGCCGTTTTCACGGTTCGGGTTTTCATTTGCTGTTTCATTCGCTGACACGCCTAGAAATTCTAGGCCACCGGCCAGCTAACAAACAGCCAGCGCGAGCATGAGGAGGCAATAAAGAGGAGAAACGAACTAACGCCGCAGCGCCTCACGCAGCAGATCCAGCCGCTCCACCGGCGAGAGCACATCCTCCCCAGCTAGGCCCAACGCACTCATCTCCGCCCAGCTAGCCGCCGCCAATTCCTCCACATCCTCGCCGGATAGCGGGATGCCCTCGTCGCTCTCCCAACCGAGGCGCTCCATGACATGCGCCGCCACATCATGCCGCAGCTCATCCGAGGTCAGCGCCGCCAAACATAGCAGCTCCACCAACGCCGCATCGTGCCCGGCTGGGTCTTTCTCGGCGTCCTCTATAGGCAATGCACGCAATCGCTTGACGACGCTCTCCCCCGCCTCCCCGGTCAATTCCAGCGCGGTTGATTCCGACCTCTGCAGGTCCAGAGCCTGTAACAGGGGCACGAATTCAAACACCCCCGACCTCTCGATGATGTCCACGACATCGGCACGAGCGGTGGCCAACGTATTTTGAATAGAGTCCCGTCCGGTCAATTCCCTATTGATTGCGGCAATATCTACCGGCTCCTCCGCGTCCATATCCCCCAGTGCGCGGATAGAGCCCGAGCCACCGATACACAGGGCATCCGGGGTGGCCTCATCGCGGGCAAAAGCTTCCCTGACCTGCAAGGTATGTTTCCACAGCCCCCACTGCCAGATAAGAGTATCGCCGGGACTTTGCAGCACCTCGGCAACTGTGGTGGATAAGGGAACATCGACGACTCCGACCGCTGCGGGTCTGCCGCCAGTCACCAGCTGCGCCGCAGACTCCACCGCAGAGCTGGGCAGGTGGAACTTCGTCGGCACGCTTTCGTCGCCCCACCCAAAGATGACCGCTAACACGCGGGACAGGCTTCGCAGATCCATCTGGTCATTGACCCCGAAGACGCGGTGGGCGCTGCACGGTTCTTCCTCCAAAGAGGCACCGATAATGAGCGTGGCCGGTTCCGTGGCCACGCGAACGCCCGGGAAGGCGACTACGTTATCGGTCTGTGCTGCCATACCTCACAGCGTACGCAGGAAAAACAATGTGGCCTGGATAGCAAAAACTCGCTACAATGCGCGCGTTTTTACCAGTGGAATCTGGCGCGGCTCCGCGCCCCACGGCTCTACCAAGTACTTGCGACGCAGGCGCTGCGACTCCACCGCGGTCCACTGCGCCACCAGCTCTTCTACCCCGCGGGCAAGCCCCAGCACCGGCCCTGCGACTTTTTCGCCAACATGCGGAAAATCAATAACCTCCACGTCGTTGACCTTGGGAAACCGCGGCTCCGTCAGATTTCCCTTGCCGGGCTTGGCCTTCTCTTCCTTCGCGGCAGCGCGCAGCTGCCCGATGTGGTCACGAATGCCGGCCACGGATGCCGGCAGGTCAATCACCGTGGCCCCCGCCTGCTCAATCGCTTGCGATAGCAAGTCCGCACCCTCAGCACCCTCAGCGCTCTCTGCCGCAGCGTCACCGTCACCATCGCCCGCGGTCACAGACGCAACAAAGCAACCGGTGAGCAGATTGGTGGCGGTCTCCAGGGCTCCGTCGTCAAGCGGATCCACCAGCCATGCACCCGACAACCTCTCGCCTGCAAAGGACGGCGAGAGCTCCACATGCCAAATGACAACGGGCGATGTGGAACTACATACGGCAAGGGTCTGCGGAGCAGCAGCAGGCGTGGAAGTCATGAGGTTGATGGTATCGCGAGTGACGGATCCCACGCGGGGTAGCCTTTATCGCATGTTCGACTTTTTCAAGAAGAAGCCGCGCGAAACCATCAACATGGCCGCCGAGTACACCAACACCCCGCTGTCGAACCAGATGGTCATGCTGTTCGCTGAGGAACTGCCCATCCTCGACAGCAAGGAACGCGCACAGGTCTACCGCGCACTCGAGGCGTACGACGGCCCGCAGATCACCTCGCAGGAAATGCTGCCGGAAGAGATCCGAAAAATTATGGATCTATAGTCTCTCCGTACATTTCACTCGCTTTCCGACGGCCCGTGCGCGGCCTCAAGCGTGACCAACACCTCGGAGCGTCACGGGCGACGGAGCCGGTGCAAAGGGGTAGCCTAGCCTTGATGTCCACTAACACTAACGGCAAGTCCAGCACCGATGCTTCGAACGGTGCCTACGGAGCCGTACACACAGAAGCCAGGACCCTGACCGGTTGGGGTCGTACCGCCCCCGCTAAGTCCCAGGTGCTGTCGACGCCGGACTTGGATGAAATCGTTAACGCCGTCAAGGCTGTCGCAGACCAGAACTCCGACAAGCCTGCCCACCTGCGCCGCGGTGTAATTGCCCGCGGTATGGGCCGCTCTTACGGCGACCCCGCCCAGAACTCGGGCGGTCTGGTCATCGACATGCAGAAGCTCAACAAGATTCACTCCATTGACCAGGAGTCGGCGATTGTTGATGTCGACGGCGGTGTCACGCTGGACCAGCTGATGAAGGCCGCACTGCCCTACGGCCTGTGGGTGCCGGTGCTGCCGGGAACTCGCCAGGTCACTATCGGTGGTGCCATTGGTCCGGATATTCACGGTAAGAACCACCACTCTGCAGGTTCCTTCGGCAACCACGTGCTGTCGATGGAGCTGCTGGTCGCTGACGGCCGTATCCTGCACCTCGAGCCGGAGGGCTCTGCAGATGACCCGGACGGCAAGTTGTTCTGGGCAACTGTCGGCGGCATGGGCCTGACCGGCATTATTGTCCGCGCTCGGATCAAGATGACCAAGACCGAGACGGCCTACTTCATCGCTGACGGCAACATGACCCACACTCTGGACGAGACCATCGAGTTCCACTCCGATGGCTCCGAGGAAAACTTCACTTACTCCTCCGCGTGGTTCGACGCCATCTCGCCGGAGCCGAAGCTGGGACGCGCCGCAATTTCCCGCGGTTCGCTGGCAACCTTGGCTCAGCTGGAGGAATACGCCCCGAAGCTGGCCAAGGATCCGTTGAAGTTCAACGCTCCACAGCTGGTGACTGTGCCGGATATCTTCCCGTCCTTCACCATGAACAAGCTGACCATGATCAGCATTGGTGAGCTGTGGTGGCTGAAGTCCGGTACCTACCGCAACCAGGTGCAGAACCTCACGCAGTTCTACCAGCCGCTGGATCTCATCGGCGAGTGGAACCGCGGCTATGGCTCCAAGGGCTTCCTGCAGTACCAGTTCGTTGTTCCGCGCGAGGCCGTCGAGCCGTTCAAGGAGATTGTCCGCGACATCCAGCGCTCCGGCCACTACTCGGCACTGAACGTATTCAAGCTGTTCGGCGAGGGTAACCGCGCTCCGCTGTCCTACCCGATGCCGGGTTGGAACGTCTGCGTGGACTTCCCGATCAAACCGGGTCTCGGCGCCTTCCTCGATGATTTGGATAAGCGCGTCATGGAGTTCGGCGGCCGCCTCTACCTGGCCAAGGAGTCGCGCACTTCCGCCGCTAACTTCCACCAGATGTACCCCGAGATGCAGAGCTGGCTGGACACCCGCAACGAGATCGACCCGCACGGTGTCTTCGCCTCTGACATGTCGCGTCGACTGGAACTGCACTAAAAGAACCGAGAGGATTTAAGCCCCAATGATTAATGCTGTAGGCGCTGCCCAGTCCATCCTGCTGCTCGGCGGCACCAGTGAAATCGGCCTGGCTATTACCGCCGAGTTCCTGAAGAAGGGCCCGGCCAAGGTCATCCTGGCTTCCCTGCCGAACGATCCGCTGCGCGAGGCCTCCGCTGAGAAGATGAAGGCCGCCGGTGCTTCCGAGGTGGTCACCCTCGACTTCGACGCAACGGACTTCGACTCCCACCCGGAGGTCGTCGAGAAGGCATTTGCCGACGGCGACGTGGATATCTGCATCGTCGCGTTCGGCATGCTTGGCGACGCCGAGGAGCTCTGGCAGAACCAGCGCAAGGCCGTCCTGGCTGCGAACATCAACTACACCGGTGCGATGTCGATGGGTGTTCTGGTTGGTCAGAAGTTCAAGGCGCAGGGCCATGGTCAGTTCATTGCCATGTCCTCCGTTGCTGGTGAGCGCGTGCGTCGCTCCAACTTTGTCTACGGTTCCACCAAGGCCGGCCTGGATGGTTTCTACCTGAACCTGGGTGAGGCCCTGGAGGAGTACGGCGTCAAGACCCTGGTTATCCGCCCGGGTCAGGTCCGTACCCGTATGTCCGCTGACGTGGACGAGGCTCCGTTGACCGTGAACAAGGAAGATGTCGCCAAGCTCGCAGTGAAATCCGTCGAGGCCGGTAAGACCCTGGTCTGGGCTCCGCCGGCATTCCAGCTAGTGATGATGGTGCTGAAGCACATCCCGCGCCCGATCTTCAAGAAGCTGCCGATTTAAGAGCGGGTTTCGAAGGACTCGATAGAACTCAGCGGGGCTTGACGGGCTGACGTACCCACCTTTAGCTCCGCCGTTCGTCGGAGTCCGGTTCCTGTGCAAAACTTGAGGGCATGGTAGACAAGCAGGCCGAAACCTCGAGCGCTGACACCACGGGTGCCGACAACACTAGCGCCAACACAACGGGCGCACGATCCTACAGTGAGCTGGTTGACGAAGATCGCTACGAAATCTTCAACGATGACCAGCTCTCCCTCAAGGCTGCTCTGACCTACCTGTTCGCAGCGCTTGTGGGCGGTTCGGTTATCGCTCTAGCGTCCTGGTTTGTGTTCCACCGCCTGTCGCTGCCGGCCTTTGGCGGCTCGCAGCTGACCAGGGCAGTCGCAACAGCGCTGATTGTCATCACGCTGACGCTCACCACCGTCCTGCTGTATTTCTTCGCCACCAAGGGCAAAGATAATCGCCCCCGGTGGCTAACGTGGTTGACGTACCTGATGGCTTACATGTCACCGGCCATTTTGGCGGTCTCTGCCGTCGGCCTGCCACTGGGCTCGACCAGGCTGTGGTTGGACGGTCTGTCCGTCGACCAGGAGTTCCGCACTGAATACCTCACCAGGATGGCCTCGGAGCCTGGCCTGCATGACATGTCGTACATCGACATTCCGTCTTTCTACCCCGCTGGTTGGTTTTTCCTGGGCGGACGCCTGGCCAATATCCTGGGCATTGCCGGCTGGGAGGTCTTCCAGCCCTGGGCATTGATTACACTCGCTGCCGCTGGCTGTGTTTTGGTCCCGGTGTGGCAACGCCTGAGTGGCTCCCTGCCCGTGGCCACTGGCATTGCGCTGACAACCACGGCGGTCGCCCTGGCGACTGTCGCCGATGAGCCCTACGCCGCAGTCGTTGCTATGGGTCTTCCGGCGATGACCGTGATGGCCTGGCGCGGTCTCACCGGCGCCTGGTCCGCCATGTTTGGCGTGCTCGTCTTCCTGGGTATTTCTGCGACTTTCTACACTCTTTACACTGCCGTAGGCGCGCTTATTGTGGTCGTGTTGGCCGTGGTCGCGTGGACGTCGTCAAGCTCTTGGATGCCCGTAGTGCGTCTGATCATTATGGGCGTGGGATCGATGCTGATTGCGGCGACGGTGTGGGGGCCGTACATGCTGGCGGTTGCGACGGGGGCACCGCGCTCGGGCGCGACAGCGACGCACTACCTGCCCCCGGAGGGCGCGCAGCTGCCTTTGCCGATGCTCGCCGCCAGCGTAATCGGTGTGCTGTGTTTCATCGGTGTCGTGCGCATGCTGGTCAGCGCCACGGAGCCGGATGCCCGCGCGCTCGGCCTGGGCACGCTGGTGCTCTATGGCTGGGTAGTGGCCTCGATGGTGGCGACGCTGCTCGGACGCACGCTGCTGGGGTTCCGCCTCACCGCACCGATTACGTTTATGTTGATTGCGGCTGGTGTGGTCGCGCTTGCCGACGCCCGTCTCAACGGCATCGAGAAGTATTGGCCGCAGGCGGCACCAGCTCACATTGCCAAGCGTGTTTCCGCGGTAATGGCGGCAGTCTTGCTGCTGGCGGGCATTGGCTACGCGCAGTCGATTCCGAATAAGTTGCATGGTGCCATCGACTTGGCGCATACCGACACCGACGGTAACGGCGAGCGCGCGGACCGCTTCCCACCGAATGCCGGGGCGTGGTACTCAGCGGTGGACCAAACGCTGAAGGAGGCCGGGCTCGATCCGGCCCAGACAGTGGTGCTGACGGATGAGAAGAATTTCCAAGCACTCTATCCCTGGTACGGATTCCAGGCGCTGACCAGCCACTACGCTAACCCTCTGGGTGAGTTCGACCGCCGTAATCAGGCATTGGAGGAATGGTCGGAGATTCGCGACCCCGATGAGCTCGTGCAGGCCATGGATGAAACGCCGTGGCGCGGACCGGATGCCATTGTGCTGCGGGGCGAGGTTGAGACACCTGTTGGCGAGGATGCCGCTCCACTGACGTTGGACATCGCGGATGATATCTATCCGAACAATCCGAATGTGGTCTTCCGGAGCCTGAATTTTGCCCGCTCTGCATTTGAGAAGCACTGGGAGCTAAACCAGGTCGGCCCGTTCGTAGTGGCGGTTCGCAAGTAGGTATTGGCAAGTAGGTATTGGGCGGCTATCCCCTGCTATAAACGTGATTCCTGTTACTAATGTGGAAACTGTGATGTAACTTTCGCGTTGCAAACTCAAAGAAAAACGCCAATTACCGTAGTATCTTTCCTTGTGACTGCCGAAACTAAAGAAATCAAAGAAAGTGTCGACGGCTCACCCGAAGTGACCATCGACCGCGTGGAGAGACCGCCTATGGACGGCCCCTCTCCTACGACACTGACTCGTTGGACAGCGATTATCGCTGGAATCGTCGGTTTCATTTGCTTTGTCATCACACCGTTCCTCCCGGTCGTGAATACTCAGTCCTCCGTGTCTTGGCCTCAGCGCGACACACTGAACTCAGTGGATGCACCGCTTATGGCGCAGGCACCGTTGGATCTGAGCGTCGATCTGCCTCTGTCCCTGACGGATGAACTCTCCGACAAGCGGACAACCCTGTTGTCGACTATCCCCCCGACCGCGGATAAGCCGACCAAACGGGGTCTGATGGTGCGTTCGGGCAAGGACGGCCTCGACGTCATTCTGCGCGACAGCGTGGTGATGAGCCTGGATAAGAAGGAGCTTGCCAGCAACAAGGGCAAGATCCTGGAGATCCGCTCAAACGAGCATGAGACCACCGTCAACATCGACGGCGCCAAGAACTCAGATGGTGAGAAGCTCACCGCCACCACACACGGCGATTACCGTCCGCAGGTCACCGGTATCTACACTGACCTGCCCGCTGACGGCGACGCGGCCAAGGCCGTAGCCGATGGACTCGATGTCCACATGAACATCGACTCCCGCTACACCTCACACCCGACAGTGGTGAAGTACATCGTCATGTACTTGGGTCTGCTTCTGACGCTGGCTTCCCTGGTCGCGTTGGCTCGCATTGACCGTATTGATGGTTCCCCCTTCACTCCGCTGTTCAAGCGCGGTGCGTTGAAGCCAACTCCGCTGGACATCCTGGTCGGCACGATTTTGGTTGTTTGGCACTTCATCGGTGGCAACACCTCCGATGACGGTTACATCTTCACCATGGCGCGCGTCTCCGACGAGTCGGGCTACATGGCGAACTACTACCGTTGGTTCGGCGCTCCTGAGTCACCGTTCGGCAGCCCCTACTACGACCTGCTGTCGCTGATGGTGAAGGTGTCCACCTCGTCTCTGTGGATGCGACTACCGGCGCTGCTGTCCGCACTGCTGGTGTGGTTCATTATCTCCCGAATGGTTATCCCGCGCCTCGGCGACAAGATTGCCCAGCGCCGGGTGGCCTACTGGTCTGCTGCTGGTGTGCTGTTGGCCTTCTGGCTGCCGTACAACAACGGACTGCGCCCGGAGCCGGTCATTGCGCTGGGATCCCTGCTGACCTGGGTATTCATCGAGCGCGCAATTCTGACTCGACGCCTGCTGCCAGCTGCAGTCGCAGTGGTTATCGCCACGCTGGCACTGGGCTCGGGCCCAACGGGCCTAATGGCAGTTGCTGCCCTGCTCGCAGGCATCCCGATGCTGGTGCGCATTGTCGTTGAGCGCCATAAGGCTCTCGGTGGTGGTTGGCAGGCCCCACTGATGCAGATTGCACCGTTCCTGGCTGCGGGCACCGCCATCTTGGTCGGTGTCTTCGGCGACCAGACTTTGGCCACGGTCCGCGAGTCCATTCGCGTCCGCAGCATCATCGGCCCGTCGGAGCCTTGGTACAACGAGTACGTCCGCTACTACTGGCTGGTGCTGCAGTCGGTCGACGGCGCCTTCCCACGTCGTTTCCCGGTTCTGATTGCACTGGCGTGCTTGACCATCACGATTGCCGCGCTGCTTCGTCACCGCACCGTTCCGGGGGCTCTGGCCGGCCCGTCGGCACGCCTGGTGTTCATGTTCATCGGCACCATGTTCTTCCTGACCTTCACGCCGACAAAGTGGACGCACCACTTCGGCGTATACGCGGGCATCGCGGCTTCCCTGGCAGCACTTGCCGCCATGGCCATTAGCCATTGGGTAGCAGGTAACCCGCGCAACCAGCTGTTCTTTGCCGGTGGTATCACCTTCATCCTCGCTTTCTCACTGATGGGCATTAACGGCTGGTGGTATGTGTCGTCCTACGGTGTGCCGTGGTTCGACAAGACCATTCAGTTGCGCGGTCACCAGCTGGGTTCAGCAGTATTGGCTCTGGCCTTGCTACTGCTGCTGGCTGGTGCCGTAATGAACTTCGTCCAGGAGTTCCGCACCAAGCCGAAGTCGCAGGAAAAGTCGGCACGCGCGCGCCGCATCAATGCAGTTGCATCGTCCCCGATTGCGGTGACGACGCTGCTGGTGACGATGTTCATGGTGGCTTCGCTGGGCAAGGGCGCAGTATCGCAGTACCCGGCATACTCGGTCGCCGCTGGTAATATCCGCTCCTTGGCTGGTCAGACATGTAATATGGCGAGCGATGTGCTGATGGAAACCGATCCGAACGATGGCTTCCTGAATACCGTCGATGGCAAGCCGCTAGCGGAATCGCTGCGCGGTGGCGGCAAGAACCGTGGCTTCGACCCGAACGGCGTCCCGTCTAATATGAAGGCCGAAGCTGTGGACACCAGCCAGAGCCAGGCAAGTACTGCCGACACTGATGATCAATCTACTGATCCGGAAGCCACAGTTGAGGGCGGTTCCGCGTCGGGCACCGACGGCGGCAAGCGCGCCGACAAGGGTGTCAACGGCTCGCAGGTCGAGCTGCCATTTGGCTTGGATCCGGATAAGGTGCCGGTGCTTGGCTCCTACTCCGAGGACATTCAGCGTCCTGCAAGCCTGGAAACTTCCTGGTTCCAGCTGCCTGAGATTGACGAGGACCACCCGCTACTCGTCGTATCGGCGGCCGGCCGTATCTTCCACCACGACATCAACGGTGTGGCTCAGCAGGGTCGCAAGCTGGTGGCAGAGTACGGTCGCAAGGGCGGCGACGAGGATGGCTTCGAGGTCCTCTCCGAGTCGGAGCCGATTGATATCGGCCCTGCTCCGACCTGGCGTAACCTGCGCTTCCTGACCGAGGAGATCCCAGAGGGAGCGACCGCTGTGCGACTGGTCGCGGAGGACAATGACGTCTCCGAGGATCAGTGGCTGGCACTGACCCCGCCGCGCCTGGCCGAGCTGCAGTCGATGACTGATGTCATTTCGCCGGAAACTGCGACTATCCCGGACTGGCCGGTTGCCTTCCAGTTCCCGTGCCAGCGTCCGTTCGACCACTACGCAGGTGTCGCAGAGCTTCCGGAATACCGCATCACTCCGGACCGTGGCCTGAAGGTCGTCGGTGCAGATGTCTGGCAGTCGGTCGATGGCGGTGGTCCGCTCGGATTCTCCGACGCTGTGAATGAGGCTACGTCCGTACCGACTTACCTCAAGAACGACTGGCGCCGCGACTGGGGTTCCGTCGAGAAGCTCTCGCCACGTCCGAATAAGGACAAGGTCAAGCCGGATGTCGCCGAAATTGAGTATGAAGATATCACTCGCTCGGGTCTATACTCGCCCGGGAAGATGATTGTGAAGGATCCCTAGGCGAAAGAGCCTCGGTGCCTCCTTCACCTAAGGAGCCCGAGTGACTGCACAAACCCGTTCCATCGTTGTCGCCGCAATGGTTGTGACTGACCCGGTGGGGCGGGTTTTGTGCGTTCGTAAGCGGGGTACGGATACGTTCATGCTGCCCGGCGGCAAGTTCGAGCCGGGTGAGTCCGTCGATAACCCGGAGGTCACCGCCGCGCGCGAAGTCTCCGAGGAGCTCGGCGTGGACATCGAGCTATCGCAGCTGCGTCCGTGGAATATCGCCCGTGCGGCCGCCGCCAACGAGGCGGGCTTCGAGGTCGTCGGCCACCATGTGCGCTATGTCGGCGAGTTCACCGATGAGCTGGCGAACGTTCAGCCCCACGCCGAAATTGAAGAGGTCCGCTGGCTCGACCCCTGGCTACCGACCGGGAAAATCGCCCCTATGCTGGTCGAAACCACTCTGCCGAAGCTCCGCGAAGAGCTGCCCCAGCTTGCCGCTGGCCGTGAGCAGCCACAGCGCGCACTGTCGTCACTGACTGTCTTCTGCGGCTCCGGCTTCGGCAACGATCCCGCCTGGCGCGTCACCGCCGAACGCCTCGGCCAGACACTCGCGGAAAATCGGGTGGAGCTCGTCTACGGGGGCGCGGCGATTGGTCTTATGGGCACGGTTGCTAACGCGTCGCTTGACGACGGCGGCAGTGTCACCGGTGTCATCCCCGAGGTCCTGGTCAAGAAGGAAATTGCCCATCCGCGGCTGACTCACCTGGAAACTGTTGCGACTATGGCCGACCGCAAGTCGCGCATGTATGAGCTTGGCGATGCTTTTGTTGCGCTCCCCGGCGGCGCGGGCACGCTGGAGGAGTTCTTCGAAGTGTGGACCCAGCAGCACCTGGGGATTCATGCCAAGCCAGTGGCGTTGCTGGGTCCTTCGGGCTTTTGGGAGCCGCTGTTGGCTCTGCTCCGCAACGTTGTGGATGCGGGTTTTGTGCGGCCGGAGCTTCTCGATGCGCTTATTGTCGTCGACGACGTCGACAAGCTCCTGCCTGCGTTGCTTGCGTGGCGTGCGGGGCGGACGAAGTTTTAGCCCGACCCCAGACCCCACAACATCCTGCTAGTGAGCAGCAGCCAGCTGCTGCAGCTCAGCTTCGGTGCCGTTGAAGACGTCCTCGTCCACGTTGGTCGGGATGCCATCGACGCGGCCGGTGGAGGAACGCTGCCAGAAAGCCATACTCTCCCAACCGCCCGGCAGTGAGGTCGGAGCGCTGTCTTCGTAGGCGGCGAGCCACAGCGGGTAGTCAGTGAAGTCGGTCGAGTTACCCATCGGGTTCTGCCAGAACCAACGGTAGGTGTAAATCATCGGGGTTTCGCCGGTCTTTTCCTCTACGCGCTCGAGGAAGTCCTTGGTCCACTTCTGCAGCTGGGTCGGGTTGAGGCCATTATCCAGCTCGATGTCCAGCACCGGCGGCAGTGTCTTGTCTGTGGAGATTTGCTCATCGCGCTGCTGCAGTGCTTCTACGTACTGGTCAGCCTGCGCAATTGCGGAGCGATCCGGATGTGCCTTGTGGTAGCTGCCCACATACAGACCGGCCTTCGCTGCGGCGATGGAGTCCTCGAGGAAGTACTTCTGGTCACCTTCGACACCGTCGGTGGCCTTGATGAAAGCGAACTTCTGGCCGCTGGCTGCGACCTCGTCCCATTTCAGCGCGACGCCACCTGGGCGCTGCCACTTGGAGACGTCCACGCCGGTCGGCCCCATGTGGAAGCCGGTGCGCGCCGAGTTAGACGATGCATTCTCGGTGGATTGAGACTCAGCGCTCGACTCAGAGTTAGTGGACGAACCGTTGGCACCAGAGTCCTGCGACTCCTGAACAGTCAAGAAGTCGAGCGAGCCCTTGGAATCAGCAGCGGACGGGTTGGAGTGTGCAGATGCGTCCTGTGTTTGTGCGTCTGCCGGTGCAATAACACCCAAGGTCAGCGGCGCAACGGCCACGATACTTGCCAAAGTGGCGCGTCCCGGGCGTCGCTTCAGCACCGCGGTCGCGGAAAGTGGAAGAAATTTCATGGTTTGCACCTTACCCCCTAAACCACTTCAGCCCCATTCGTAAGCCTAAACTTATTCCACCCCTCCAGTCACAGCTTCAATCCGTCCTTGCCCCTAGACTGGCGGCATGACAAATAGCACTAATACTGAGACCCAGTCCGCAACGTCCCAATTCTCAACAACTCCTCGCCCGCAGGATGACCTCTACTTGGCCACCAACGGTGAGTGGATTAACAATCACGTCATCCCGGCTGACCGCCCCATCGATGGCGCCTTTTACAAGCTGAGGGATGAGGCGGAGGAAAACGTCCGCGAGCTCATCACCACTGCCGCCGATGCGGATCCGAATTCCCGCGTCGCTCGCTTGTACAACTCTTTTATGGACGAAGCCGCTATTAATAACGCCGGCGCTGCTCCACTCGCGCAGGATTTAGAAATGATCGCCTCCGCCGAGAACGCACATGAGCTGGCGTTGGCGCTCGGCCACCTCGACCGTCTCGGTGTCGGTGGTGCGCTCGGGTACTGGGTGGAGAAGGATTCCGGCTCGGACCTGGACGCTCTCTATCTGTTGCAGTCGGGTCTCGGCCTCCCGGATGAGGCTTACTACCGCGAGCCGGGTCACGCCGACACCCTCGCTGCCTATGAACAGCATGTTGCCGCTATGTTGAAGCTCCTCTCCTCGCATGACGACGGCGCGGGGGAACTCTCCACCGCGCTTGCTGCATTCGAGTTGGTGGACCCGGCCGCTGCGGCGGCGCGCATCGTGGCTTTTGAAAAGCGAATTGCCGCTGGTCACTGGAATGTGGTCGATACCCGCGATGCACTGAAGACCTATAACAAGACGGCCATTGCTGACCTCCCCACCGGCTTCCCGGTCGCGGAGTGGCTCGCGGCCACCGGTGTCAATGAGACGAACCAGACTGCCATCGACACCATCGTGGTGATGATGCCGTCGTACTTCGAGCACTTAAGCAAGCTGTGGCAGGACACTGACCTGGCAGATCTGCGCCTGTGGGCACTGTGGCGCGTCCTCCACCAGCGTGCCGCCTACCTGTCGGATGACTTCTCCGCGGAGAGCTTTAACTTCTACGGCCGCACCTTGCAGGGTTCGACCGAGCAGCGTGCACGCTGGAAGCGTGGTGTTGCCTTTGCGGACGGGGCGGTTGGGCATGACGTCGGCAAGCTGTATGTGGAAAAGCATTTCCCTCCGGAGTACAAGGAGCAGGTCCTGGAACTGGTGGACTACCTGCTGGCGGCGTACCGGGAGCGCATTTCGCAGCTGCCGTGGATGACGAAGGCGACGCAGGAGCGGGCACTGGAGAAGCTGTCGCTGTTTAAGGCCAAGATTGGTTACCCGGAGCGTTGGCGTGACTACTCGGCGATGGAGCTCGGGGATTCACTGATGGACAATGCTCGCGCTGCCAGCGCTTTTGCGCATGATTATGAGGTGGCAAAGCTGGGCACCCCGGCCAATCGCGATGAATGGCATGGCACTCCGCAGACGGTCAATGCTTTCTACAATCCAGTGGTCAATGACATCACGTTCCCGGCTGCGATTTTGCAGTCTCCGTTCTTCTCACCGGACGCTTCCCCGGCGGAGAACTTCGGCGGTATCGGTGCGGTGATTGGCCATGAGATTGGTCATGGTTTCGATGACCAGGGCTCGCAGTATGACGGTCACGGCAACCTTCACCAGTGGTGGACCGATGAGGATCGCGCAGCTTTTGAGAAGCTGACCTCCGCACTGGTGGACCAGTACGAGGGCCTGGTTCCGCAGGCTCTGCGCGAGCAGGCCGAGGAGGGCGCTGACCTGCCCGGTGTCAACGGTCGCTTCACCCTGGGAGAGAACATCGGTGACTTGGGCGGGCTTGGTATTGCTGTCGTCGCTTTCCGCCGTTTCCTCGCTGCCCGCGGAAAGGAACTCGGGTTGGAGGACACCCCCGAGACCTACCGTGACCTGTTCAAGCAGTGGGCACTGGTCTGGCGTTCCAAGATTCGTCCGGAGTTTGCACGCCAGCTGCTTGCCATTGACCCGCACTCGCCAGCGGAGTTCCGCTGCAACGTCATTGCCAGCAACATCGATGAGTTCCATGAGGCCTTCGGCACTTCAGCGGGGGACGGCATGTGGCGTGAGCCGAATGAGCGCGTGAATATCTGGTAATTCTGCGGGAACCCAACCTGCGCTGCCTTATCCTCCGATGCTTTCCGGGCTCTCCGATGCCTTCCGCAGCCTCCGGGGACAGCCAACGCCTCACCGTTTACTACAAATGCAAAAGCTGACTTTTTGTTTTTGCAAACGTGGAACTAAAATCACAGGTGAGGCGCACGCTTTCCCGATGATCAAGTCGGGCAGGGCCCAATCAAGCGAGGTTCCTGTTACATGTGCGCTTGCTAAGTGCTCTTGCTGGAGGAGGCCGCTGTGGACACTCGCGACATCCAAGCACTCACCGCCGTCAAACTCTATTACGGCGAGGGGCTCACACAGTCTCAGGTTGCAACCGAACTCGGGGTTTCCCGTCCAACGGTCTCTAAGCTGCTCAACCTTGGCCGTGAGCGCGGTTACGTGCGCATTGAAATCCACGATCCGCGCGAGGAAGCCTCAGAGACCGCTACGCAGATGCGGGATCGCTACCAGCTCAACGATGTGCGCCTGGCGCAACCGGCACGCGCTGGCAACGCAGTCTTGCTCCGCGAGTTGGGGCGTGTGGGCGCCGAGCTTCTCGACGAGCTGGTGGTCGACGGTACCCTCGTCGGTGTTTCGTGGGGTAAGACCATGTACTCCGTATCCACGCAATTGAAGTCCAAGGATGTCTCGGGCGTGGAAATTGTGCAGCTCAAGGGCGGAATGAGTCATTCCGATAAGTCGACGAATGACATCCGCACTATTGGCGGGTTCTGCCACGCTTTCCATGCCTATGCCCGCACATTGCCGCTGCCGGTGATTTTCGATTCGGTCGAGACCAAGCGCATCGTGGAACAGGATCGGTTCATCGCCAGCGTATTGGCGCTTGGCCGGACGGTGGACATTGCCGTTTTCACTGTCGGCGCAGTCGACCATGATTCACTGGCCTTGAACTTGGGGCAGCTGTCGGCAACCGAAAAGGACTTACTCGTGGAGCGCGCAGTGGGCGATGCCTTCTCACGCTTCTACCGCCCGGACGGTGGCATTGCGCTGCCAGAGGTCGATGCCCGCACGGTAGGTATCAGCCTCTCTGACCTGCGCCGGATCCCCACTCGGGTACTTGTGGCCGGTGGCGCACACAAGGCCGAGGCTATCGATGTGGCCCTTCGAACAAAGTTGGCCACTCACTTGGTCATTGACGATGCCACCGCCGAGCGCCTACTTTCGCTCGACTCATCGGACTCACTGGGCTCGCCAGACTCACCCCCTAGCTCCACCCCTCCCTCTGCCACGGATTAGCTGTCTCGGGACGCATCAGTACAAAGAACTGACACCCGGGCCCGAGAAGCGTCTCTGCCCTCTTCGACCGATAGACTTAAGCGAGCGCAGATGTCCGCATATATGTTGCAGCCGCTGTCCGGTCGGAGAGGACGATTCTTTAGGTGTCACCAGCACAGCAGATCAAGCACACACTCCAGGCCTACGAGTCGGCGGACGCATCTTTTGCTCAGTCCGCGAAGAAGTTGCCACCCGTGGGGTGGAAAGGTGCGCTCTACGCTCTCAAGCGTGCGGGTATCGAGTTTTTCTTGGAGCTCGGTTTCGACGCCGCCGCGAAGTTGACTTACTACACGGTGCTAACCTTCGCACCCGCACTGCTTGCGATTTACTCAATTGCCACGCTGATGTTGGCCGGTTACACCGATGACCTCAACCGACTGACCGAGGATTTCATCCGCAGCTACATTCCAGCTGAGTATGCCGAACCGATTCGCAATGTCATCTCAACGATTATCGGCTCCGCCACGGGCGGTCTCGTCGCACTGACTATCGGTATTGTCTTTGCGCTGATTTCGTCGTCGGCCTACACGCGCGCATTTTCGCGCACGGCTAACTCCATCTATGGCGTGTCCGAAGGCCGCACGCTTATTCGCTACCACCTGCTCATGGTCGCCATTACGCTATTGCTACTCATTGGCACGGTGGTGCTGCTCATTGCGATTATTGTCAATGACCAGCTAGTTATCACCATCGTCGAACCGGTTGCCCGCCCGTTGGGCATTGAATCGACCACGCGACAGGTCATTGACTTCTGCATCTCCGTCTGGAGTTGGCTGCGCTGGCCGATCATTATCGTCATGTCGATGATCCTGATTGGCTCGCTGTACTACTTCACACCGAACGTGCGCATGCGCAAATTCCGCTGGCTCAGTACCGGTTCGGCACTGGCAATTATCAGCTCGCTGATTATTGGCAAGGCATTGCAGCTTTACCTGTTCAACTTTGCGGCTTCAAACCCCTACGGCGCCATGGGTGCCGTCATTGCTCTCATGACTGCACTTTGGGGCATTAATGTCGTCGTGGTCTTCGGCTTTAAGCTGGATGCCGAGGTTGAGAGGATGCGCCAACTGCGCGCCGGCCTGCCCGCAGAGCGATACATCCAGCTTCCACCCCGAGCTACCGCGGCCGCCGAGGGTGAGCAGAAGATCCATCAGAATCTAGAAAAGCAGGCGGCCGAATTCCGAACTGAGGAACCCGACCGCCTGGATAAAATGCCAGCAGAAGCAACTGAAGATTTTTCCTCGCAGCCTGCTGCTGAGACTGACCCTGCTACCGATCCGTTCAAGAGGATCGACTAGCAGGGCCAGTAACTAACCACACAGCACCTAGCTATAGCGCAATCACACCCACAATTGCAGCGTTGAGCAGGTTGGTGCACAGGCCCGCAATCAGCGCCAGCGGACCGTTCTTGGCAATCTCACCGCGACGCTCCGGCGATAGCGCACCGAAGGAACCGATCTGAATTGCAATGGAAGACAGGTTGGCGAAGCCAGCCAGGGCGAAGGTCGCCAGCATGATGGACTTCGGATCCAGCGAGTCGACGTGCTCCGAGAACGAGGTGTAGCCGACGAACTCGTTCAGAATCGTCTTCTCACCAATGAAGCTACCGACCAGCCCTGCGTTCTCCCACGGCACACCAATCAACCAGGCAATCGGCGCGAAGATCAGGCCGAACAGCCCCTCCAGTGACCAGTTTTCCTGACCGAACCAGCCGCCGATGCCGCCAATCATGGCCGACAGCATCGCAATCACAGCGATGAACGCAATCAACAGACATGCCACAACCACAGCGATACGACCGCCGGCCAACGCACCCGATCCTAGCGCGTCAATGACGTTCTTCGACTCAGTGTCGCGGACATCCTTCACCGACGCATCCAGATCGGATTCCTCCGTCTCCGGCCAGAAAGTCTTCGCAATCAGCAGCGAGCCCGGCGCGTTCATTACCGATGCCGCCAGCAGGTACTCCAATGGCGCACCGAGCAGGGAGTAACCAATCAACGTCGATCCGGCCACCGACGCAAAACCGCCCGACATACATGCGAACAGCTCCGACTTGGTCAGTTTCGGAATATACGGCTTAACGACGAGCGGAGCCTCCGACTGCCCGAGAAAAATCACCGTGGAAGCGAAGACGGACTCCACCTTCGAGGTTCCCATAATGAACTTCAGTGCGGACCCGACATATTCAACGAAGTACTGCACTACCCGCAGGTAGTAGAGGGCGCCGAGGACCGCGCCCAGGAAGATGATCACTGGCAGCACGTTGAGCACGAAGACGAAGTTTTTACCCGTGCCGTCGAAAAGATTACCGAAGACAAACGAGGTGCCCTCATTTGTAAAGTCGATCATCTTCTCAATGGCACCGGCCACGCTCTTCAACGCCTGGAAGCCGGGTTCCCACTTCAGCACTACCAGCGCGAACACCGCTTGCAGCAGCAGGCCAACGCCGAGTGTGCGCCAGTTAATGGCTTTCCTGTTCTTTGAGATAGCAATGGCAAATCCGATGACGAGGATGATGCCCAGTAAGCCTTGCAGTCTATCCATGACTAAGGTCTTCTTTCTTGATAAAAGAGGCTGTGGTGATGATGCCTACAGGTCCTCGGGACCAAAGGCGTAAGGGAGAATTTTTTCAAAGTCAATGCTGGCCGGAGCGCCTAAACCACCATTTTCCGGGCGCTCGGATTCCACAATGACACGCTTGCACCCAAATTCGTGCAGGACCTGCCGACAGGCACCACAGGGGTGGCACGGTGCCGCCTTTCGCCCGACAATGGCACAGGCCGCAATCTTATGGTTGCCGCCGTGCTCCGCGACCATGCGGAACACGGCTGTACGCTCTGCGCAGTTGGTCAACCCATAGGACGCATTTTCCACGTTGCAGCCTGTGACCACCGTGCCGTCGTCAAGCAGAAGTGCGGCACCGACCGGAAAACCTGAATAGGGGACGTACGAGTTTTCCGTGGCTGCGTAGGCCTTAGCCAGTAGTTCTTCGTCTGAAATGTAGGACATTGTGCTCTCCCTCCCCGAGCCTGTTCGAGGTGTTTATGCAAACATACTTATGTGGGTACAAATGGAAAGTTGCCTATTGACATTTGTTCTAGTGCTGATGATAATCGGAATCAGCAGAGTTCACAAGACCAATATCGCTAAGCACGATCGCCTATAAAAGGAGCGAACAATGGCTGAAAAGTTCGATGTAGTTGACGTCATCAAGGTAAAGCGTGATGGCGGTGAGCTCAGTCCGGAAGAGATTTCCTGGGTCATTGATGCCTACACTCGCGGTGTCGTGGGCGATGAACAGATGGCGGCGCTGAACATGGCCATCTTCATCCGCGGCATGAACCGTCGCGAGATTGTGGATTGGACTCAGGCGATGATCGACTCGGGCGAGACCATGAGCTTCGCATCGCTGAGCAAGCCCACCACGGACAAGCACTCCACCGGTGGTGTCGGCGACAAGATCACACTGCCGCTGGGCCCACTGGTGTCCTCCTACGGCGTGGCCGTCCCGCAGCTGTCTGGCCGTGGCCTCGGCCACACCGGCGGCACCCTGGACAAGCTGGAATCCATTCCGGGCTGGCAGGCTGATGTTCCGAATGACCGCTTGATGCAGGTCCTGGAGGATTCCGGCGCGGTCGTCGCAGCAGCCGGTGCGGGCCTGGCACCTGCGGATAAGAAGATTTACGCGCTGCGTGACATCACCTCGACGGTGGACTGCATTCCGCTGATTGCCTCGTCGATCATGTCCAAGAAGATTGCGGAGGGCACCTCCAGCTTGGTGCTGGATGTCAAGGTCGGCTCGGGCGCCTTCATGAAGGATCTGAATCAGGCCCGCGAACTGGCCCGCACCATGGTTGACCTGGGCAACGACGCGGGCGTGAACACCCGCGCGCTGCTGACGGACATGTCCACGCCGCTGGGCCTGACCATCGGCAACGCCCTCGAGGTCCGCGAATCGGTGGAGGTTCTCGCCGGCGGCGGCCCCGCAGACGTCGTGGAGCTGACCTGTGAGCTGGCCCGAAACATGCTGGAGCTGGCCGGCGTACACGATGCTGACGTGGAGCAGGCTCTGAAGGACGGCCGCGCAATGGATTCGTGGAAGAAGATGATCCGCGCTCAGGGCGGCGATCCGGATGCCGCGTTGCCGGTGGCACCTCACACGCACGATGTGGTTGCGCAGGCTGACGGTTACCTGACCAAGCTGGATGCACTGGCTCTCGGCGTTGGTTCCTGGCGCTTGGGCGCAGGACGTGCTCGTAAGGATGATCCGGTGCAGGCCACTGCCGGTATTGAGATTTTCGCCAAGCCGGGAGACAAGGTGGTCAAGGGTCAGAAGCTGCTCACGCTGCACACTGAAACTCCGGATAAGTTCGAGCGCGCTCTCGAGTCCATCGAGCCGGGCATTGAAATCGGCGACACCGCGCCGACAGCCGAGCGCGAGATTATCCTCGATCGCGTGTCCTAGAAAATTTCTGACGGGCTCGCGCCGGCGCCACTTCCCCGCCCCGAGCCCGCCATCTCCCTACTTTGACGCTCTCTCCCAAATTTCCGAAAGGACTTGATTTCTCCCATGACTTCCCGCGCTGATGTTGCCAAGATGATTGACCACACCCTGCTCAAGCCAGAAGCCACCTCTGACCAGGTCAAGGCTCTTATCGCCGAGGCCGCCAAGCTCGGCACCTACTCCATCTGCATCTCCCCCTCGCAGCTCCCAGTCGAGGTGCCTGAGGGCCTGCACATCGCCACTGTCGTAGGCTTCCCCTCCGGTGCGGTGAAGGCCGAGGTCAAAGCCACCGAGGCCGCCCGCGCCGTGGTCGATGGTGCCGAAGAGATTGACATGGTCATCAACATCGCCTTCGCCAAGGAGCACCGCTTCGACGACCTTGAGGCCGAAATCAAGACTGTTCGCGATGCCATTCCGGGCAAGGTTCTGAAGGTCATCATCGAGTCGGCCGCCCTGACCGATGAGGAAATCATCGCAGCTTGCAAGGCCTCCGAGTCCGCAGGCGCAGACTTCGTCAAGACCTCCACAGGTTTCCACCCAGCTGGCGGCGCTTCCGCTCACGCCGTGAAACTCATGCGCGAAACCGTGGGCGACCGCCTTGGAGTCAAAGCCTCTGGCGGTATCCGCGATGCCGCTGCCGCTGAGGAAATGATCGCCGCTGGCGCCTCTCGCCTGGGCCTTTCTTCCTCCGCCGCTGTCCTCGACGGTCTGAAGTAGGCTAACCCCGATGCTCTCCGAACAGCTACAAGCCACCATCACCGATTGGATCGCCCACGATCCGGACTCGGCCACCGCCGCTGAGCTCTCCTCGCTTTACGACGAAGCCAAGGCCGCCAACCCCGATGCGATTGCCGAGCTGGAAAGCCGTTTCGCCGGGCCACTCGAATTCGGCACTGCAGGTCTTCGCGGTGTCGTTGCCGCTGGTCAGTCTCGCATGAACCGTGCCACGGTCATCCGTGCCACCGCTGGCCTGGTTGCGCATCTGAAGAACATTGTGGGCGACGACTTCACCGTGGTCATTGGTTGCGATGCCCGCCACGGCTCCGCCGATTTTCACCGCGATGCCGCCGCGGTTGTCGCCGCAGCCGGTGGCAAGGCCCTGGCTCTGCCACAGCAGCTGCCCACACCGGTGACCGCCTTTGCCGTGCGCCACCTCAATGCCGATGCCGGCATCATGGTCACGGCCAGCCACAATCCACCGAAGGACAACGGCTACAAGGTTTACCTCGGTGGCCGCGCGGTGGAGTCGGATTCCCGCCGAGGCGTCCAAATCATCGCGCCCCATGACAAGCAAATTGCGGACGCCATCGCCGCTGCTCCACCGGCTGATGAGGTCCCGCGTGACTTCGATGCCGTCGAGCAGGTTGGTCCTGAACTACTGGACGCCTATGTGAAACGGGCGGCTGCGCTCGCAACGACGTCGTCAAGCGAAGAGAAGCAGGCAGCGAAGATTGTTCTCACCCCGATGCATGGTGTCGGTGGCGAGACCATCGTGCGCACACTGAACGCGGCAGGTTTCTCGAATGTCAGCGTGGTTGAGAAGCAGTTCGCGCCGGATCCGGAGTTCCCGACGGTATCGTTCCCGAACCCGGAGGAAGCCGGGGCGCTGGATCTTGCGTTTGAGCTGGCACGTGCTGAAGACGCGGATGTCATCATCGCGGCTGATCCGGATGCGGACCGCTGCTCGGTAGCTATTCCGGACAGCGGCGTCGATGGCGGCTGGCGACAGCTCTCCGGCGATGACATCGGTGCGTTTCTGGGTGAAGTCATCGCTGCGGATGCCGAGGCCCGTGGGATTGCGACCGTGACCAATGATGAGGGCGCAGAGTTTCCGGCCACAATGGCTAACTCGATTGTGTCCTCGCGCCTGCTGGGCAAGATTGCCGCAGGTCACGGACTGAATTATCGCGCTACACTGACCGGCTTTAAGTGGATTGCTGGTGTGGACGGGCTCGTCTTCGGCTACGAGGAGGCCATTGGCTACTGCACTGACCCGGCAGTCGTGCGAGACAAAGACGGCGTATCTGCGGCGGTGCGTGTCGCCGACGCGGTGGCGCGACTGAAGGGCCAGGGTCTTGGCATCCAGGACCTGCTGGATGATGTTGCCCGTGCCCACGGTCTCTACAAGACCGCCCCGTTGACCTTCCGTGTCGAGGACCGGTCGCTGATTACCAAGGGCATGGACACTCTGCGCGCCAACCCGCCTGCACAGCTGGCCGGAGCGAAGGTCACGCAGGTCACGGACATGAATGATGGCCTAGACATGGTCGACGCCAAGGGCGAGAGCTATCACATCCCGCCTACTGACGGCATTCTCATCCTCACCGAGGCCAACGACCGCGTCATTGCCCGGCCTTCCGGCACGGAACCGAAGCTGAAGTGCTACCTGGAAGTCGTGCTGCCGGTCGCTTCGGCCGCGATTCCGCACGTGGCCGCGGCCGAGCGGCTCGACCAGATTAAGGCCGAACTCAAGGAAATCCTGGGGATGTAGCCACTAAGCAGCTAACCAATAGGCAGCTACCAGCTACACCTCGCAACAAACTGGGGTGCGCATGAACAAAACGGCCGAAAAATGGCCGTGGGGTTTCACGCGCACCCCAGTTTCGCATGTGCAGCCCGGAGTCTTGGGCCGGCTCACAAGTTACTGACTAGGTTTATGACAAAAACAAGCAGAAATTAGTGCCGAAACTGACATAAACTTAGGCAGTTTCTCGATGGTCACAACCTCATTTGAAGCTCACCACCTCATTTCGGGTCTAGCTAAACCCGTCCTTGCCGCATTTTGCGCAAGACATGCGTCTCCTAACATGCTTTACAGTTTTCCCAGTAATACAATAAAAGCCGTTAACCGTGTCCCCAGGGGATGGAACACCATTCGCTACGCGGGTTGGGCTCATCACAGGGGGAACACTTCCTCCTCGTGATTGGTCGTCCAGCATGTCGCATAACGAGTCCCCCAGCTCAGACCCCAACTACAATTCGAATCCTTCCACCGGTTCTTTCGGCCCCGTGTACCCGAACCAGGCACCTCAACCCCAACCACAGCCGCAGCCCCAATTCGCTGCGCAGCCGGCACCAACTTTCGCTTACGCAGCCCCGGCGTATCCGCAGCAAAGATCAGGTACTTCCGGCGCAATGATTGCGCTCATTTCAGTGCTGGTCGTGGTCCTGCTGGGCCTGGTTGGCGCGGTACTTTATGTCACCCTGAGTAAAGATGACTCGGTAACTGCGGCCGACACACAGACGGCTGCCACTACACAGGCCGCTGCCGATGCTTCGAGCCAGCCCAACCCACCGGTCACACAGACTGAGACCGTGGTTGTTCAAGATTCGAGTGGCTCATCCGGTAATTCGGGCTCGTCTCGCTCATCGGGCCTGGCTGGCGGCAACCTCTCCAGCGCATGGAAGGGCACGTCCTCAACGAGCGATCCGTTCGTTCGAAATGTACACAGCGCCTACGTCCGCTATCGCAATTCCACTGGTGCGGAATCCGGCACCATCACGGCCTACAGCCCAACGACTGGCCTGACCTACAACATGTGGTGCCGTCCTGCTGGCGGCAACATCAAGTGCACGGGCGGCCGTAACGCAGTGGTGTACATCGGCTAACGCATACCGCCCACCGCCACGGTCACAGCACTCCAGTCCGCGACCTACGCCACTGCGTCGTCTAGGCCGCCAGCTAGGTCGTGGAAAATGGCCCGGTTGAGACGAAATGCCTTCTTCGCCTCGTCGACCACGGCATCTTTATCGGCATCCGAAATGCCCAGCTCAGACAGACTCCGTCGGTAGCCGTCGCGGTAGGGCTTAATTTTTCCGATAGCGGAGAAGTCATAGAATCGGGTTCCCTCCGCACCGATGCCGTAATGCTTGGCCAGCATGGACGCAATCACCTGACCACCAGAAAGATCGCCCAGGTAGCGAACGTAATGGTGTGCCAATGCGGCGTTGGCGTTGCCGTTGCTTTCGATTTCACGAAGCTCGGCCACGTAGTTCTTTGTCGCCTCCACTGGCGAGATCTTTTCCCGCCAGTCAGGCCCCACCAAATGTTCAAGGTCGGCCGCCAGAGCCTCCAGGCGCTCCAGCTGCGCATCGTAGACCGCTCTGACCTGCGGCGACTCCGCAGTGGACCGCACTGCCTGCTCCAACGCTTCGTACACAAAGTAGAGCTGACCAGTTAGATCGATGGCCGCCTGCGCATTCAGTTCACCCGCAAGCAGCCTCGACATGAAGTCGGAGTTCTCCGCTTCACTGTGGACACCCGCAGTCTCCACTTTGAGTCGCTCTGCCAGGGGCTGAGCAGCCTGCTTGTCACCTTCTTTAATCGTGTTTTCAACCATGATTTTCTTCTTTCTCTGTGAGGTTCGGAGACTGGGGTGAGAGATTGTGGCCCGCACGCTGAGGCACCAGCACGGGGTTGCCCGCGGAGTCCTGAAGCACTTCCACACCGATGCCGTAGACTTCGCTGACGGTCTGTGCATCCAGGGTTTCCGCAGGCGGGCCTTGCTTTACGACGCGCCCCTGCGCCACCACCACAACGTGATCGGCATACGCCGCTGCGGCGGACAAATCGTGCAGGACCACGACCACGGCTTTGCCCGCCGCCGCGCGGGCGCGCATCATTCCCATGATTTTTTCGGCGTGGTGGAGGTCCAGGGCTGCGGTCGGTTCGTCGAGAAGCACGACAGGAGTGTCCTGGTAGAACACGCGCGCGCTGTGGACGCGGGCGCGCTCGCCGCCGGAGAGGGTCGGGACTTCCCGGTCAAGGAGGTGCGCGACGTCGCATTCAGTGATGACTTCCGCGAGCAGCTCTTCGTTCGGGCAGCCCCAGGGGTTGCGTCCGAAGTTGATTACTTCGCGGCTGGTGAATGGCACGGACAGTTCTTGGCTCTGTACCAGGACGGCGCGGTAGCGGGCCAGGTCGGCGATGGAGAGCTCGGTAATGGAGTGCTCGCCGATCCGGACGTTGCCGCCGCTGAGCTCATGGTCGCCGGAAAGCGCTGCGAGCAGTGTCGACTTTCCAGCACCATTCGGGCCGACCAGCGCGGTGACTTTTCCGGGCTCGGCGACCACGGAAATATCGTTGAGAATGCGGTGACCGTCCAGGGTGATGCTGACATTTTCGGCAGAAATGCCCAGGCCAGAGTGAATTTCCATTAGTGCACCGCCCTCTTCGAACGCAGGAGCAGCCAGAAGAACAGCGGGCCACCGACGATCGAGGTGAGCATTCCCAGCGGCAGGTCCGCACCGGTGATCATGGTGCGGGCCGCGAGGTCGGCCAGCGTTGTGGCCAGCGCGCCGCCGAGGATGCATGCAGGAATCAGCGTGCGATGCGCTGGTCCCAGCAGCAGTCGTGCAGCGTGCGGCACGACCAGGCCGATGAAGACGATGATGCCGGAAAATGCCACACCAGCCGCCACGACCAGGGACGTGCCAAAAATGATGGCGCGACGCAGCGTGACGACGTTAATACCCAGGTGGCGGGCTTGCGCTTCACCAAGACTCAGAATGTCCAGCTTGCGGTAGCTGACCCACATGGCAATTACGGCCGGAACTGTCACCAACGTAATAATGACAACCTGCGTCCAGGTGGCACTGGCAAACGAGCCCATCTGCCAGAACACAATGCGGTCGCGGGCAGCCGTGGAGGCTACGAATGTCAGGAGCGAAACCAGACCACCACAGATGGAGTTCACAGCCACACCGACCAGAATGATTCGAGCGATATCGCGGCCACCGTGCGCATTGGCGGCCACAATAGCCGTGGCTACCGCGCCACCAATAAAAGCTGAGACCGCAATGGCCCAGCTGCTGGCGAAGACACTCAACACTCCGCCGAGCACTCCGGAAAGCCCGGCGGCGGTGCCCAAAACTGTGGCGGTGGCAGCGCCGACCGCGGCGCCGGAGGAAACGCCGATGAGGCCGGGTTCGGCAAGCGGGTTGCCGAACACCGCTTGCAGCGCCACACCTGCGAGGGCGAGCCCCGCGCCAACGAGGCAGGCCAGCGCGATGCGCGGCAGTCGCACTTGCCACAGCACGGTGTCGATGGGCTCTGGCGCGTCACCGAGACCGCCATTGAACACTAGCCTCACCATTGAGCTCAGTGATTCGCCGATGGTAGCGCCGAACTGCCCCACGGAGGCCGACCAACCTATTGCCAGCACCAGCGCTAGGGCGAGTCCAATGAAAACGGCCACCTGTCTGAACGGACTAGTTTTGTTCGCGGTTGTCTGCATTGCTCAGCCAGTCACTTTCCCGCAGTCTTGTCAGCGCCATCACCAGCACCGCCACCGTAGAGAGCATCCGCAATGGCGCGAATCGCACGCGGCGACTGCGAGTCAAAGGACAGCAGCTGCGAATCGGGCACGTCCACAACGGACTCATTCTGGCCCGCCGGGGTCTGTGCGATGCCCGGGATCTCCTTCAGACCTTCAATCCCGCCGACGGACTCCAGGCCACCGGTCATCACCAAGATGGTGTCGGGAGCCGCAGCAATCAGGGACTCCGGAGTAATAGGCGTGAACGCACCCTCAATACCCACGCCCTCACCGGCATCGACACCGCCGAGACGAGTGATCAGAGAACGCCCACCAGAATCCGGTCCCGCAATCATGGCCACACCGGTTCCGCGCACGTAGAGAATCATCATCTTGCGGCCATCGGCCTTGGCCTGCGCGTACTCGGTCGCAGCCGCCAGCTCCTTGTCCAGGTGCTCCTTCACCGGGCCAACTTGGTCAGCCAGGCCGACTGCGCCCGCAACTTCGTCGATAAGCGTGTTGATGGTCTCGGGAGTGCGCTCGTCCGACACATGGACGACGGTGATCCCCGCTTTTTCAAACGTGTCGAAGACACGGCTAGGGCCAATCGTGCCATCGGTAATGATGAGCTCCGGCTTTAGCTTCATCACCGACTCAGCATTGACTGCATGCCCGCCGATGGTGAGGTTCGGCAAATCCTTTACCGCCGGGAAATCGGAGGTGGAGTCGCGCCCCACCAGACGGTCTCCGAGGCCAAGCGTGTAGACCGCACGACTGAGTGCTCCCGCCCGGTCAAGCGTGAGAATACGCTGGTAGTCCTTGTCCGCCGCCGGTTTCGGGTCTTTCAGCAGCACTTCGGGGTTTTCCGAAGGCAGGTTCGCATGCGCGGCACCGTGAGCGGAAATGTTGTCGGCGCGCGGAACCGTCGTCACGCCAGCGCTTGACGACGATGCCCCCTCCCTCGCGGCATCATCGGAACCACAGGCGACTAGTCCTGCGACTAGGACAACACTCAGCAGTGTTCCGGCAAGACTGCGAACGCGACAGGCAGGCACGGTGAACATATTCCCCCTCTGTGAGCTGACGCTGCACGGAGATAGACGACAAAAAGAATGACTAAATAACGACTAACACTAGTAACAAAGAGCTTAGAAAGGACTTTGCTCTACTCACCCAAAGAATCTTAGGCTATCTTTTAGTTCTAGGTTAGCCTACCCTTAAATAAAGATAGTAATTTCTACAGTTTTTCGGAAGGACGTTACCTCCTATGACTACTCGTACACTCCAGCGTCGCGCGGCTTTCCTGGCTATTCCGGCCGTCGCCGCACTTCCACTTCTCGCCGCCTGTGGCGCAGATGACGCGTCCGATGCCGCGCAGGATGCTGCCAACGCCTCGGAAACCACCAGCTCGGCTGCAGATCAAGAAACCGACACCGACGCCAGCGCCGGCGAAGTAACCATGGAGGCCGAGCCGGTCAACGACCTCTCCGAGGGCGATGTCATCTCCGTCGACCTGTCTGGTCTCGACCCCGACTACGGCTACTACGCCGCACTCTGCGCCGCCGAGAAGGCTCCAGGCAACCCCGTCCCGGACTGCACCGGTGACCGCAGTGCCGGCACCCAGTCGCAGCAGTGGATTACCAAGAAGTCCGGCGGCACCACCACCATCGCCGACGACAACACTGCGCACTTCGAGCTCAGCGTCGTCCCCAACGGTGAGGCCGTGGACTGTACTCAGCAGGAGTGCGTGCTGAAGCTCTTCGGCGACCACAGCGAGGGTTTCGAGGACATCACCGAAATCCCGGTTACTTTCGCAAAGTAGCCAAACCACACACGCGCAGGTGTCGCAGACCTAGGCTAAGAGCCATGGAAACCGACCAGCCTGCGACTGCCAAAGAGGCGGCACCGCGCCGCATCACACTCCTGCCCGGCGACGGCATCGGCCCCGAAATCACCGATGCCTGCCGAGGACTCATCACCGGCGTCTTCCCCCACTGGGAACTGAAAGAGGCACATATTGGCTGGTCACAATGGTGCGCGCACGGCAATCCCATCCCACAGGAGACCTGGGAAACACTAGAGCGCAGCGATGCCGCTCTCCTCGCGGCGATTACCTCCAAGCCCGCTCGCGAGGCCGAGGAAGAACTAGCACCGCATCTGAGCGGTACCGGCCTGACTTACCGCTCCCCTGTTCTCCAGCTGCGCCAGCGCCTCGATCTCTTCGCCAACATCCGCCCGGTCACCCTGCCCGGCGCGGCTGCCGACTTCACCATCGTCCGCGAAAACACCGAGGGCCTCTACAGTCACGACTATCTCCTTCCGCCTCACGACGCCCCGGCCGACTCCTCGCACCACCACCTGTGGGCAGAGGTGGTGGAGGACTCGACGGTGGCTCGCGCCGTCGATAAGCGTGGCGAAGTTGCGGTTTCTTTGCGCGTAACGACGTCCTTTGCGTGGCACCGCCTTGCGCAAGCGGCGGCCAAGTTGGCTCTCGCGCGGCAGGCGGCAAACCCCGATTCGGAGGCCACGCCGACGGTGACGGTGGCGGACAAGCCGAATATCCTGCGGGACTCTGCGCGTGTGATCCGCGGGGCGGTTGAGCAGGTGGCGGAGGAGTATCCGCAGGTCACATTCGATTTTGCCAATGCGGATGCCGTGGCAATGCAGCTGGTAACCGACCCGGCGCGCTTTGATGTCATCATCGCGGAGAACCTTATCGGCGACATCCTCAGCGACATCGGTGCTGGGCTGATTGGCGGGCTGGGGCTGGCGGCGTCGGCGAATGTGGGCGACGACTTTGCAGTTTTCGAGCCGGTACACGGTTCGGCACCTGACATTGCGGGTCGCGGCGTTGCTAACCCGGCTGCGTTTTTGCTCTCAGCGGCAATGTGCGCGGAACATCTTGGGGCACCGGCCTCAGAGCTTGCGCCCGCAGCCAAGCTGCGCCAGGCCGTCTACGCCGCCACACGCACCGCGCCGACGTTGGACCTCGGCGGCATCGCGACAACTAGTGAGTTTGTGGCTGCGGTGCGGGCGGAGCTGGGGTTGTAGGCATTGACTCGATTACGAAGCGTAATTAAAGTGGTTGCTATCAATCCCAGCCGTTGACCCTCCGCTGATAAGGAGAGCGCCGATGACTGGGATTACTCATAGGGGGAGGGCCAAGAAATATGAGTAGAAACAGATATAGTGCTGCGCGAGCTGTGCCTTTACGTGAGATCACTAACGAAGACGATCCTTTACACGTTAACTACACCGGGAAACGGGCCCCGAGGACGACGACGAAGAACTCTGAGCCCCTACTGGAACTGGCTGAGGTCAATGCCTTCCAGCGGGTCGGACTCGCGGATGTCCTCCTCCGGCGGCAGCGGCACCTCGCAGAGCACAACTGCCGCACCACACGGGTCCTGCACGGTTGCCAGCGGACCGAACTCGGTGGCCTGCGGGGCGACGAGCACGGAACCGCCCAGTTCCTCAGCCTTAGCGACAGCGGTGTCGATGTTCTCCACGCCGAGGTACGCTAGCCAGCCAACGAAGCTCTTATCGGCCGCATCGGTCTGTGCGGCAACCGAGCTGGCTACCAAACCTGCGAACGGTGCCCCGTCTTCCATCGCGACTGCGAAAGTGCCGTGCTCGTTCTTGTTGCGCACTGCGATTTCCCAGCCAAAGAAGTTGTGGTAGAAGTCCGCGACCTGCTCAAAGGTCTCCTCCGGGCCTGCGACCAGCTCGAACCACACCGGGGTGCCGGGCTCGCCCGCTGCAATGAAGGCCTGCTCACCCGGCTGTTCCAAAAGTCCAATGAGGCCACCGGCGGGGTCGGAAACGACGGCCATCGTGGATCCGTCGACAAGCGGGGTCGGTTCCTGGAAGACCTCAGCGCCAAGCTCGCGCGCCTTCTCGACGGCACCAGTGGCGGAGTCGACATGGAAGTTCACGCGCCACTGGTTGACGAAGGCATCCTCAGCGTCCTTATCGGCCTCAAGCAGCACCGACACCGGCATTCCGGACAGCATGGCAACGCGGCGACCAGCGGATGCCTCGCGGGCATCCTCATGGATTGGCGCGGTATTGCGATAAGCCCACCCGAGAACGCCGCGGTAGAAGCGCTCGGTCTTACGCGGTGCGGCGGAGAGCAGGTCTACGCGCAGGGGCATGCCAAATTCGGCGGGAAATGCGGGCATGAGTTACAAGTTCCTCCACTTTTCAGGATCAAAGTCATCGTCGGCGGTGGCCTCATCAAAGTAGTCATCATCGACTTCATCGGCGGTGGCCACGCGTGCCGACATACCGGCAACAGAGACGACGTCCCCTGGACGCAGCACCTTGCTACGGCGAGTGTCGACCTCACCGTTCACGCTGACCTGGCCCTCAGCAATGAGTTCCTTGGCCAGACCGCCCGTTTCCACCAGGTTGGCCAACTTCAGGAATTGCCCGAGACGGATGGACTCGTCCCGGATTGCGACATCGATAGGCTCCATGCCCTTAAGTGTGTCATACCCGGCGAAAATGGTCGGAGTTTGGCTGGTTCAGAGAGGTTCAGAGCGTCTCATGAAACCTCTATTTCAATAAAAACTCTGAACCTCTGCGGAGCGAAGCAGCGCATCCTAACATGCTTTCCATGTCCTATTCACGGCCAACGAGACGGCCCCTTATCGCCAGCGAAGCACCACCTCGCCCGCCGCTGCGCCATATTGTCGCCGCCTCGGTCGCCGTGAGCCTGCCGCTGATGACCCTGGCACTCATCTCAACTTCTGTCTCTGACCTGCTATTTTTGCCTCCTATTGGCGCTGCCATGGCGCTTATCGTCGGCGCACCGAACCTGCCCCTGGCTCAGCCACGAAATGTCGTGGTCGGACACCTCATCGGCTGCACGACTGGCATCGCAATTCTGCACATGCTGGGTTCGACCATCATTGCTGCAGCGGTTGCCGCCGGCGTTGCCTTCGCGCTCATGCTTCTTGCTCGCGCGGCTCATTCCCCTGCCACCGCTACTGCTATGGTCACCGTACTGATGCCACACGGCCATGGGCTTGCCAACGACTTCCGCTTCATAGGCTTCATTTTCGCTTCGTCAATCATGATCGTGGTGCTTGGCATCCTCGCAAATCGACTGCGCGGCCTTCGGTATCCCACCTACTGGTGGTAGGTGGATTCGGGGCCAAGCGCTCCGGCTAAAAACGGCTATCAGTGGGATAATGACACTCATGCCAAAGCAGTGGATTAACAACACGACGACCGAAAAGATTGTCATCGTCGGCGCTGGCGGTTTTGGGCGCGAAGTGGCTAGCCATATCCGCGATATCAATGACTACGCCGTGGAAAACGGACTGCCACAGCAATGGGAGATTTTGGGGCTCATTGATGATGGCACCCCGGATATGACCTATTTCCACAAGCTAGGCATCGAGTACCTAGGCGATACCAATATTCTCAAGGATCTGCCTAAGGACGTGCACTACGTAGTTGCAATCGGCAACGGCGCTGCTCGACGCTCGATTGCTCACCGTGCAGATTCCACTGGACTTATTCCTGCAACTTTGGTTCATCCTGACACAACAATTGGTGCTGTGGTCAGCATCGGTCCGGGCACAGTTGTATGCCCTGGTGCGCGAATCACTTGCAACATTGAAATCGGCGCTCACTGCCAAGTTCACGTAAACGTGGAGGTCGGCCACGATGCCGTGACAAATAATTTTGTAAGTATCTTCCCGCTGGCCGCCATCTCTGGATTCGTCACTCTCGGTGCGGAATCCACCATTGGGGCTAACTCCGTTATCAATCCGGGCGTGGCCGTCGGCGAAGGTTCATACGTTGGTTCCGGTGCAGCAGTGAACAAGGATGTGCCCGAATACACGCTAGTCGCCGGGGTTCCCGCAAAGGTTAAGAAAACACTGCGATAACAAAAATGCGCTAGCTTAAGAGCCCAACGCTAGCTAGAAGTCTCCTGGCAAGTGCTCTCCTTCTCCTGCTGGCCAGTAAACTGCGTCATCGTCGCCTGGCCTTCCTCCGCAATCCCATCCCGCTTAAGCACGACCAGGATGGTGTCGAGGAGGATTTTGGCGTCGGCAAGCAATGACCAATTGTCGACGTACTGAACGTCCAGCTCAAAGCGATCCTCCCAGGAAAGGCCGTTGCGCCCTGACACCTGTGCGAGGCCAGTGATGCCCGGTCGAACTTCATGGCGACGTGCCTGGCGAGGCGTGTAGAGGTCAAGGTATTTCACAAGCAGTGGGCGCGGGCCGACGAGGCTCATGTCGCCGCGCAGGACGTTAATGAGCTCCGGGAGCTCATCCAAGCTTGTGGAGCGCAGGAGTTTTCCCACCTCGGTGAGGCGCGAGGCGTCGTCTACAAGCCCTTTTGCCGGATCGAGGTGATGCATCGTCCGGAACTTGAGCATGTTAAACAGTTCGCCGTCCTTGCCCGGACGTTCCTGACGGAACAGGACTGGCTTGCCCATAGAGGTTCGCACTGCCAAGGCCGTGGCGCCCAGCACCGGGGACAGCACAATCAGACCTGCCGCCGAGGCTGCGATGTCGATGCCACGCTTGACTGCTCGCTGCGCGCGGATGCCCAATGAATCCACTGGTTATCTCCTACTTTTCGTTGAACATTTCGTGCAAGAGCTTTTCGGCACGCGCATCGACCTCCGCGTTCGGGCGCGTCCTAACCAGCCAACCAATCGCACCTGCCGCCCCAGCCGTCGCAAACGCGGCTGCCGCAACGCGCAGTTTGGTGTTGTCATTCTTGTTGTCAGGCGCGCTTTGCTTGACGACGGTCACCGCTGGCCCCGACTCCGGAACAACCTGCTCTCCGCTATCGGCGACCATGACTGGTTCGGGCTCGGCTGCGGGTACTGGTTCTGGTTCCACTTCAGAGACTGGTTCCGGCTCCGAATCCGTCTCAGATACAGGTTCATCGGCAACTCGCTCGATAGCATTTACCGCCTGCACTGGCTCAGAAGTGAGTTCCTCTTCCTCGGTACTTTCGGTCAACCTAGTCTTGTCACTGCGGAACAAGGAAACGATTCCCACCACAAAGGCAACGAAGAATGCGATTGCGATTTCAAGACCAATTCGCGGCAGCGTCCGGAACCAGTAAATATGCAGGCCGCCCCAAATACGGTCACCCAGACCAGCCGCGAAAGTCACTGCAGTAATAAACAATGCTGGCGCCCACCAGCGCGTCTGCAGTGCAGCATGTCCGCGAGCAACTCCCCAGTTAAACAGGGCAATGCCGAGTCCGAGTACTAATCCGCCGATGACGACACCAATGCTGCCCCACATCCAGTACCACTCACCGGTAGCGTTAGCGGCCACCGAATACCAGTCGTACTTCGGGATTGCCTTCTCTGGCTTCCAATACTTAACCAACTCGTACCCCACTGCACGAGGCAAATCCCAGCTCTCCGGCGCAATCGGCGTTAGCGGAGTCAGCAGGTTTTTTCCGCCTTGAAATTCAAAGCGTCCCTGCTCATGCAGGTCGACCAGATTTGCGAAGGTAACAAATGGATCAGTCAAAGATTCCAGACCAGTGCGGTTAGCTGAATTACCCTTATTGATGCTCTCCTGGTGAGCTTTACGCAGCGTTGCAAACACCATCAACGCACCAGGGCCCATAACAATGGCCAGAAGCTTGATCCAAAAACCCCGCACACGAATCGCGAACAACACCAAGAGCCCAAGCCCCACAGCTGCGATACGCAAGCGGCCTTGTCCACTATGAATATCTAGGACGTACACCGCCGACATGCCTAGCACTACTGGCAATGACAAAACCAGGAGAATCACCGATCGCGACCACCAGGCACCAAAGGAAACCAGCAGGATTCCCACAATTGCCGGGCTTTCAATAATGATGCCAGGCAGTAGATTAGAGGCGCGGAATTGGTACGAAAACGCGTACAGCGCAAGGCCGATGAGGATGAAAAGCCACCGGCCAGGAAGCACCTTTTTATCGAAACGAATTTCTCGACCAAAGCGCCAAGAAATCATGGTCACGAGAAAGGTCAGCAAGTAGGTGAGGCCAACGGCCGTGCGCAACGCTTCGGTTGAAACTCTTGTGTCATCCCACGCTTCGTAAGCAGGAAAAGCTGCCGTAAACAGGGTCACAAGCGCAAATACGCCCAACGGTGTGATTGTCCGACCGCCGTTGCCCAAGAAAGTACGCAGGCAGAAAAAAGCCAACAAAATGGTACCGATCTGCGCCCCCTGCAGCGGATCCGTCCACGATGTCACTACGACGACTGAGAATAGCCACAGAACCGCCTCGATAGCTGTCAGTTGCGATATCCGGGCTATTCCCGTGTCGATAGCTTTGGTCATCCCAGCACTTCCTTCAGAACACCAATCACCCGCGCGACGTCGTCATCGTCCAGCGCCGGACCACTAGGAAGAGTAATGCCGCGGGAGAAAAGATTCTCAGCGGTACCGTTGATGGTCGCTCGCGCGCCCTCATACACCGGCTGCAGGTGCATCGGCTTCCACAGGTGACGAGCCTCGATGTTGGACTCATCCAGCGCCGCAATCACGCTGTCCGGGCTCAGCACGCCCTTATCGACGGCATCCTGTGGCAGCACAATCGAGGTCAGCCAGCAGTTCTCGGTGAACCGCTCGTCGGAGTCAGAGAGCAAGCGGGTACCTTTACCAGGGGCATCGTCGTCAAGCGAGGCGAGCAAATCTAGGTACGCGTCGCGAATCTGGCGACGGCGAGCAATCATGTCGTCCAGACGCGAATGCTGCGCCCGCCCCAGCGCGGCAAGCAGATTGGAAAGACGGTAGTTGTAGCCGATTTCGGTGTGTTCGTACCAAGCGACGGGCTGACGCGCCTGCGTGGACAGGTAGCGCGCGCGGGCGATGAGATCAGCATCGTTGGACAGCAGCATGCCACCGCCGGAGGTGGTCATGATTTTGTTGCCGTTGAAAGACAGCGCGGCGGCACGGCCAAAGCTGCCGGCCGGCTGATCATCGACGCTGGCACCGAGCGCCTCGGCGGCGTCCTCGATGAGCGCGATGCCGAGTTCTTCCAGGCGTGGCGCGAAGGCCGGGTAGTCGGCGCAGCGGCCGAAGAGGTCCACAATCATCACGGCGGGAACGCTCTTGCCCTCGGCAAGCAGTTCATCGACGGTGCGGAGCAGCAGCTCAGGGTCGATGTTGCCGTCCTCTGCGGCATCGACAAACACCGGCGTAGCGCCGACGTAAGCGATGGCGTTGGTCGTGGCCGCGAAGGTCATGGTGGAAACCGGGATGTAGTCACCTTCACCAATCCCCAGCGCGAGCAGCGCCAAGTGCAGGCCAGCAGTTCCAGACGACAGCGCGAGCGCGTGCTCAACACCGCAGCGCTTGGCAATCTCCGCTTCAAACGCGTCTACCTCGGGACCCAACGGAGCCACCCAACCAGAGTGGAGTGCACGAACGACGGCCTGTTCTTCTGCTTCGGTGACTGTCGCGAGCGAAAGAAAGATCCGCTCATTGGGCTTGTTAGTGTCGGCGTTAGTCATTACTTCTGAACCTTTCGAACGCGGTTGAGTACCTCGATGAGCTGGTTGTACAGGCTGTCACGAGCAAAACGCTTCTCACCCAGTTCGCGGTTTCGCTGTCCCGCTGCGCGCATCTCATCGCGGTCGGAGATGATCTCAGCGAATCGCTTGGCCGCAGTCGGAATATCGCGCGAGAGACGCCAGCCGGCATCGTGCTCGGTTGCGGCTTCCTCCAGCCAGCCACCGTGGTTGAATACCACCGGACGCGATGCGGCCATGGCATCGAAGACCTTGTTCAGGGAGTTGCCTTCCAGGCAGGGGTCATCACGCAGCGGTGATAGCGCGATATCGGCGGCAGACACGTACTTGGCGACATCTTCCTTCGGCTGACGGCCGAGGAACATCGCATCGGCATCGAGGCCAGCGTTCTCGGCGCGCTGGTACAACGCATCCGAGTCGCTTCCCTGCCCCAGCAGGACAAAGCGCACATTCTCCACGCCATCACGACGCAGCTGCGCCGCCAAATCCACAAGCCACTCCAGCTGGTAGGACATGCCAAAACCACCGGCGTAGACCGCCACCACGTCATCGCCCCAGCCCTGCTCCTTGCGGAAAGCTGCACGCTGCTCGGCCGGGACATCAAAACGCTCAAAGTCCGACGCATTCGGAATGACGGTCACGCGCTTCTTCGGAGCGACCTCTTTGACGCCATCGGCCATCGACGGCGACAGCGCCACGACCTCGCTCGATGCCGCATAAAATGCCTTCTCCAGTTGCTTGGCCAGGAAAATCGCCACCGGATTATTGAGGTAGCCCAACTTGATTGGCACCTCTGGCCACAGGTCACGAATCTCCGCCACCAACGACGCACGCTGGGTAAACTTCGCCACAATTCCCGGAACCGCCACAGTCAGCGGAGTCGAGGACGCGTAAATCACGTCGGCAGGCACACGGGCAGCAACCGCGGAGGCGCGCACCAGGAAGTTGAAGAAACTGACGATGCGCTCGCGCTTCGACATTTCATTGCGGTACGGAATCGCTAAACGACGCACGTGGATGCCATCGACCGTTTTATCCATGGCCTCATCGCGACCACAGATCATTGTCACCTCGTGGCCTGCAGCGGCCATTCGGCGGGCAAACTCGTAGGGTCGGGAACCACCCGGCTCACCGGGGAGAACAAAGTGCTGGTGGATATAAGTGATTCGCATTGTTTAGCTTTCCTCGATTACGTCGACGGGAAGTTCTTCGTTGGTGGTTGATGGATTTTTCGGGCCTCTGCTCGGCTGCATCAACGCCACTGCGGCAACAACGGCTGCTGCAAAGTAGACAACTGCGCTGGTCCACGCGAGACCGAGGGCGTCTCCGAGAAGAATGCCAATCGGGTAACAAATGACAGCGATAACGGCGGAAATGAGCTCCACTCGGCCAATTCGACGGGGATTGTCGCTGCCGAGAATTTCACCGCACAGGTGTCGGTAGCAGCCGAGCACCACGGCCGCGATAGTCAGTGGCAGCACCAACTCCCGAGCAGGCTCAAACTCATGGCCGAATACCGGCACGATGAGGAAGTAGAGTGCCATACCACCGAGCGCACCAAGCGCGCCGTACGCTGCAGTGACTATGCCAAGGTGTCGGAGCACACGAGACGGGGTGAGTTCGCGACCCCTCTGGTCGCTGGTGCGCTGATCGGCGACTGACTGCGCGACCCAGTACAGCGGCTCTGTCGCCGTCGCCACGACCACGAAAAGGCCTAACGACGCCGGCGAGGCCAGCGCCGGCAGTAAAACGCGCCCCAAGCGTGTGGTCGTCAGCGGTCCGAGACCCGATGCGATGAACGGAGCATTTGTACGAGCCGTCTCTACCACTCCGCCGACACGGGAATCGGTATGCTCGCGTGACTTCGCCAGCGACCAGATTGCCAGGGGCAGCGCCGGGAAGATGTAGGCCGCAGCCCACCAGCGCCAGTCCTCGACTCCAGCGAAATACAGCGCAGTGCTAATCAGCAGCACTGAGCCCTGGAAACAGACGAATACTGCGACGAAGAAAGACACTCGATGGCGGCTGATAGCCATCGCACGAACCATGGAAAATGACACGGTAACCAAGGCGACAATGCCGGCCATTGCCGTCCACGGTCCGTAGACGACACCTGCGATGGCACAGGCAATCAGAGCGACCACAGTCATGGCGAAACCACTCGGAATGAGACCGTGGTCGTAATCATCGCGGCGCAGCAAAAGCCGATCGGCCCCAAAGCCGACGAAGGGCGCCACAATATAGGCGAACTGCAAAACGGTAGCGACCTCGCCTCGACCGGCGGGCCCCAGCACTCGCGCGGAAAGAATACTGACCACAAAGGCGACGACTGCGGCGAGCGCTGAAGCTGCCGAAATCGTCGCAACTGTTCGAACTCTTTGCGCCAGCTGCCCGGAGTTAGAGGAGCTGGTGGTTGTCACGGTGGGGAGTCATCCTAACTATTTTGCTTTCGAGCTAGCGGTTGCAAGTGATTGTGCATCAGCGGGATACGCCGCAATACTGCTTTGCGCCCCACCGAGCTCTGCAAGCCAACGACGTGAAGCATCGTGATTATGTGTGCACTGGAGAATCCGCGAATTCAGCCGTTCCGGCTCAACACGTACCTCAGTGATCAGCGGATGACGATCACCAATCTTGGGAACCTCGCGGTCATCAACCAAGTCCTCGGAGATCTTCTCACCTTCGCGAAGACCCGTGTAGACAATCTCTACGTCTGCGTCATGGAGCCTGATAAGGTTCTCCGCCAGCTCAGCAATCTTGACCGGCTTACCCATCTCCAGCACCAGAGTCTCACCGGACTCTGCAATAACGGTAGCCTGCAGCACCAGCTGCGATGCCTCCGGAATGGTCATGAAGTAGCGCTGAACGTCAGGGTGCGTCACCGTAACCGGGCCGCCCTCTTCAATCTGACGCTGGAAAGTCGTAATGACCGAGCCACGCGAGCCAAACACGTTACCGAATCGGACAGATGCCCAGACACCTTCGTGAGTTTGCCCCATGTGCGCAGTCAGACGTTCTGCGGCGCGCTTGGATTCACCCAGAATCGAGGCTGGGTTCGCAGCCTTGTCCGTGGAAATATTAATAACGGTTGAGACATTGGCCGCAGCGGCTGCATCCAGGACGTTCTGGGTTCCGATGACATTGGTTTGCACTGCTTCTGCAGGGTAGCTCTCCAGCAGCGGCAGGTGCTTGAGAGCTGCAGCATGGTAGACAACATCGGGCTTGCGCTCGGTGAAGATCTGCGTCAGCATTTCCGCGTCACGGATATCAGCCAAGACGGTATCGGAGCCGTCGAGAAGCGCCGAACCCGTCAGCGACAGCTGAGTGGCATGCAAGCCGCCCTCATCGCGATCCAGCATGATAAGTTCTGCCGGCTCAAAGCGGTGAACCTGTCGGCAGATCTCGGAACCGATAGAACCGCCAGCGCCTGTGACCAGCACCTTCTTACCGCGGATTATCGAAGCGACCTTGGATTCATCCAGGTGTAGGGGCTGACGGCCAATGAGGTCGGCGATGTTAATTTCGCGCACCTGCGAGGTAGCGACAGCGCCACGGTGGCGCGAGTACTCCTCCACCGGCGGCAGAATGAGCAGGCGCAGGGACGATTCCTCACAAATGTGGTTGAGGACGTTGATGCACTCAGTGGACAGTGGCTCATCAGTCGCAATAATGACCGACTCCGCCGAAGTGCGCGATGCGACTTCGCCCAGCTGATCAATGCCACGAATCACGCGGAGACCATGGATACGAGAAATATGGTTCTCGCCGCTTTCTTCGGGATCGACGATTCCAACCAAGTGGAAGCGGTTCTCACGGGAAATACCGGAATCCGTAAGGCTGTTAATAAAAAACTTGGCTCGACGGCCTGCACCGAGAACAATCAAGCGATCATCCGTCTGGCGGGAACCAAAGTTGTTGGTGATCCAGCGAGCGAGAGTTCGGGTATAGATACTTGCCAAAGTTGCGACACACCCACCGGCGAACGGAACGTACCACGCAATTTCCGGGACGGTCTTCAGAATTTGAGCCAAACCAGTGGCTGCGGTAGCGCCACCCATGCTGATGGTCAGCAGAACAATATCTTCAGTTCGACTGCCGGGCCATACGCGTTGCGGGTTAGTGTACTCCCCGAGCAGCAGGCCTAGCAGGACAATGACGACTACGGCGACGGCGACAACCAAAAAATTAGTGCCTGATATCTCAGAGAAAGATACCAATTCCCCGCGGACGATTCCGTTAGCGGCGGACAGCGCAACCAGCCAAGCGAGTACATCAAATACACACCAGGCGAGCTGCTTCCAGTCTCGGATAAACATTCTTATGCCTTTTACTGCTGGTTAAATTTCCTAACGCACAATGCGTTCCACAGGCTTGGCATACTATGCGATATAAACTACATTTACAGCTCCTACCCCAAAGGGCTACCCCATCGTTCGGGTAGCCAAAAAGCCACCCTTTCCACCCATCATTCTCCCTGGTAAAACAATGTTTCACCAACTATTTACCGAAGCTTCAATCTGTTTACATTCATATAACTAGCTGTACAAACTAACTTCTAACGTAACCACTTCCTGACGATTGCAATTAATGCAAAATCACCTCTTTATTGAGATGCTTATTCAAGGAAGTATTTGCGTGAATACTCAAACAATCGTTTTTGACAAAAGGGTTACACTTCCCCCGTGAGCACATCATCAACGCGTCGGGCACGCGCTTTCATCATCCGAAAGCCCTTCCTTGCTGCACTGATTACTGCCGTTTCAGTTCTAACGGTGATGGCGCTGTTGCTTGCTACCCTGATGCTGATTCAAAACCGGATGAGTCAGACACAGAACGTCGCCGACACATCGGCCACGCACCAAGAGACACTGCTCATCCTTGGTGTCGATAGTCAAGACTCATCCATGGTGGGACACCGCTCAGATGTCATCATGCTCATGCGTATGCGTCACGATCCGGAGTGGATTGACATTGTCTCTGTGCCGCGAGATTCCCTGGTAGATTTACCCGACTGCGCTGGTTCTCACGCCACCGAGCACTCCGGCAAAAAGGACAAACTGAACTCCGCATTCGCCTACGGATCCGTCGCCGATGTCGATGACCGCGGATCAGCCCAAGCGGGCATGGACTGCGCAGCCATGGCGATTACTGAAGAAGCTGGGATTCCCATCGATGACACCATCGCCACCACTTTCAACGGTGTCACCGGCATCATCGATAGCCTCGGCGGCGCAGACCTCCCCGTCGATGACGGCGGTCGCATCGTCCGCGAAGGCAAAGGTGAGCAGCACTTTTCCGGCCAAGGTGTGGTCACACAGCTTCGCGCTCGCAAGACCGAAACGGGTGGCAGTGACCTCTCGCGCATCAACCACCAGCAGGAAATTCTGGGAGCGCTACTGGATTACTACCGCAGCGAAGGAATCATTGACAGCAGCGGCTCCGTGAACTCCATGAAGGAGTTCACTGCCCTCCTCACCGCCCTAACTAATGGAACGGCCACTACTGTCAGTCTGAATGATGTCCGCAGCCTGATGCAGCGCGCCGCGTCCACACCGGTGTCCACCGCGACACTACCGACAGGCCCTGCCGACGATGGTGTCAATGCGGTCTGGACACAGCAGACCACACAGTTCTGGCAGGCCTACAAAAACGGCGAAGACCTGCCCAAATAAAAGCACTCTTACATGCACCCCTATTAAATACGCAACTAGTATGCGTATTATTGATATATGTCGTCGCCCGCCACACCAGAACCCCAAGCCCCCACAACCAAACCACCTTCTAAACCTGGCAAGAGTCACCGCATGTCCTGGCATCGCAAGGCCAGTATGCCGGTGCGCTGGTGGTTCGCTGCCATCATTGTGGCCGCATTAGTCCACCCATTTGTCTCCGATGGGCGCTGGCTGTTGGTGCACCTCTTTACTCTCGGCGCCGTCACCAACTCCATCCTTATCTGGGGCCGCCACTTCACCGAGAAACTACTGAAAATCGATGTGCCCGATGGCAATCGGCACATTCAGTTAGCAAACATTTACCTGCTCAACGTAGGTGTTGGCGCAACGGTCGTCGGCAAGCTGGGTGATTGGTGGCCAGTGACCACGGCCGGCGCGGCGGTCGTCGGCGTCGCCGTCGCATGGCATGCGATTTCCCTCGGACGCGACCTGGTAGCGAAGCGCAATCGACCATTCGCCATCTCCGTTGCGTACTACGTCGCGTCGGCATGCCTACTGCCGATCGGCGCCGCGCTCGGCGCCATCCTCGCATCTCCGAAGGGCGAAGCGCTTCACGACGACCTCCTACTGGCACATGAAGCCATCAACCTCATTGGCTTCCTCGGGCTCGCGGCCTGCGGCACGCTCATCACCATGTTCCCAGCGCTGTGGCGAACCCAGATGTCGCCGCATTCCCGCCCGAAGCTGGCACTAGTAGTACAGCTCATAGGTATCGCGACTACCACAATCGGTGCACTGACCAGCTTCAACTGGTTCGCCTCCGTCGGCCTTGGCATCATCACTATCGGCTGGGTCATAGCCGCCATTCCGTGGGCGCACAACGTCATGACTGTCGCTAAAGACCCCCGCGACCGCCTCAGCTACCCGGCGCTGTCTGTTGCGGCTGCGGCCGTCTGGCTGATCGGCACACTCACAGTTGCCACAGTCAAGGCGCTTGACGGCAGCTTCGTAATCTCATCCCTTACGCTGCCGCTGGTAATCGGTTTCGGCGCACAATTGCTTATCGGCATGATGAGCCAACTCTTGCCCGCTACCATCGGCGGAGGTGCTGGTCCAGTCTCCGCCGGTATGAAGGAACTTGACCGCGCGGGAGCATTCCGCTGGTCGACCATCAATATTGGTCTGGCACTGTGGCTAATGCCGCTGCCGTCCTGGACCAAAGTAGCGGTCTCCGCAATGGTCTCCCTTGCCTTGGTGTCCTATCTGCCACTTGTCGGCCGTGCCGCGAAGGCTCAGATTGGTGCGCTGAAAGAAAGTCAGAAGGCACGGGCCAACAAAGAAGCAACGCCGAAGCCGGTCGAACTGCACGCAACTGCACGTCGACTCGGTGCTCAAACTACCGCCGCTCTGGCTGTATTGGGCCTGGTAGTGACTATTGGTGTTGCGCTGAGCGGTGGCGGTACGGGAAGCATTAAAACCACCAGCGATGTTGCGCCCACCGGAGAAACCGTCGAGGTCACGGTTACCGCCAACGATATGACCTATACCCCGAACGTTATAGAGGCAAACCCCGGCGACCGACTGGTCATCACCATGGTCAACGCTGATTCCCAGGTCCACGATCTGCGCTTGGCCACCGGCGAGGACACCGGACGTGTCGCCCCTGGCAACTCCGCCACCATTGAAGTGCCGGTTGTTCCCGGTGACATTGACGGCTGGTGCACCATTGCTGGTCACCGACAGATGGGCATGACCCTCACAGTCAATACAGGTAGCACTGATCATTCACACCACACCGGAGGTGGCAACCACGCTGACCATGCCACTCCCGGTGCGCTCGGGAATGTCGGCGAGCAACCCGGCCCGGATTCCCCCACCATCAACCCGCTATTAGAACCCGCCGAGGACGCCACGGTTCACCACGTCACCCTGAGAGCCAGCGAGTTCACCGGCTACGCTGCCCCTGGAGTCGAGCAGCAGCATTGGGTATTCAACGGCAAACCGCTGGGGCCAACCCTGCGCGGCAAGGTGGGCGACGAGTTCGTCGTCACGCTCATTAACGATGGCACGATGAGTCACTCCATCGACTTCCACGCGGGCATCGTTGCACCGGATGAACCTATGCGCGACATTGCCCCTGGTGAACAGCTTGAGTACCGCTTCCGTGCCGACCGGGCGGGTATCTGGATGTACCACTGCGCAACCATGCCCATGTCCATGCACATCGCTGCCGGCATGCACGGTGCTGTCATTATCGACCCACCGAATCTCACCGAAGTCGACCACGAAGTTCTTCTGGTGCAGTCGGAAAGTTACTGGGGCGAGGACGGCCCCGATGCCGACAAGACCATGGCCGAGGACCCCGATATCTACAAGTTCAACGGCTACCCCGACCAGTATCTCACCCACCCGATTCGTATTCGCGCAGGTGAGACGGTACGTTTCTGGTTACTGGCCGCAGGCCCCAACAAAGGCACGAGCTTCCACATCGTCGGCACGCAGTTCCATCGCGTGTACAAAGAGGGAACACTTTTGCTTGACGACGGCGTGGGCGGCGCCCAAGCCCTTGACCTCGGTGCCGCGCAGGGTGGTTATGTTGAGGCCGAATTCCCGGAGCCAGGCACGTACCACTTTGTTGACCACCAGATGGTGCATGCCGAAATGGGGGCACGCGGCAACATAGTGGTGAACTAAACCAGGGTTTACAACTTAATTGGAGCGTCTTCTGGCTCCACCGCGCGAGGCAGGTTGGACTCGCCCATCAGGTACTGGTCCACAGCCTCGGCGCAGGCGCGGCCTTCGGCGATAGCCCACACAATCAAACTGGCACCGCGGCCATTGTCACCGGCCACGAACACCGGACCGTCGAAGTTCTGCTCGATGTCGCTGCGCACGGCAAGGTAGTCGTCGTCACGCATCATCACACCGCGATCGTTGAACTGAATACCCAGCTCATGCGGCAGGCCCCCGCGCTCCGGACCGGAGAAGCCCAGAGCAATGAGAACTAGGTCGGCATCGAGCTCGAAATCCGTGTCCTCCATGGGCACGCGCTTCCCATCGATGACCTCGACCTCGTTGGCGGACAGACCGGTCACGTGACCGTCCTCGCCGTGGAAGGAGACGGTGTTGACGTTGAAGACGCGCTTGCCCAGCGTCTCACCGGTGACGCGAGCGTTAAGGCCGAGCGCCTCGGTAACCTCTGGCGGCTCGGAACCGGTGATGGTGTACTCACCTTCTTCGTGGGCAGTCGCCACGCGCCAGACCAGCGGGTACATCGGCCACGGAGTCGACGCCGCACGGGACTTCGGAGCCCGCGGACGGATATCGAACTGCGTGACGGACGCAGCACCTTGACGCAGCGCGGTACCAAAGCAGTCAATACCGGTGTCGCCACCGCCAATGACGACAACCTTCTTGCCCTTGGCATCAATTGGCGGGCTGTCGAGCTCGCCTACGGCAACGCGGTTGGCACCCGGCAGGTACTCCATAGCCTGGTGAATGCCCTCGAGGTCACGGCCATCGACGGGCAGGTCACGAGCCAGCGAGGCGCCGGTAGCTAGGACCACTGCATCGAAGTCGGCCAGGTCAGCGGCTGTCGGTGAGATGTAGGTGCGGAACTCAGTACCCTCAATCTCCATCTGCTCAAGGCGACGGTCGAGGAAGCGCTGCTCCATCTTGTAGTCCGGAACGCCGTAGCGCATCAGACCACCGATCTTGTCGTCACGCTCGAAGACCGTGACATCATGCCCGGCGCGAGTGAGCTGCTGTGCTGCAGCAAGGCCCGCCGGCCCGGAGCCGATGACAGCAATGTGTTGGCCGGTGTCGAAAGTCGGCACAATCGGCTGCACCCAGCCCTCATCGAAGCCGCGTTCAACGATGGCCAGCTCAATATTCTTAATGGTCACCGCATCGTCGTTGATGCCGAGCACACAACCGCCCTCGCACGGAGCCGGACACAGGCGACCGGTCCACTCGGGAAAGTTATTGGTGGCGTGCAAGCGCTCGAAAGCCTCGTGCCAGCGGTTCTGACGAACCAGGTCATTCCACTCCGGAATGATGTTGCCCAGAGGGCAGGCCGAGTGACAAAACGGCACGCCGCAGTCCATACAGCGGGTCGCCTGCTGTTGCAGGTGCTCCTGACTAGCCTCCTCATAGACTTCTTTCCAGTCCATCAGACGCAGCGGAACCGGGCGATGAGCAGGCTCTTCGCGTTGGAACTTCATGAAACCCTTCGGATCAGCCATTGCTTACTGCCTCCATGATTGCCTCGTTGATGTCAGCGTCGTTGTCCTTTGCCTTCGCGACTACGTCGAGAATTCGGGCGTAATCACGCGGCATAATTTTGATGAACTGTGCAGCCGGGAACCGAGTCTTAGAACCCGTGAGCTTGCGGTGCTTCGACAGCGTTGCCTCCAGCCAGCTGATGTCCTCATCGTCGAGCGGCACGATGTCGACCAACTCGGTGTTGATGTTCGCTCGCGTCGCCTCGTTATCCAGCAGGTAGGCGATACCGCCACTCATACCGGCGCCGAAGTTGTGACCGACCGGGCCCGCCACTACGACGCGGCCACCGGTCATGTACTCGCAACCGTGGTTACCGATGCCCTCGACCACGGCCGTGGCACCGGAGTTACGCACGCAGAAGCGCTCGCCGACGGTGCCGCGGACGAAGATTTCACCGCTAGTGGCACCGAAACCAATGACGTTGCCGGCAATCGTGTCGGTAGCCACATCCGCGGTTGGCGGGGCCGAACGTGAAGGTCGGACCACAATCTTGCCGCCGCATAGGCCCTTGCCGACGAAGTCGTTGGCATCGCCCTCCAGCTTGATAGTCACACCGGCTGGCAGGAACGCGCCCAGCGAGTTACCGGCAGAACCGAGCAGGTTGACGACGATAGAGTCGTCGGCAAGCCCCTGCTTACCTGCGACCTTGGTGACTTCGTACCCGAGGCGCGTGCCCACGGAACGGTTCACATTGCTGATGGCGTGGTGCAGCGCCACTGGCGTCGGCGCCAACCCGTTCGCACGCGCCGTACGCAGCGCGGGCTGCGCTTCGTCGATGAGGCGCTCGTCCAACGCCCCCTCGAGGCCGTGGTCCTGCGCCTTCGTGCAGTAGGAATCCTGATCCACAAAGAAGGGGCTCTCGGCAACGTGCAGGATTCGCTCTAGGTCAAGCTTTGCGACGCGCGGAAGGTTGCCCAGATTCTTGCGCGGACGCAGGCACTCGGCATGTCCGACCGCTTCATCGATGGTGCGGAAACCCAGCTCAGCGAGGTATTCACGGACCTGCTGGGCGATGAAGGTGAAGAAGTTGACCACGTGCTCGGCACGGCCGGTGAACTTGCTCCGCAACGTCGGATTCTGGGTGGCAATACCGACTGGGCAGGTGTCCAGGTGGCAGACGCGCATCATGACGCAGCCCTCAACCACCAGCGGAGCGGTAGCAAAACCAAACTCCTCAGCGCCCAACAGCATCGCGACCACGACATCGCGACCGGTCTTGAGCTGGCCATCGCACTGCACGCGGATGCGGTCGCGCAACCCGTTGAGCATCAGGGTCTGCTGGGTTTCAGCGAGCCCCAGCTCCCACGGACCGCCCGCGTGCTTGAGGCTGGTCAGCGGCGAGGCACCAGTGCCGCCATCGTGGCCGGAGATCAGCACAACGTCGGCATGCGCCTTCGACACACCAGCGGCGACAGTACCCACACCCTGCTCGGAGACGAGCTTCACGTGAATGCGGGCGCGCGGGTTGGCGTTCTTGAGGTCGTAAATGAGCTGCGCCAAATCCTCAATCGAGTAGATGTCGTGATGCGGTGGTGGCGAGATCAGACCCACGCCCGGGGTGGTGATGCGCACTTCCGCAATCCACGGGTAGACCTTGTTCGGTGGCAACTGGCCGCCTTCGCCGGGCTTTGCACCCTGGGCCATCTTAATCTGGATGTCGGTGCAGTTGGACAGGTAGTGGCTGGTCACACCGAAGCGGCCCGACGCTACCTGCTTGATGGCAGAGCGTTTCCAATCGCCGTTGGCCTCCATTTCGAAACGGTCTGGATCTTCGCCGCCCTCGCCGGAATTGGACATCGCACCCAGGCGATTCATAGCGATGGCCAGCGTCTCATGTGCCTCCGCAGAGATGGAGCCGTAGCTCATCGCGCCGGTGGAGAAACGCTTGACGATGCTGGAGACCGGTTCAACCTCTTCAATGTCGATCGGCTCGCGGTCCGAGGCGAACTCGAGCATGCCGCGCAGAGTTGCCAGCTGCTTGGTCTGCTCATCGACCTTGTTGGTGTAGTCGCGGAAGACCGCGTACTGACCAGTGCGGGTCGCATGCTGCAGCGTGTAGATGGTCTCCGGGTTGAATAGGTGGTACTCGCCTTCGCGACGCCACTTGTACTCGCCGCCGAGATCCAGCTCGCGGTGTGCTTGCTCTTCCGGACGCGGCAGGAATGCGCTGCGGTGACGAGCTGCAACGTCTTCTGCGACCTCGTCGAGACCGATACCCTCCAGCGGAGAAACAGCGCCGGTGAAGTACTCGTCCAGGAACTCCTGCGACAGACCGACGGTGTCGGCCAGCTGTGCGCCACGGTAGGACTGCAGTGAGGCGATACCCATCTTGGACATGACCTTCAACACGCCCTTGGAGGCGGCCTTACAGTAGTTCGAGCAGGCCTGATCCAGCGTCAGATCACCAAGCTGATCCTTCATGCGCAGCTCATCGATGGTTTCGAAAGCCATGTACGGATTAATGGCATCGGCACCAAAGCCCAGCAGCATGGCCATGTGGTGCACCTCGCGGGCGTCGCCAGCCTCAATGATGAGGCTGGCGCGCGTGCGAGTGCGCTCCTCCACCAGGTGGTGGTGGACCGCAGAGGTCAGCAGCAGCGACGGGATGGGGGCAAAGCGCTCATTGGACTCGCGGTCAGACAGCACAATCAGTCGGGCACCACGGTCGATGGCCTCAGAGACCTCACGGCGGACACGACGGATAGCGTTGCGCAGGCCGCGGCCACCGCGGGCGACCGGGTACAGGCCGGAGATGACCTCGGCACGGAACTCGGAATACTCCTCGTTCTTGCCTGCCTGGCACAGGGTGACAAAGTCGTGGTTGTCCAGGATTGGATGCTCAAGCCGGATGCGACGGGCGGCATCGGCAGTGGGCTCCAGGATGTTGGTCTCTGCGCCCAGCAACGTATTCATGCTGGTGATGGACTTTTCGCGCAGCGAGTCCAACGGCGGATTGGTCACCTGTGCAAACCGCTGCGAGAAGAAGTCGAACAGCATGCGAGGGCGGTTGGACAGTGCTGCAATCGGCGTGTCCGAGCCCATCGAACCCAGGCCCTCCGCGCCGGTGAGTGCCATCGGGCGGATGATTAGGTCAACGTCTTCTTCGGTGATGCCGAAGACGCGCTGTCGCAACACCGCGCGGGCATGCGGCATGTACTGGTAGCGCTCTCGTGGCAAATCGGCGATGTCGACCAGGCCCTCTTTGATCCATTCCTCGTAGGGCCCAGTGGCGGCCAGCGTGGACTTAATCTCCTTGTCCTCAATAATGCGGCCGGCCTTCATGTCCACCAGGAACATACGCCCCGGCTGTACGCGCGTGCGCTGCACAATGTGCTCCGGCGGGATATCCAAGACACCAGCTTCGGAGGCCATCACCACCAGGCCCTCGTCGGTCACCCAGATGCGCCCCGGGCGCAGGCCATTGCGATCCAGGGTGGCACCGATGACCTGGCCGTCGGTAAAGCAGATGGCGGCGGGGCCGTCCCACGGCTCCATCAGGCAGGCATGGTACTCGTAGAACGCGCGAACCTGCGGGCTGAGGTTATCGTCGTGCTCCCAGGCCTGCGGAACCATCATCATGACCGCATGCGGGAGACTACGACCACCGAGATGCAGTAGCTCCAGGGCCTCGTCGAAACGCGCAGTGTCAGAACCGTTGGGATCGCACACCGGCAGTGCGCGGTCGATATTGCCCAGCTTGCCAGAGCGAATCAGCGACTCGCGGGCGCGCATCCAGTTCTCGTTGCCGCGCACGGTGTTGATTTCGCCATTGTGAGCGACGTAGCGGTACGGGTGTGCCAGTGGCCAGGACGGGAAAGTGTTCGTGGAAAAGCGCGAGTGCACGATGGCAAGCGCGGAAGTGACTTCTTTCTGTTGCAGGTCAAGGTAAAAATCCTTCAGCTGCGGTGTAGTCAGCATGCCCTTGTAGACGATCGTGCGACTGGACAGCGACGGGAAGTACACGGTGTCACCACCAGAGCCCTCGCCGGCGCCCTGTTCACCCAGCTCGCGCTCGCAGCGTTTACGCAGGAAGAACATCTTGCGGTCGAGATCAATATCGCTGAGCTGGCGCCCCTCGTAGTTCTTCGCGGTAACGAAGAGCTGACGCAGCACCGGCATAGCCTGGCGGGCCATCTGGCCAAGCCCGTCAGCGTTAATCGGCACATCGCGCCATGCCAAAATCTCGATGCCCTCTTCGGCGCAGATGTCCTCAATAGCCCGGATGGCATCGAGGGTGGCCATGCGCGACTGCGGCAGGAACGCAATACCGGTGGCGTAGGTGCCAGCCGGTGGCAAAATGACGCCTTCTTTACTCAGCTCAGCGCGGTAGTAGGCATCCGGCACCTGAATGAGAATGCCGGCACCGTCGCCAGTGGTCTTCTCGGCACCAGCGGCCCCGCGGTGGTCGAGGTTGACCAGTGCCTGAATGCCCTTTTCCACAATGTCATGGGTCTGGCGACCGTAAATGTCGGCGACAAAGGCCACGCCACACGCATCGTGTTCGTTCGACGGGTGGTAGAGACCTTCCCTCTGAGGACCACGAGGCAATGTGGCCGCTGTTTCGGTCAGAGTCATGGCTGTCTTAGCTGTCATGGCTGTTTTCCCCTTATAGGTGCAATGTGCCAATTGGGGGACACGGGTTATCTATATTTCCAACTGTTTTAACAATGCACTTTCATCTAGGCGTATTGCAATACGTATTTAGGGAATTAGCTATATTTACCCACCCCCGAAGGAGCTAGAACACCCTTCCCGTTCGACTAAAACCGGGCTTTTACTACCCGCTTTAACGCCATAACCCCCTAATCGAGCTACCACCCCCGCTAACTACGCACAATTGTTCGATTCTTTAGCAAACCTCCCTCCATACCCAATCCGCTCCCACCGCTATGGTTAGCTCCATGCTCGTCAACCGTCGTTTCCGCTCGCCACTGCAGGGCCTCGCCCTCCTTATCGGCGCAGCGACAATCCTCAGCGGCTGCACGGCTCCCACAGCCCCCACTCCAGAGAGCCAGTCATACAGCCCGGCACCGGCACCCGCATTTACGCCCGAGCCAGAGGAACCCGCGCCCGAGATTCCTGAAGCGCCCGACGCCCCGGACACCCCAGCGCCCGGCACATCGCCTATCGACGGCATCCGTAGCGCCCTCAACCAGCTGGAGGTAAAAGGGCGCGCACCGAAAACCGGCTATGCGCGCGATGAGTTCGGGCAACGTTGGAGCGACGACGTCTCTGCCGAGTTTGGGCACAACGGATGTGACACGCGAAACGATATTTTGAATCGTGACCTTATTAATAAGGAGTACAAACCAAATAGCCACGATTGCGTCGTGCTTTCAGGGCAATTACTGGATCCCTATACCGGCACGATGATTGAGTTCCAGCGTGGCCGCGATACCTCTTCTGCCGTTCAAATCGACCATGTCGTAGCCTTAAGCGACGCCTGGCAAAAGGGGGCACAGCAACTCCCGCCCGAGGTTCGGCAGGACTTTGCCAATGACCCCCTCAACCTCTTGGCCGTCGATGGCCCCGCCAATCAACAGAAGCGGGATAGCGATGCCGCATCCTGGGTACCCGCCAATAAGCCATTTCGCTGCCAGTATGTCGCTCGCCAGGTGGCAGTAAAACAGAAATACCACCTGTGGCTCACACAGGCGGAGTACGATGCCATCGACCGTTGGCTCTCTACCTGCACACCAGAGGATGAGCCCACACTTGCCGCCCTAACCCTGAATTAGGGCAACTTCCTCCGACGCTCACCGATGCCGCACACCGAGGCTCAAGCCAGCGAATATGCCACCTATTCAGCTACGCACTCGCAACCTCCGCCCCTCCTAGTCTCGAACATTTCTATTTTTCAGAAGATTCCTAGCCCCCTAATTTCTGGGGGCGACCGCCATTCAGCTACTGCCCGCCCCGTCAAACAAACCAACCGAAAACCCTGGGTTCATAGAGTTATATACGTCAATATCAGAATTGAATTCGTTACCGCAGTGTTATCCTTTCGTTATATTCACTGCTTCCTGTCGGTTTATAACTGTTTGATAACACTGTATCCTCGAGCCCGTACGCGAAAAGGTATCCGTCGTAAAGCATTGCGCACGCCGACTGCGTATTTTTTACTTTTCTTCGTGGAAACTACTTTTTGACGCGGCACAGGTTTGTTAAAGTCTGGTTGTTACAAAATCGCACTACCGTGACTGATGGTGTCAGTGTGACTAAAGAGTCGCTTGGCGCTATTAATCGCTTGTCCATCATCTTGGAGGATTCTCACCCATGGCAGCTGAAATGAAGGCTCCGGAAGTACCACTTGGGCTCCAAATCAAGGCTTTTGCCCAGTCGATTCCACCACTCCTGCGTACTGGTGCCCTGTACATGACTCCGAAGACGGCGCCGAAGATTCTCGATTACCTGCGTCGCCTGAAGTTCTCCGTCGCCAGCCTGATTTCCATGAGTGCGCTGCGCTACCCGGATCGCCTCGCCCTTGTCGACGATGACGGTGAACTCACCTATTCTCAGCTGCTTGACAACGCCCACGCCCTGGCTCGCGCCTTGATGGACCGTGGCATGACCCAGAAGTCCAGCTTCGGCGTTATCGCACGCAACGGCCGCGGCATCATCCTGCCGATGGCCATCAAGGGATTCATCGGCTCCGAAATTATGCTGATGAACATCGGCTCCGGCCCGACTCAGATTCGCGGTGTCGTTGACCAGAATAAGGCCAAGTTCCTGTTCGTCGATGACGAGTTCCTGGGCAACCTGCCAGAAGACCTCGACGATGTCACCGTCGTTATTACCTCCGTGACCAAGCCGGAGACCCGCAAGAACGCGGGCAAGAACTTCGTGTTCATGGAAGACCTCATTGAAGAAGGTCGTACATCGAACGCCAAGCTAGATCCGAAGCCGGAGCAGGGACGCATCATCATCATGTCCTCCGGCACCACCGGCATCCCGAAGGGTGTCCTGCGCAATGAGCCGAAGACACCGGCAACTGTGGGTGCAATCGCCGATCGTATTCCGTGGCGCCGCAACATGGTCATTCACCAGTCCGCATCCATGTTCCACGCCTGGGGCTGGGCAAATGTGCTGATTGGCATGGCTACCGGCTCCACCATTGTCACCATGCGTGTCTTCGACCCGAAGAAGGCTGTTGACCAGTGTGAGCAGTACGGCTGTAACGGCATGATTTCCGCGGCCTTCTTCCTGCGCCAGATCAAGGACGTTCTGGATGAGGAGCCGAACCGCAAGATTGGCCCGTTCCGCTTCATCGTCTCCTCTGGTAACGCCATCCCGGGCTGGCTCGTCTCCGCGCTGACTCACCGCTTCGGTCCGGTTATTTGTAACTTCTACGGCTCCACCGAGGCCGGCCTGTGCTCCATCGCATCCGGCGCGGACCTCGCAGCTCGCCCGGACTCCGCAGGTCGCCCGGCAATTGGCGCCAAGGTTCGCATCCTGGGTGACGACGGCAAGGAAGTCGAGCCGGGTGAGGTTGGCATGATCCACACCGCTCAGGAGCTCTCCTTCATCGGTTACCTGAACAAGAAGGACAAGTTCACCACCGTCGATGGCCTGTTCCAGATTGGTGACCTCGGCCGTATCGACCAGGACGGCTACCTGTACATCTGTGGTCGCTCCGACGACATGGTGATCAAGGGCGGCGAGAACGTCTTCCCACGCGAGGTCGAAGAAATTCTGGGCCCGGTGCCGGGCATCGCCGATGTCTTCTGCCACGGCAGCAACGAAAACGACGAGATTTTCGCTGACCTGTTCCTCTACGTTGTCCGCGAGGACAATGAGGCCGGCAAGAACCTCACCGAGGACATGCTGCGCGAGTACGTCCGCGAAACTCTGGCCGAGCACTCCACTCCGGACCGCGTCTTCTTCGTCGACTCCCTGCCGCGCAACGCCATCGGCAAGGTTGTCCCGCGCGAGGTCAAAGCAATGCACGAGCGCCTGAACCTGGACGCTCAGTAAGAAGCCTGCACACGAAAGTGTGCCCACCGGCTATCCGCCTGGTGGGCACACTTTTTGCTTATCTTCGCTACCTTTTACACGGCTATCCGCGCGGGCGCACCTGGATTTCATCCACGTTGGCATCCGCTCCGGTATCAACGGCCAGACGTACTGCGGCTGCGATCGATTCAGGCCGCATGAACTTCGTTCCGTCGTAACGCCAATCCGCATCATCGCGGTGCCAATTCGACTGCAGCTGAACCTGCATATCGGTATCGACGCGCCCAGGGTGCACGGAGCTGACTCGTACCGCGCCCCGCTCTTCCTCGCGCAGCGCATCGGTGAAGGCCCGCAGCGCGAACTTCGACGCTGCATACGGTGAAGTACCAGCTGAAGCGCGGAATCCCGAGCCCGAGTTGATGGTTACCAGCGTGCCCTCCGCCTTGCGCAGCGCTGGCAGCAGCTGGCGTGTCAGGTCGGCGACGGCGACGACGTTGATGTCCATAATTCGCGACCAGTCCGCACGCGAAACCTCCGCCACGTCCCCATCGACGTACACGCCCGCCGAGTGCACGAGCACATCCAGCCCGCGCCCACCGAGCGCCTCCAACAGCTTTGCCACTTCCGCGTTTACGGCGTCGGTATCACCCAGATCAGCAACGAATACGCTTGCCGACGGCAACTGCGACGCCACCTTCTCGGCAGACTCAGCACTGGTAGCGCCCACAATGACATGGTGGTCACGGGAGAGATCCTTGGCGACCGCCAGGCCAATACCACGGCTTGCACCCGTGACCAGGGCAATCTTGGTGTCAGCGGCAATATCGATGCTCATGTACGGCTCCTCTATGTAGTCGGTTTACTTCTTCGGCTTCGCGCCGCCCACCTGGTCGATGGGGGTCACCTGCAGGAAGTCAATGTTGACGCGCTTCGGACGGGTGGCCGCGAACACAATGATGTCGGCAACATCATCGGCGGTCAGCGACTCAACGCCATCGTAGACCGCTGCGGCCTTGGTCTCGTCGCCGTCGAAACGCACGAGTGAGAAGTCGGTGTGGACGCGCCCCGGATCGATTTCGGTGACGCGCACGCCATCGGCAGCAACCTCTTGACGCAGGACTTCCACCAGCGCGCGCTCAGCGTGCTTGGCTGCGTTGTAACCGGCGCCGCCGGTGTAGACCTGACGGCCGGCAATCGAGCCGACGGTGAGCACAATGCCGCTAGTGGACTTCAATGCGGGCAGCAGCGCGCGGGTGACGCGCAGGGTGCCCAGCACGTTGACCTCGTACATCCAGCGCCACTTTTCCTCGACAGCGCCTTCAACCGATTCCATGCCCCAGGCGCCACCGGCGTTGTTAACCAGCACGTCGACGCGCGGTTCGGCCTTAGCCAGCGCCGCCACATCGGCGTCAGAGGTGACGTCAACCTTGTAGACCGTCGCTTCACCACCGGCAGCGCGAATCTCCTCCGCGACAGCCTCCAGCTTGTCCTCGCGGCGGGCTCCCAGCACAACGCGGAAACCTTCAGCTGCGAACTGCTTGGCAGTGGCTGCACCAATACCGGAAGAAGCACCGGTAACTACAGCTACTTTCTTGCCATTAGTTGAAGTTTCAGAGGTCATGGGGGCTCAACTCCTTGCTACATGCGTCTACTAATATTCCCGACTGTAGTCATACGACACCCTCCTGCGCCGAAGACTGCGCGTGCTTTACACCTGATGTTCCACGTGAAACGTATATAAAACTGTGCCGGAATTTTTCCGATTCACCTCATACACAGCCGCTAAAACCGCGATACTGGTTGCATGTCTGACCAGCCTCACTTCCCACATCTTCTCTCCCCTCTCGACGTCGGTCCTCTAACTCTGCGCAATCGCATCATCATGGGCTCAATGCACTCCGGCCTGGAAGATCGCACCCGTGATATCCCCAAGCTGGCTGCCTACCTTGGTCGACGCGCCGAAGGTGGCGTGGGGCTCATCGTCACCGGCGGTTATGCTCCCAACATCGAAGGTTGGCTGACTCCGGCCGGTTCGATGATGGCGTCGAAGCGCATGGCGGACAATCACCGCCGCGTTACTGACCTCGTGCACTCCCACGGCAGCCACATCGTGCTGCAGGTGCTGCACGCCGGTCGTTACAGCTACAGCCCGCTGGCTCGCTCCGCCAATACCGGTCAGTCGCCGATTAGCCCGTTTAAGGCTCACCGCCTCACCGGCTTTGATGTCTCGCGCACCATTGGCGCCTACGTCCGCGCCGCGAAGCTCGCGAAACGTGCCGGTTACGACGGCATCGAGGTTATGGGTTCCGAGGGTTACCTGCTCAACCAGTTCCTGGCCGAGCGCACCAACCACCGCTCGGACAACTGGGGTGGCAGCGCCGAGGCTCGCATGCGCCTGCCCATCGAAATTGTCCGTCGCATTCGCGCCGAGGTGGGCGAGGACTTCCTGCTGCAGTACCGCATTTCGCTGCTTGACCTGGTGGAAGACGGCCAGACCTGGTCCGAGACCACTGAACTCGCGCAGCGTCTGGTCGAGGCTGGCGTCGATGTCTTCAACACCGGTATCGGCTGGCACGAAGCACGCGTCCCCACCATCGTTACGTCCGTGCCGCGCGCCGCATTCACGGATCTGACTGGTCGTCTCCGTTCGCTTGTCGACGTCCCGGTGGCAGCCTCCAACCGAATCAATCGTCCCGAGATTGCGGAGAAGATCCTCGCTGACGGCGATGCGGACCTGATTTCCATGGCCCGCCCACTGCTGGCTGACCCGGACTTCGCCATCAAGGCGGGCGATGGTCGAGCTGACCAGATCAACACCTGCATCGCCTGTAACCAGGCCTGCTTGGACCACACCTTCGCGGCCAAGCGCTCCACCTGTTTGGTCAACCCGAAGGCTGCTTACGAAACCGAGTTGGTATCCGTGCCGGTGTCGAAGGACAAGGCCAAGCACGTCGCCGTCATCGGCGCTGGTGTGGCTGGACTCGCTTTCGCGGAAGCCGCAGCTCAGCGCGGCCACCACCCGGAGATTTTCGAGGCCGCCGACCAGATTGGTGGCCAGTTCAACCTCGCCGCAAAGATTCCGGGCAAGGAGGACTACGGCGAGACGCTGAAGTACTTCTCCCGCCGTCTGGAGGTACTCGAAGTTCCAGTTCACCTGAGCACGCGTGCCGACGTCGACGAGCTCAAGACCAAGTTTGACCACGTGATTGTGGCCACGGGTGTCACCCCGCGCATCCCGGGCATTGACGGTATCGACCACGAGAAGGTCATTCGTTACGACGAGCTGCTCTCGGGTGCGAAGCAGGCCGGCAACAAGGTGGCCGTCATCGGTGCTGGCGGTATCGGTGTGGACGTGTGTGAATACCTCACTCGCAAGCCGAACCAGACCATCGAAGCCTGGAAGGACGCCTGGGGCGTCGGTGACCCTGCGGAGTTCCGCGCGGGTCTGACCAAGCCGGGCACGGTCTCTGGCGCAGCTGAGGAGTTTGAGGTTGAGCGCGAGGTGCACCTGCTGCAGCGCAAGACCTCCCGCATCGGTAAGGGCCTGGGCAAGACCACTGGTTGGGTTCACCGTGCGGAGATCAAGAAGGCCGGTGTCAAGCAGTACACCGGCGTCACCTACAACCGTATCGATGACGAGGGCCTACACATCACCATCGATGAAAAGCCACAGGTCATCGCAGTTGACAACGTGATTGTCTGTACTGGTCAGGTATCCAATCTGGACTGCCTGGGCGGCAAGGATCGCGAGAGCGTCACCGGCGATAACTCCAATGTCACCATCATCGGTGGCGCGGACGTGGCCGCTGAGCTGGACGCTAAGCGTGCCATCCGCCAGGCCGTCGAGGTAGCGCTCGCGCTGTAGGGCTAGGGCTGCTACGCCTCGTAGCGGTCGGTGTAGGCGCGCTGCTCGAACTCGAAACGGCCCGGGTGAGCCGGGAACTCACCCGGGACACCGATGGCCAGCAACAGCGCTACCGCCACATCGGTGTCACCGGCACCGATAGCTTCCTTGACCTTCTGCTCACTAAAGCCCGTCATCGGGGAGCTAGCCCAACCAAAGGCGCTGGCAGTGACCATAGCGAAAGAAGCGGCAATCATGGCGTCGCGGATTGCGAACTCGCGGGAGAGACCCTTTTCCTCGCGGACCTTATGGAAGGAGGTCATCGAGGCTTCCCGCTCGGCAGCGGCAACTTCGTCCCACAGGCCAGTCGCCTTGTTGGCCTCAACCAGGCGTGGAATACCGCGCTTCCAGCCGGTCGGCTCACCAATGAAGGCGAGCAGCAGCGGCGCATTGGCAACCTGCTTCTGACCACCGGCAGCTTCCACTACCTGCTGGCGCACCTCAGGGTCCTCGATGCGCACGATAGCCCGAGACTGAATGTTAAAGGCGCTGGGAGCTTCCAGAGATAGCTCCAGGAGGCGGCGCACGTCAGCGTCGTCAAGCGGTTCGTCAGCATAGACGCGCGTGGCACGGCGGTTGCGGATGATGTTCTCAAATTCGGTGGCGAACTGGTCGCGCGGAGAATGCGAAGTCATGCATTAAAGAATAACTGTTTGCCAACCTTCGAGTTCGAGCAGCCAGCGCTTCATTTCGCGGCCGCCGGCATAGGATCCGAAAGACCCCGCTCCCCCACTGGCGGGCACCACGCGGTGACAGGGAATCAGAATGCCCAGCGGATTGGTGGCACAGGCCGAGCCGGCAGCTCTGGCGGCACGGGGTGATCCGGCCATTTCAGCGAGCTCACCGTAAGTTACGACCTGGCCATACGGCACATCGCGCAGTGCGGTCAGCGCACGGGCGCGGAAAGAATCCTGGGTGAATATGTCGCAGTCCAGCGGCAGCGCAAACTCACGGCGCTGCCCGGCAAAGTACTCGCGGAACTGCCGCGCTGCCTGTTCCGCCACCGCTTGCGCTTCGGGGTCGGCGGCGCTGGGGTCGTCGTCAAGCACGGGGCCTAAGAGATTGACTTCGACGACCCCGCGAGCGGAGGTGGCGATTCCAAGCACGCCGAAAGGCGTTTCTACCTGGGAAATCGCCATAAAACCTCCTACTTAGCCCTTGTTGGCCTGGAACCAGGCCAGCAGCTCGTCCCACTCCTTCTCGTGACCGGAGCGGAAGTAACCACCGTAGCCCACGCCCTTGCCGCCAGCCGGCTGAGCCTGGCGCTTTTCAATCTTTTCAGCAGAGCTCATCACATTGGTGATCAGGTCTGCCGAGGACTCCTCAGTCCAGTAATCATCCGGAACGCGGATGGACAGGAACGGCTGCGGAGCCTTGGAGAAGCGGTTAGCGAAGTCGAACTCGGAATCGTCGAAGAAGTAGCCTTCCTTGCGAGCCCAGCGAGCCCACTGACGCATGACACCATTCGGCGGCTCAACAGCCAGACGCCACGCCGACGCCGGAATGTGGCCGGTAATGAAACCGCTAATCGGGCCGAGAATATTGAAGATGAAGAATGCGCGGACCTTGCCCGCCACGGACGGCACCTTGGAAATACGCATACCGCGGCAGTTGACCAACGCCGCTGCGTCATAGGTGCCCTCGGAGCCGGCGTAGACGATGCCGTGACCGCCAACCGCGTGGCCGACAGCGAAGTGCGGTACGTCCGGGTAGGTCTCCTTGGCCCACTCGATCACACCCGGAATATCCTTGGTGATCCAGTCCGACATCCGGATGTCTTCGTTGTTCTGGTCAGTCTTCAGAGCGGACTGGCCAATTCCGCGGTAATCATAGGTGATAACGCCGTAGCCCTTTTCTGCCACGGTCTCAGCGAAACGGTGGTAGAAACCCTGCGGCACACCGGTACCGGAGTGAACGGTGATGATGCCGTTGGGAATGTTCTCTGGGTTCTCCTTCGGGCGGAACATGGTTCCGCGCAGCAGGACGCGGTCATTAGCCGGAATAATGATGTCCTGCCGAGGGCACGGCTCCGGCAACTTCGGGCTCTTCGCGGAAAAACGGCTATCCCCAGTGGAAGTGGTTGAGGCTTCGGAGGTCATTTATGCAGTTCCTTCGAGTGGACTTAAACAGTGCATGATTTTGTATACACAATCTTAAAGTGTAAGGCTCATCACTTTCAGCGCTTTCGTGGAATTTGCCTCACACGCGTTACAACTGCACATCCCCATAGGCGCGTTCGTCCTCAATTGGCTCCAGATGCGAGGAGATATGCACACCTGGGAAACGCTCCCGCAGCTCATCTTCCATCGCGGTAAGCACATCGTGACCGCGCTCCACGCTCCACGCGCCCGGCACCAGCACATGGAACTCAATGAACTTCTGATGCCCCGACTCGCGAGTGCGGATTTCGTGGACGTCGATGCCACGACTCCGGTCACGGTGCGAGGCCAAAATCTCATCCACCGCCACGCGGTCGTCGCCCTCCATGGCCTTGTCCATCAGGCCGTTACCGGAATCGCGCAGCAGCTTGTAGCCGGTGACCAGGATGTTTACGGCCCCGGCCAGCGCGATAATCGGGTCGAGCCACCACAGGCCGGTAACCCACACCAGCGCCACACCTACGAGCACTCCGGCGGAGGTCCACACGTCGGTCATCAGATGCTTGCCGTCGGCGGTCAGCGCCAGGGAGTTGTGCTGGCGCCCGGCCTTAAGCAGAATCAGCGCCACCGCACCATTGATCACCGAGGCAATTACGGTCACGACGAGGCCCTGGCCAATCTGCTCAATCGGCTGCGGGTTCACCAACCGCTCGATGGAGACATAAATAATGGCCGCCGCCGCCACGAAGATCATGGCACCTTCCAGCCCGGCCGAGAAGTACTCTGCCTTGGAATGGCCGAACTCATGATCACGGTCCGCGGGCCGCGCGATAACCTTGAGCACAATAATTGCGACAACTGCCGCAACCAGATTGACAATCGACTCCGTCGCGTCGGAAAGCAGGCCCACCGATCCGGTCAGAGTGTAGCCCCAAAACTTCAGCGCGATGGTGACGACCGCCGCCCCCACTGAAAGCCAACCAAAACGAGATAAGTCCTGCATATGCGGGCACTTTACCCGCCTTTCCGGAGTTACTACCAGTTCTATGAGCACCGATTTCCAGTTCAATTTGCAGAACATTTCTGCAGGCCTGCCGTTCGCGTCGCAACTCGCCTCGCTTGCCGACGCCGTGCGCGACCACGACGTAGTAGTCCAGGCCCCACCGGGCACCGGCAAGACCACTTTGGTTCCGCCGGCAGTAGCCAACACCCTGGGCGGCCGCATTGTGGTCACGGCTCCCCGGCGTGTGGCGGTGCGCTCGGCAGCGCGGCGGTTGGCGCAGTTGTCGGGCACCAAGCTCGGTGAGGAAGTTGGCTACTCGGTGCGTGGCGACGCAAAAGTTTCCCGCGCCACCCGCGTGGAGTTTGTCACTCCCGGTGTGCTGCTGCGCCGACTGCTGCGCGACGGCGACGTGGATGCCAGCGCGGTGCTCATCGATGAGGTACACGAGCGCGGCTTGGACACCGACCTGGTGTTGGCAATGGTGCGCGACTTGCGGGATATCCGCGATGACCTGCGCCTTGTCGCTATGTCGGCAACGGTGGACGCACCGAAGTTCGCGGCCTTGCTCGGCGGCTCCACCCCGGCTCCCATTGTGGCGGCGGAGGCGGAGATCTTTCCTCTGGACATCCGCTACGCGCCCTTTCCGCAGCGGCTGAATGCACGCGGTGTGACCGACGACTTCCTGCAGCACGTTGCCGCCCAGGCCAGCACACTCGCGGAAGAAGCCGCCGGTGATGTGCTGGTTTTCCTCCCTGGCATCCGCGAGGTGGAACGCTGCGCAGGCTATATCGCGGATTCCTCGGAGGTGGCGGTGCTGACGCTGCACGGCCAGCAGAGCTCCGAGGAGCAGGACCGCGTGTTCCGTCGGCAAGCGGATGGTAGACGCGTAATTGTGTCCACCGCGATTGCGGAATCATCCGTGACTGTGCCGGGCGTGCGCGCCGTTGTCGACGCCTGCCTCGCGCGCGGACCGCGACTCGACATTGCGCGTGGCTTCTCCGGCCTGGTCACCAGCTCGTGTGCGCAGTCCTCCGCGAACCAGCGCGCTGGCCGAGCGGGACGTGAGGGCCCGGGCATCGTGGTGCGCTGCGTCTCCCAGTCGGAATTCGCGTCCTTTCCCGCCTGGCCCGCGCCGGAAATCGAGGTCGCCGACCTGACCCAGGCGCTCCTCGACGCCGCCGCGTGGGGCACGCCGGGGATGCAGGGACTGAAGCTTCTCGACGCCCCACCACCCCACCACGCCGAGGCTGCAAACCGCATTCTCGCTGGCCTGGGCGCTGTTGATGAGGCCGGTGACATCACGGAACTCGGCCGCACCCTGGCTACCCTGCCGGTGCATCCGCGCATGGGACGCGCGCTGCTGACCGCCACGGCCATGATGCCGCAGCACGCCGACGCGGTCGCACGCGCGGTGGAGAAACTCACCGATGCCCGCGGCTTGGCCAAGCAGGTGCGCCGCATTGAGCTGGATACTGAAGCCCCCGCCAACCTGCTGCCCTCGGACATCCCCGCGCTGGTCACGGCCCTGGCGTGGCCGGATTTCATCGGGCGACGGCGCAGTGCGAATTCCGACGAGTACCTTTTCACCGGCGGCACCGCAGCGGAACTCGCCCGCGGTTCTGACCTACACGGCCACGAATGGATCGCGGCCGCCGACATCTCGCGGCTCTCACACGGCCGCGCACTGATTCGCGACGGCGAGGCGATCGACCTGGAAATCGCCATGCTCGCCGCCGGCCACCTCGCCCGCACGGAGACCACGGCGCGCGTCGAACAGGGCCGCGTTCGCGCCCGCGAGCGTGACCTGCTCGGCGCCATCGAGCTGTCCTCCCGCCAGGTCTCCCCAACACCTGAGCAGTGCATTGCTGCCAACTCCGCCTGGCTTGCCGACGCGCTTGCCGACGCCGCCCCCAACCTCGACCGCGACACCGAACAACTCCGCCGCCGCATGGCCTTTCTCCACACTCATCGCGGTGCCCCATGGCCGGATGTCTCCCCCGCAGGGCTCGCGGCCCAGGCCGAGCTCCTCTTTGCTGGCGAGCTGGACCGCCCGACCCCTCCCAAGCTAGATGCCGAGCACCTCCGCCGCCTGCTGCCCTGGCCGGAGGCCACGGACTTCGACCGGCTGGTGCCCGAACGCCTGGAGGTCCCCTCCGGTTCGAAGATTCGCCTGGAGTACCCGGAGGACCCCACGAACCCTGAGGCAAAGATTGTGCTCGCCGTGAAGTTGCAGGAGTGCTTCGGCCTGGCGGAGACCCCGCAGGTATTGGAAAAGCCGGTGACAATGCACTTACTGTCACCGGCTCAGCGACCACTCGCGGTCACTGGAGACTTGGAAAGTTTCTGGAATGGCGCCTACGCACAGGTTCGCTCCGAGATGCGGGGCCGTTACCCCAAGCACCCGTGGCCGGAGAACCCGTGGGAGGAGCAGGCTACTGCGAGAACGAAGCGCCGTCGTTAAGCAGGCTCGTCGTTAAGCAACTGCCTGCGCCCGCACGCGACTGGGTTTGTACCAGAGGTAGATTGCGTAGCCCAGGCAGGTGAAGAAGAGCACGCCGCCCATGATTCCCTGCATGTTGCCGTAGAACCACTGCCCCACGCCCGCGGCGTGACCGAAGTCGTTGCCCACGAAGACCTTGTACGGCGCCCACCAGTGGGCGATCATGAACAAGGTGCCGACAACGATGTTCCCGATCTCGCGGACGAAGAGCACCAGCGGCACAAAGACCATGACAATCGACCAGTGGTGGCTGACCGCGTACGGTCCAGCAAAGCTGACCGCCAGCGCGACGAAACCGAGGGCTGCGACCTCATAGCCATTGCGGTGGTAGATCCACGCCACGAAAGCAGCGGCGATGGCACCAAAGAGGAAGAAACCGTAGATGCCAATATCGAGCGCAGTGCCCTCCACCCCGGCACGGGCGAGCAGACCACTGAACGCCTGGTTGGCCTCGTAAGCCGGGGCGCCACCGCGGTTGCCGGCGAAGAACTCATCGGTCCAGAAGTAGATGGACTCTTTAAAGCGCACGGCGAAACCAATGGCGACGGTCACCAGGAACCAGCAGAAGCTCTTGGCCACGGCCGCAAAGTCACGGCGCATGAGGAACACCAGCGCATATGCCGCGGGGGTGATCTTGATACCCGCCGCGATACCCACGCCCAATCCACGCAGCTTCTTGGGCAAAAAGCCCAGCACATCGGAGACCACCAGCAGCGCGAGGAAGACGTTGATCTGCCCGAAGAGCACGTTGGCGCGCAGCGGGTCGAGCAGCATCACCACCCCGAGCAGGCAGGTAGCCATCAGCTTCGGACGCTCAGAGCCGAGACGAGTGAAGACCATCCACAGCATCGCCCACACCGCCGCCAGCGTGGCGAACGTCCAGATGATTTGCAGGGTGACCGGCCCCGCCCAGGTCAGCGGGTAAAACAGCAGCGCTGCAAAGGGTGGGTAGATGAAGCGGAAACCCGATCTGGTGGGAAACTCTGGTGAGTAGAGATCCTGGTCTCGTCGTAGCGCCCAGCCGGCGTCTTGGAAGACCTCGAGGTCCATCATGTAGGCAGTTGCCGCAAGATAGATGAAGTCGATGACAACGACCAGCGACACCAGCCCAAATACAATTGCCAAGATCCGTCTCTGCATGACGGAAAGCGTCGAGAGTCTGTCCATGAGCATGATTCGACACTACCGCACAGTTCTTCCTACTCAGGCCTTAGAGTGGGAGGTATGTTCGTGGAAAACTATCGCAAGGTTCGCTCCGAGATCGACGACGCTTGCCGACGAGCTGGGCGCCAGCCCTCCGAGGTCCGCCTGCTGCCCGTCAGCAAGACTGTGCCTGTCGACGCCCTGGTGGAATCCTGGCCGGAGCTCGCAGCAGCCGGCTGCGCTGGCCTGGCGGAAAACCGCGTCCAGGAAGCGGTGGCCAAGGCGGAGGCATTCCGGGAGGCCTTCGGCGACAAGGCACCGCATATGGCCATCATTGGTCCACTGCAGACGAATAAGGCCGGCCACTTGGTCAGCTGTGCCGATGAGTTTCAGGCTCTGGACCGCCCGAAGGTGGCCGGAGCACTGCAGCGTCGCTTGGCCGATTCCGAGCGCACGCTCGATGTGCTGATTCAGGTCAACGCCTCCCGCGAGCCGCAGAAGTCGGGGCTGGCACCAAGCCACGCGGCGGAGTTTGTCCGCATGTTTGGACCCGATGGCGAGTACCCGAACCTGCGTCTGCGCGGGTTTATGACCATCGCGGCCCAGAATGATCCGAATGTGCGCGAGACCTTCGCGGAGCTGCGGGAGCTGCGGGACAGTCTGCTCGGGGATTTACCGGAGGGTGTCAGCCTCGACGAACTGTCAATGGGTATGTCCGGCGACTACCGCGAAGCCATCGCCGAAGGGGCGACCACCGTGCGTGTGGGACGCGCCATCTTCGGTGAGCGCTCCTATCAGAAATAAAGGTAATCAAATGAAGGTAATCTCAGTGCCATGAGTTCTGATGTCTCCCCGTGCTCCCGTCGTCGTTTCCTCCTGGGAACTGCCGCCACTGCAGCTGGCGCACTCGTAGCCGCTTGTGCACCAAAGTCTGCGGTGGAAAAGGTTGACGCTGCCGACATTCCGGTTGGCGGCGGTGTGGTGATTGGCAATTACGTCGTCACGCAGCCGGAGGAAGGCAAGTTCGCCGCTTTCTCCAGCTCCTGCCCGCACCAGAATGGTCGTATCACTGAGGTCAGCAATGGTGTGATGATTTGCCCGAACCACAACTCACACTTTGATATTGCTACTGGTGAGGTTGTTTCTGGCCCCTCGCGTAAGCCCGCTGGTCAGGCATCGCTTTCAGCCGAAGGCACTGAGCTGATTGTGGGCCAGAAGTAGGTTCCGGAAGCAGATTAGTGTTCGGTAGGTTCAAGGCCTAGAAGGTCTACGCCAGCCGGCGCCAGCTGGAATCGCAGCGGGCGGCGGCTCGTCGGCGTTGCCAGTCCTTGAGCCTCTAACTCGGCGAGATACTTTCGCGCTGTCCGCTTCTCCTTGCCGATGGTGTCGGCGACGTGTTCGAGCTTGATTCCATAATCAGGTCCGAACAACCGAGCCTGTGCCAGGACAAACAGCGTCCCGATTTCGTTGTCTGTCAGCGACACGGACAGTGCCTGCTCGGGCGAGTTGGTTAGCTCAGCTACCCGCTGTTCAAGCTTCTCGCACTGGTGGGACTTCATCTGCAGCTCTTCCAGCAAATATTGCTGAGCATTCAGAATGACATCAGCCATCACCTCGACGAAGAACGTGACTTCGCCCCGGTTCATTGGGTCTTCCGTAGTGGTAAAAGCCTTGTAATACTTCGCTTTATCCTCAGCAAGTTGGCGAGAAATAGTCAGCGCTGTGGCAGGTGAGAGTGTCTCCCGCAAAGCCACTGACAGCAGAAAACGCCCCATCCGACCATTGCCGTCATAAAACGGGTGAACGAACTCGAACATGAAATGGCTTGCCAGAATTCGAATAAGCCGATTGTCCTCTGAGGAATTCACCGTTTCCAGGAACTCATTGAGAAGTTGGTGAATGGCAGCTTCACTTTCAACACCGCGATGAATCTGTCGCTGCCCATCGGTAATTGTGACCGTTGATGCTCTAAAGAGTTCACCGTCTAACTCATCCTCGGCGCCAATTTCATCGCCGAGAAGTTGATCGTATTGCTGCCGGATCCCTGTGAGCGTTGTCGGAAACTCAATCCGCTCATCGTTTGCCAGCCGGAAATAGAGCTGACTGAACTCATGAAAGCGCTTGTGCTGGGTTCCCGAAGTGTTGTCCAACGCCTCGGCGACTTCTCGCCGTGTGGAGTGGATCCCCTCAATCTCATTGGTGGCTACCACCTCGGCCAGGAGCAGATTGAAGAGATAGTGAGTCCGCGCTGCACCCGGCAGGCGATTCCACAACTGTGAAATCTGCAGCTCTAGAGACAGAATCTTTTCAACCTTGGCTGCGAGATCGCTTGTAATGCAGCAAAAGAGTGGCCACTGCCCCAGCGGAAAGTGCCACTGAATCGTCGACGGGGAGTCTTTGCGTGACTGATACTCGCGCTCCACTGCCTGTTCCGCATCGTGTGCAGACATGTGGAAGATCCTCTTAAGCAGATAGTGCTTCACGGCGAGTCTCCCCCTTCTGTTTCCAATGCTTTTTACATGATGCTTTCTACATATAGTGCCCTAAAAACGAACCCTTAATGTAAAAAATCACCGTTTTTTACATTAAGGGTTCGTTTCTTGGTGTCTAAATGTACCTTGCTGGCGATTTTCCCCCTACCGCGTTACCCTTAGCGCCGCGGCTTCAACCCCGCCACAGCACACGCACCTGCGATGAAGGACAGCGCCACCAGCCATGGAATCAGTCCTGCCCACTCGAAGCGACTGAACACCATGCCGGATACCCAACCGACAATGGACGAACCCGCGTAGTAGCTGAACAGGTACATCGATGATGCCTCGGCGCGGTCGCGCTGTGCCACCAGCCCCACGCCGGACGAGGACAGCGAGTGCGCCACGAAGAACGAGGCCGTGAACACGAGCACGCCCACAATCAGCGCGGGCAGCCACGGTAGCAGCGCCAGCCCCAGGCCCAAGCACGCGGCCAGAGTCGCAATGGCGATGAGCCGACGGCGGCTCACCGTCTTCGCCCACACACCCGCGCGTGCCGACGACCATGTGCCCGACAGGTAGAGAATAAATACGAACCCTGCCAGTGCCGGGGAGAGCCCGAACTTATCGCCCAGTCGGAAGCCCAGGTAGTTGTACAGGGAGACAAACGCTCCCATAAACAGGAACGCCAGGGCGCACAGCGCCAGGATGCGCGGGTCGCGCAAGTGTCGCGCAATGGCCTGCCCCTCCCCTGCAAACGACAGTTTCTTCGGCTTAAACCTGCGCTGTTGCGGCAGGAAGTACCAGGTCAGAATGGCGAAGATGAACGCCACCGTCGCCGAGACCGCAATCGCCACCCGCCAGGAGGCGAACTCCAGCACAATGGACGGAATGATACGGCCGAGCAGGCCACCGACCGTCGTGCCCGAGATATACAGCCCCATCACGCGACTGACGTGGTCGGCGTGGACTTCCTCACTGACATACGCCATAGCCACTGCGGGCACACCGGCAATGACAATGCCCTGCAACAGGCGCAGCGCAATCATCGAACCGATGCCCGGCGCGATTGACACCACGAGCCCCAGTAGCGTTGCCACAAATGCGCTGATGACGATGACGCGCCTGCGTCCAAAGCGCTCCGACAAGATGGACACCGGGATAATCGCACAGGCCAAGCCACCGGTGGTGGCGGATACCGTCAGCGCCGCGGTGGCGGGGTCGACCGATAGCTCGTCGGAAAGCGTGGGCAGTAGCGCCTGCGTTGCATAGAGCGCTTGGAACGATGCCAGGCCGGCGAAAAGCACAGCGATAAGCGCGCGACGGAATCCGGGATCTTCTGGCCGTAGTCCTTCGATCTGTTCGGGGTTTTCGTTAGCGCTAGTCACTTGTCCTAGGTTAGCCCTCCCTCCAAACCCCTCGCTGAATACACGGATTCAGAAAACCTTTTTAATTCGCCCGCGGTATCGCTTTCGTTTTATTAGTTTCGTAGGCATGACTACTTCTTCCGCACAGCCACAGAGTCGCAATCACGACCGCGAGTACGACATCGTCGTCTACGGTGCCACGGGTTTCGTGGGCCGTTTGATTGTGGACTATCTGGCTAAACACGCCGGTCAGACGAAGGTGGCGCTTGCAGGCAGGAACGCCCAGAAGCTTGCCGACGTCGCGGAGAACGCAGGCGTATCGGACTGGCCGGTCATTGTTGCGGATGCTGCCGACCAGCCGGCGGTGGCTGAGCTTGCGGCCAGTACAAAGGTGGTGCTGACCGTTGTGGGGCCGTATGCGAAGTACGGTCGCACCCTGGTGGCCGAGTGCGCCAAGGCCGGTACTCACTACGTCGACCTTTGTGGCGAGGTGCTGTTCGTCCACGACTCCATTGCGAATAACCACGAGGTGGCGCAGCAGACCGGAGCGAAGATTGTCCACTCCTGCGGCTTCGACTCGATTCCTTCCGACGTCGCTGTCCGCGAGCTCCACGAGGCGGCCCACACCAAGCTCGGTGAGACAACCCTGTTGTTCAAGCACGTCAAGGGCGGGGTCTCCGGCGGCACTATCGATTCGGTCCGTGTCCAGCTAGCACAGGCCAAGAAGGACCCCAAGCTGCGTCGCATCATCGCGGATCAGTACGCCCTGGCTGAGCCGGGTCCCGACCAGGGTAAGTTCGGCGTCGACCTGCGCCCGGCGCGCTTCCGCCGCCATTGGCGAGCACCCTTCTTCATGTCGCCGTTCAACACCCGCATTGTTCAGCGCTCGGCGATGCTGGCGGATTACGGCGATTCCTTCCGCTACCGTGAGCTACTCAATGTCGGCCGTGGTCCGAAGGCTTTCGTGCGCGCAAATATTTTCGCGGCTGTCTGCAGGTTGGCGCTGGCGGCGATGGCGTTCGGGCCGACGGCCAAGCTCATTGATAAGAAGCTGCCGAAGCCGGGCGAGGGCCCAAGCGCTGAAGAACAGGCCGAGGGACGCTTCACCATCGAGGCCTACACCGTCGATACCTCCGGTATTCACTGGCGTTCCAAGGTGTCGCTCGAGGAAGACCCGGGGTACGCAGGCACCGCGATCATGATTTCCAGCGCCGCCCTTGCACTCGTCCACGACGATCTGCCGGACGCTACCGGCGTGCTCACTCCCACTGTCGCGCTTGGCGACGCCCTATCCCGCCGTCTCCGCGCGGGCGGCATGACCATTGAGGCGGTGCAGGCTCGATGACTGATGGCCTGACCGGTGCTTTTGCGAATCTCACCCGCGGACCGAAACTGCCGAGTGTAGGTGGCGGCCGTGCGTTAGTGACCGGCGCTTCCTCCGGCATCGGTTGGGCATGCGCGGAGGCACTGGTCAAGGACGGTTTCGAGGTCGTTGGCACGTCCCGCAGGGGCGCCGAGGCGCCGCACCCCGAGGGCGTGCAGATGGTGGCACTCGACATGTCCAGCGCCGACGACATCGCTGCTGTGGTCGCCCACGGGCCTTACGACGTCGTCGTCGCCAACGCCGGTGAGAGCCAGTCGGGCGCTTTCGAGGAGCTACCCCGCGAGGCGCTTGAGCGTCTCTTCCAAGTCAATGTTCTGGGGCAGGTGGAGCTGTTACAGCAGCTGCTGCCTGGCATGCGCGAGGCCGGTCGTGGCCGAATTGTGCTGGTTGGCTCGATGCTCGGCGGGTTGCCGCTGTCCTACCGTTCTTCCTATGTGGCGACGAAGGCCGCTATCCGCGGCTTTGGGCTTTCGTTGCGCGGTGAAGTCGCGCAGTTCGGTATTGGGGTGACGGTTGTCGAACCGGGTGCCATCAACACGGGGATTTCTACACGTCGGACGACGTATGGCGATGAGGGCTCCGTTTACGCTGCTGATGTCCACCGCATGCTGACGAAGTTGAACGCCAATGAGGAAGATGGCATTCCCGCTTCGGAGATTGCTGAGGTGGTTATGCGCGAGGTATCTGCCGAGCGACCTTTGGCTCTGGTGGCGCGGGGGTCGTCGGCAAGCGTTGCAGTGCCCTTCATGCGGCGAATCCCGACGCAAGCGGTGTTGACCATCATGCGCCGGGTGCACGGGCTGCGGTGAGTTAATCGGCGACGGCGCGCATTTCAACGGCCTGTGCACACGCCTCCGCGGCTTCGTGGGCTAGGTTGATGGCCTCTTGCTCGTCTGCGACTTGGACAATCCAAAAAGCTGACGGGAACGTCATCGCGTTGTAGTACGGCAAATCGCTATGTGAACCATCCGGCAGCACCGTCATGGCATCCTCCGGCGGTACCAGCCCGCCGGACATAACCCAGTGGCCTTCGTCCTGGAGCTTCTGATTGAAGCGTCCAATCCGTTCAAAGGCAGCGTGCATTTCCTCATCAGAGTCATACGCGTTGATATCTCTGCGGCCATGGACCGTGAAAAAGTACTGCACACCAAGCTCCTGGGTTTCGTTTTGCTAAGTGTAACAGATTGCGCGGGGCTGAAACCGGGAATTTGTGGGAATTTTAGAGCTTTGGCTGAGCGTTTTTGCGGCCAGGGCCTAGTTTTCCTGCCGCGCAGCGGCGGCTCGCTGTGCCCTGATCTCCGCTACCTGCTGCTTGCGGGTATTGAAGCCCATGCGCCACGGGGCGGCTAGACCTGACTCGGGGGCATGCGGGTTATCGCGCCAAGATTTGCCCTCGTTGTAGGCCTGCGCGCCCTCACGGTATGCGGCGGATTGCTCAGTAAAGGTTGGGTACGGCTGTTCGGTGGCTTGCCTGGTCTGCGCACCGACCGATTTCATTCTCGCGCGCAGTTCCTTGATTTTGCTCTTCACCCTTTCGTTATGCTGTTCCTGCTGCTCGGTGATCTCAGCGAGTGCCTGCTGCTCGGTGATGGGGTCGCACCAGTCTTCCTGACCGTCGTCTTTGTAGATACTGCCGCTGTGGTCCCAATACCTTGTCATGCGTTTACCCTCCTGAGTGTTTTTCATGGGTCTTACCACGCCGTTAGGTACAGGGAACCCGAAGGCGACAGAACCTACACTAACCTCTCCGCAGCTTCCGCCAGACCCAATCAACAATCACGAAGCCAACAAGCGTCACACCAAACCGTGGTGAAACCACCGAGTAGGCAATCAACAGCGCCACAACAGCTGCTGCAACACCCGGGCGAATGTCCCGCCAACGCGTCGGCGCCGGGAGCCTGCCCGGGCGGCCACCTCGACCGCGCCCAAACCACATGGCGTACCCGCGCACAATCATCGCCAACAAAGCGACACCGATCAGTGCCAGGACCAGCTGATTCACCCAACCGAACAGGATGCCCATGTGCGCGTTAATCAGCCATTCGGTCAGCTTCGCCGGCAGCGGCCAATCCGCGAAGTGAATCCGATCGACCATCGCTCCGGTCGAGCCGTCAACGGTGACGGTCTCAATGCCCATCCGCCATTCCTCGCGGGCTTCCTTGGCCATCCACACCGTGCCAGCCTCCGGTGGTGTCAGTTCGACTTTCCCGGACAGGCCCTCGGCACGTGCGAGGTTCATAACACTATCTGCCTCTGACCAGTCATAATTCGCTGGTGCAGTCGCAGTCATGGCTGGTTTCGGTGCGTACCAGTCCATCGTCTCGCGCAGCTTTGCGATGCCCGTTCCAGCCACCCACGACCACGTCAGGCCGGTGACGGTCAGGAACAGAAGTCCAACGCTAACCGCCACGCCAACATTCGCGTGACGACGCATATGATGCGCCCTCTTACTTGTTCCCTGTGTCCGCTTGCGACGCGAACGGTCCCACCAGAGCCAGAGGCCACCGATAGCCAGTGCGCCCATCCAGGATGCTGCCGTCTCGGAGTAGAGACGACCAAAGTTGCTATCAATCCAGAGCCTGCGGTGCCCTTCCGAAATCCAGGCCCGCAGTGGCAGCGCCGCCGAGGAACCGTATTGCACCAGGTCACCCTTGATGCTCAGGTCACCTGGGTCGACAAACACCGCATGTCGGTAGGACTCCGACTTCAGCTGCTCGTCATTGAACATGACTCGCGTTGTCTGCCCCGGCTTTTCCGGGACCTGCACCGCGGTTACCGGCAGGTTCGGGGGCACGCGCTGCGCGACCTCAACCTGCTTTTCCAGTGGTTGTGCGGGAAGGCTCGATGTTGCAGTTAGTTCTTCGTGGTAAATCACCTTTTCTATGCTCGGGGCGAGGGCATACGCCACGCCTGTGATAGCTGCAATAACAAGTAGTGGCGCAACGAGGATGCCTGCAACGACATGGATTCGGTGCAGTAATGCTCGTGGCCCACCATTTTTCTGAGTCTGTGCGACGGGGTTTGCGGCTGGCGTTCCAGCGGCATCGCCTGTGGCTATTGAAGTCATGCCTTATTAGTCGGACGAATTGCCTCAGTTGTTCCCCAGCAAGCTCACTTTTATTACTTCCAGGGGTAGCCATTCGGCCACGCACCTCGTTGTCGGCCACCTTGTGCACAACTACCCGTCGTTAAGCACGCGTACCCTCGTAGACATGGCTTATCCAGACGTGTACCACGCCGATGACAACCGCTATGAGACGATGCCGTACAACCGCTCCGGCAGCACGGGGCTGAAGCTTCCAGCCATTACGCTGGGACTTTGGCATAACTTTGGTGATGACCGGCCGCTCGAGACGCAGCGCGAGATTCTGCGCACCGCGTTCGACCACGGCGTCACACACTTCGACCTCGCCAACAATTACGGCCCACCGCAGGGCTCTGCGGAGGCGAACTTCGGTCGCATCATGGCCAAGGATTTCGCTCCTTACCGCGATGAAATGATCATTTCCTCCAAGGCCGGTTGGTACATGCAGGATGGCCCCTACGGTTTCGGCGGCTCGCGGAAGTACCTCGTGGCCAGTTGCGATGCCTCGCTGAAGCGCATGGGGCTGGATTATGTGGACATTTTCTACCACCACCGCCCCGACCCGGATACGCCTATCGAGGAAACCGTCGCCGCCCTCGACTTCCTCGTCCGGTCGGGTCGCGCGCTCTACGTCGGCGTGAGCTCCTACTCCCCCGAGCTCACTCGCCGCGCGCAGAAAATCGCCCGTGAGCTGGGCACACCGCTGACCATTCACCAGCCGAGCTACTCCATGTTCAACCGCTGGATCGAGGACGAGCTGCTGGCAACCTGCGCCGACGAAGGCATGGGTGTCATCGCCTTTTCCGCGCTTGCGCAGGGGCTTCTCACCGACCGCTACTTGGATGGCGTGCCGGAATCCTCGCGTCTCGGGGCGCACAAGATGAACTCGGGGTTCCTCAACGACGACACGCTCACCGCCATCCGCGAGCTCAACGCCATTGCTTCACGACGAGGCCAGTCCCTGGCACAGATGGCCATCTCGTGGGTGCTCCGCCGTGACGAAGTGACCTCCGCCCTGATCGGCGCATCGTCGGTGGAGCAGCTGAAGAACAGCCTCGGCGCCTTGGAGGCTGCGCCGTTTAGCGATGAAGAACTCGCGGAGATCGACAAGTGGGCCGTTGACCGCGGGATCAATCAGTGGCAGGGCGCTACGGAGTCTGTGTAGGGAGCTCATCGAGCGCCGGCAGCACATACTCAATCAGCTCATCAATCTGCTCTTCCGCATCCCGCTTCGAGGTACGAAAGTTGATGCTGACGTGGTTGATCCCGAGCTGTCGCTGCGATTGCAGCAGCTCAATTAGCTTGTTGCGGCCAAGGCGGTACCCGAAGTGGCCGCCCTGCGCGGGCGCGTCGGGGTCTTCATGCAGGTCAATCCACAGTGATTCCAAGAAGGGCTTGAACACGCCCTCACCGCCCTCCTGGGCCACCGCCTCCTGCCAGTTGGCGATGTTTTTCTTCTGCATCTCCAGGCCTTTGTGGTACATGAACCACCCGTCGGTATGCGCGGCCTTCCACTCCAGGCTCTGCTGACAGGAGCCAGTGGCCAACAGCGGAACTCGGCGTGCCAGTGGCTTGGGCACCACATCGGATCCGCCCATCTTGCCCTCGGACCAGCGGATGGGCCGGTAGCTAGTACTGAGGGCCTTTTCATAGACCTCGATATGCTCGCGGAAGCGCTCACCGCGCTTGCCTTTGTCCTGGTTAAAGGCGGGGAACTCCTCGGGTCGGTCACCGGTGGCAACGCCAAAGAGGAAACGGCCGTCGGAAAGCCTGTCCAGTGTGGCAGCGCGCTTGGCCATCACCAGCGGATGCTGGAAGGGCACGACGACTGCACCGGTGCCGAGCGCGATATCGGTGGTGTGTGCGGCGATGTAGCTGAGGTACATCCAGGGGTCGTAGACCTGGCCGACGTCGCCAAATGTTTCCACGCGCAGCGGGATGTCGCGTGCCCAGACCGCCGCGATGCCTGCGCGTTCGACTTTCTGAATCAGCCGAATCTGGTTGCTCAGCGCGTCCCTGGGCTCGGCTTCGGCGTCCTGCTCGATGGGCAGACTCAGCCCTACCGTGAGTCGGCCCGGCGCGAATGTGCGCTGGTAACCGGGTAGTTCGTCGATAGGCTTGTCCGAAAGATCAAACAGCGAGTTCATGGTGCTCCACGGTAGTACAGCTCGAGGTGCGGCACTCGTCGTTAAGCTGGGAGCATGCTTGAGGATGTCATCATCGTCGGTGGCGGCCAAGCTGCCCTCGCTACCGCCTATTACTTGCACAAACGCGGCATTGATCCGCTCATTCTGGACAATCAGCCCGCTCCCGGCGGCTCCTGGCGCAGTGTCTGGCCCTCACTGACGCTCTTTTCCACCCCGGACTTTTCCAACCTTCCGGGCATCCAGATGCCCGATTATGACGGTTTCCCGCCCGCTTCCCACGTGATTGACTACCTCAGCTCCTACGAAAAGCGCTACGAACTGCGCGTCCAGCGCCCGGTCACCGTCACGCACGTCTCTCACGACGGCACCTTCCACCTCACCAGCGATGCCGGTGACTTCGAATCCCGCCAGCTCATCGCCGCCACCGGCAACCGGCCCTTCGTCCCGTATTACCCCGGCCCGACCGCCGCAAAACAGTGGCATTCGGCCAACTACCCAGGTCCCGAGCCATTCGACGGCTCCCGCGTTGCCGTTGTCGGCGCGGCAAACTCCGGCGCACAAATAGCCTCTGAACTGGTGCTTTCCGGCATCGACACCACCTGGTTCACCCGCCACGAACCACGCTGGATGCCCGACGACGTCGACGGCCGCGTCCTGTTCAAACGCTACCGCCAGGGCGCCACCGACAGCATTGGCGACATCGTTGCCCTACCGCCCGTCCGCAAAGCCCGCGACTCCGGCGCACTCACCTGGACACCCATGTTTTCTTCGCTTGACGACGTCCACGCGGACCACCTCATCTGGTGCACCGGTTTCCGCCCCGCGCTCGGCCCTTTCCGCAGCATCGACTCTGACCTCATCGAGTTCGTCGGCTACGGCGACCGGGTTGGCCCCGGCGCCGCCACGATCATGGGTGTTAGCCCCTTCGCTAAGCGCGCGGCCGAGCGGGTGGTTGCCCGCCTGTCAGCATGACCTGCATCAACAGCATGTCCAACCAGCGCCCGTTCTTCGTCCCCACCTGCGGCAGTAGCCCAACACGCTGGAAGCCATACTTTTCGTGCAGCGCAATCGACCCCTCGTTACTGCCTTCAATCGCCGCAACCAGAACGTGCTTTCCCGCCTCGCGAGCAGCATCGATGGTCGCGCTTAACAGTGCGCCTCCAATTCCCCTGCCTTGAAAGTTCGGATGCACGTAGATGGAGTTTTCCACCGTGTACTGAAACCCGTCGAAGTCACGGAAATCGCTAAAGGTGGCATATCCAGCGACTTCGTCGTCAAGCGTGGCGACGAAAACCGGGTAGCCCTTGTCCCAGTGCGCCTCCAGCCATGCGATGCGATTCTCCGCGCTGACGGTGTCATCGTTCCAGATGGCGACGGTGTTGATCACGGCCTCGTTGTAGATCTCCGCGATTGCTGCGGCGTCCTCCCGCGTTGCCTGTCGGATGATCATGGTTTTACTCCCCGCTGTCTGCGCTGTTTCTGTGCTGTTTTCTACAACTCCGCTTTTATGAAAGCGAGATTACCAAGCTTTCAATTTCGAACGGGTGTTTTATTTGTATTTTGGTACGCTACCCCGCGAACAACCCACAAACACCCAGGTAACATGTGCTTTTATAGTCGGCTAACCATCTTCGAAAACTCCTCAAAATTCTCTTTCATTTCTCTTTACAAACTAGAAACATGCCCGTATGATAGCAAGTAAGTTCGAAAGAAAACCGACAACCATTGGAGCACCAGGGGGATCCAATGAAGTCCGAACAAGTACCCGAACCATATTGGGCTCATGAGAATTCTGAAGATGAGCTCTCAGCACTCGCGCGGGCTACCAACCGCGCCCAACTTGAGTTGATTGAAGCCTGCTGCCCTGCAGGTGATGATGACGTTGAAAACCATGCCGCTCGCATCAGCGTTCGGTTGGGAATCACTCGCAGTGAGGCACTGCGTATCTGTGACATTGGCCTGTTGCTGGAGAAAATGCCACAGTTGGCGGAATATGCCCGGGAAAGCTGCGCATTATCCATGCGGCAACTCGGCATCATTGCACATGGCGTAGTCGGCATCGAGCCTGATCAAATACCCGATGCAGAGAAGAAGATTCTGGCATTGGTTACGCCACGGAAGCGTCGTCAAGCAATGATTGGTCCTCGCACGCTCACCACCAAAATTGGTGATATTGCTGCGGATTTGGATGACCGCGCTCGTGCCGACGGCACAATTCCCACCATCACCGATACGGAATCGGTGACTCTGGTGGAACGTCCCGACAGCTACTCTCAAATCATTCTCACACTGCGGCCGGACCGCGCCTATTTTGCCATGTGCGCGATTGAAACGGTTTTCCGCGCGAATGAGGAAATGACGCAGGCGGATGCATTTGTGGAACTCATCCACCAGCGCACCAATGCGGAAGTTGTGCTCAATGTTTTCCGCGAGCCCCACAGTGATGATGCCTGGCTGGACGGCGCCGGCTGGCTTGGCGCGCTGGTCACGGAAGAGTGGATGCAAAAGGTGACGCATGTCCGCCTCTCAGCAGACAGCGCCACCAATGGTTACCGTCCAACTCCAGCGCAGGTCGCCCGCGTCCACGGTCGCGACGGCACGTGTCGCTTCCCCGGCTGCGAAGTCCCAGCATATAAGTGCGATATTGACCATATCGCGCCGTACAACCAGGAAGCCCCCGAAGCCGGTGGCCCCACCGACACACAGAATCTGCACTGCCTATGCAGGAAGCACCACAACCTGAAAACCCACAAGCTCTGGGATATCACCGCTTATGAGGACGGCTCAGAGGTGTGGTCCTCTGCCGACGGTATTACCGCGGCGACCGTCCCGGCCGGACCATTAGCCGGGTTCGGGCGACAGACTTTTGACAAACGCGCTACTCAGAAGACGAAAGCACGCCATGACCACTACATGAAGTGGTGGCTGTCATTCGCGGCTGTGCCAGATCTGGTCTTTGATGATGGGGAGGATTAACCCAGCGGACCACCGCAGTTCGGCCATGCGCCAGCACCCTGGGAGGCAAGCACGCGCTCGCCAATCTCAATCTGCTGCTCCTTAGTGGCCTGGTCAGCTGTCGGTGCGTACTGGTCACCGCCGTGGCCACTCCAGGTCTGCTGCGAGAACTGCAGTCCGCCGTAGTAGCCGTTACCGGTATTGGTCTGCCAATTTCCGCCGGACTCACATGCCGCAACCTGATCCCAGGCGCTGACTGATGCAGCGTTAGCGGCGGCGGTCGGGGCAGCAATCATGCCTGCTGCCACAGCGGCGGATGCGATGAACTTACCGGAAAAACGCATAAAAAGAGAACACTCCTAAAGGGTTGACTTTTCTCTTGGGCGACCAACCTACGCGCACCCTCCCCCGTCCTGTCAACCCGTATCCTGGAAAGCATGTCCGTGGCAGATGTCGTCCGCAAGACCGAGAGAAGGATCAACGCGCTGGCCGCCAAGCGTTCCAAAAACGCTGGTTGGGAACCGGAAATCATCGGTTTCACCGGGTACGGAAATGCAGAGCGCGTGCGCGTATTCGGCCGTGTCCTCCTGAAGGATCCGGCCAAAAAACGAGACGAAGAACGAAACAAAAAACGCGGATTTTGGCAGTTCTTTACCGTCGAACTCGCGGACTTTCCCGTCACCATCACTGCCGGCGACCGCACGGTGGAAACCACCACGGATAGCAACGGCTACATCGAGGTGCTGATTCGGAATCACGGCCTCGAACCCGGCTGGCACGAAATTACCATCAACGACACTTCCGCAGAGGTACTCATCCTCTCCCCGGAGACCAAATACGGCATCGTCTCCGATATTGATGACACCGTGTTGGTCACCATGCTGCCGCGCGCCCTCATCGCCGCCTACAACTCCTGGGTCAAGGAGACAGACGAGCGCAAGGCCGTCGCTGGCTTCGGCGAGTTCTATGCGCAACTTCGCCGTCGTTACGCGAGCAAAACGGACGAGGACACGGACGTCCCCGTCATCTACCTTTCCACCGGAGCGTGGAACACCTTCAGCACACTAAAAAGATTCCTACACCGCAACAACCTGCCGAAGGGCCCACTGCTGCTCACCGACTGGGGGCCAACGCCCACCGGCCTGTTCCGCTCGGGCAAGGAACACAAGAAGGTGCGACTTCGCGACCTGTTTATTGACTTCCCCGAAATCAACTGGATCCTCGTCGGCGATGATGGCCAGTACGACCCGCTCATCTACGGCACGGCCGCGGCGGAGCATCCGGACAAGGTCGCGGCCATCGCAATCCGCAACCTCACTCCCAGCGAGCACGTGCTCTCTCACGGCACGGCAGTGCCAATTGAAAAGCTGGAGAACAAGGAGGTCCCGTTCATCGAGGGCGCAGACGGCTTTGAACTGCTCAAACAGATCGACCAACTGCCGCAACCATGATCTACCTCCGCCATGCCCGTATTCACGATGATGCCGAGCTCCCGGCGTACGTCGTAAAGCTCGCCCTGCCCTTCCCCATGGCCTTCACCACGCCGATTACCATTCTGACCGGCGAAAACGGCAAGGGAAAGTCGACGGTGCTGGAGGCGTTGGCGTCGGCGATGGGTGTCGATACGGACGGTGGCTCGCGATACAAGACGCAAGAGCGCACCTCCCCGGTCCCACTGGCGCTGACCAGGCGCAATCCCCCGGACACGTTCTTCTTTCGCGGCGACGCGCACCTGAACCTCGCGCGCTATTACGAGTCGCTTGGGCAGCTACCAGGTGGCAGAGAAATGGCAGACCTCACCCAGATGAGCCACGGCCAATCCATCATGACGCTGGCCGAACGCCGCTTCAGTCCCGAATCACTGATTTTCCTTGACGAACCCGAGGCCGGACTGTCGGTCCTACGCCAACTGGAGCTCCTCGGCCGCCTCGGCGCGCTCGCGGAAGCCGGCGCACAAATCATCATGGCGACGCATTCCCCCATCCTGCTCGCCACGCCAGAAGCAACGATTATTTCGCTTGACGACGCCGACACCACCCACTTCGAAGACACCCTCGCGGTACGGGCAACCAGGGATTTCCTAGCCGATCCCGTCGGCATCGCGGACTACATGGTGGAGCGTTTTACTTCGGATTCTTAAGCCCCAGCGCCGCCACGACACCCAGGGCCGACAGTGCCACCGGCAACCACATCGCGTCACTCATGGCGGTGGTGAAGTCGCCACGGTTGCTGCTGAGCGCCGCCGCCATGACGGTGGCAATCAGTGCGCTACCCAGCACACTGCCAATCTGGCGGATGGTGTTGTACACACCGGAGGCAGCACCGGCGAGGGACGGGTCGATGTTGCGGGTGGCAGCCGTCGACAGCGTGCCCCAAATAAACGCGTTTGCCACACCGAATGCGGCGCCCGGCAGCAGCAGCCACAGCACGGAAAGGTCCTCGTGGATGAGGTAGTGGAACCCGAGCATGCCCACCAGTGAGGACCCAAAACCAATCAGCGCGAACTCACGGAACTTCAGCCGGTCTAGCATTCGCCCAGTCCACGGTGCCATGACACCGGAGATGACCGCCTGCGGCACGAGCAGTAGTGAGGCTTGGATGGTCGATAGGTCGCGGGCATTCTGGGCGAAGAGGATGATTGGGAAACCAACCGCGACCACCAGCGCCCCCGTCACAGCAATCGCCAGCGAGGAGATGGTGAAGTTGCGATCCTTAAAAAGGGACAGCGGCATCAACGGTTCGGCCGTGGTCTTGGCCTCCCACGCGGTGAATAGTCCAAGAACCACCACGCCACCGGCAATCAGTGCCCAGATCCAACCGGACCAGTCGGCACTCTCCCCCTCCTGAATGCCGAAGACCAGCAGGAACATACCAATCGCGCTGAGTACAACACCGAGATAATCAATCTTGTTGCGGTGCGTCTCAAAGGTCGGCAGATAGCGGAACGCAAAAACGAGCCCGATCAGCCCAATCGGCACATTAATGAGGAAAATCCAGCGCCAACTCAGCAGCTCAATCAACACGCCACCGGCCAGCGGCCCCGTCAGCGAGGCAATTCCGGCCGCCGCACCCCACAGGCCCATCGCCGCACCGCGATGCGCCGGCGGAAACATCTGCGTAATCAGCGCCATCGTCTGCGGCGTCAGCAGCGCGGCCCCCAGTCCCTGCACCACGCGGGCAATGATCAGCATGCTTAACGACGGCGCCAACCCACACGCCAGCGACGCCAACACGAAGATAACCAGGCCCGCTACATAGGTGTGCTTGACTCCCCAGAGGTCACCGAGCCTGCCAGTAATGAGCAACGGCACGGCATAGGCCAGCAGATAACCACTGGTCACCCACATGACCTGGTTGAGCTCACCGCCCAGTTCATGCTGGATGGTGTTGATACCAACGGTGACAATGGTGGCGTCGACCAGGATCATGAAGAAGCCGAGTAACACGGTCCATAGCGCTGGCCACGCCTTTTTGGGATCAAACTGAGTATTCAAATCTGTAGCCACTCGGAGTTATGTTAGTTGATGGCTCGGGTGTTAGTTGATGGCACAGTAAAATCCAGGCTATGGCTGTTCAGCATATGACCGATGAAACCATCGCCGAGTTCTTCGCCAATCACCTCTCGCGGGTAGATGATGACACGCAGCGCGCTGTCGCTCTCGAGGTGTTGGAATGGGTTCATGAAAAGTACCCGGAACTCGGCGTTCGCATTGCCTGGAATCAGCCGATGTTCACGCTCGATGGCACTTTTATCATCGGTTTCTCCTACGCCAAGAAACACATGGCGATTGCCCCGGAACGCGCAGGTATTGAAAAGTTCGCCGACGACTTCGATGCCCGTGGCCTCTCCTACGAAAAAATGATGGTCCGTTTCCCCTGGCCAAAGGACGGCAAGGCCGAGTCCATGCCGCTGGACCTGCTGGCCAAGATGATTGAGTTCAACATGGAGGACAAGCGCGGGATGACCAAGTTTTGGCGATAGGCCGGGGTTGATTACCAGACCTGGAAGCTGCCAAGCATTTAATGAGCATTCCTTTCCTCAGCGAGATTGCGGAGGAATGCGTCTTTGTCGTCGCAGTAAATCTCAATCGAGAAAACGGTCATTAGCCCCTTGTAAAGATCTTCTGCCACGACTTGCGAATCCACTTCTAATCTGACGTTCACTTCACTCAAAACAGGCACCCTGAGATTGCCGTCCTCGTCAATTGCTATGTCCCCTCCTTCACCTGCCGTTACGGAGCTCGCATGACGTAACTGTGACCACGGAATTTCGCAAATAAGCCTTCGCCCATTTCGCAGTACGAGTCCTTGCGGTGTTATGAGATGCGGATGGTCCCGAACAGTTACGTAAAATCCAGATAGAAGAACTACGGCATAAACACTAATTACCAGCAATAAATATCGCCAAAGTGCATTAGAAATGGCAAAATGCACAATGCTGATTTCTACAACGCTTAGCGCCAGTATCATAAAAACAACAGTTCGAAGGTTTCTATGTACAGTGAAGGATCTGACTTCACTGTCGACATTTCTCTGAGGCTTAAAAAAGGTGAAAGCAGCTAGCAGCGAACCAACTTCCGAAACGAGTAACGCTAGTATTTTTCGAGGTACGCCAAATTTCTTTGACGTCTCGGACAGCGAAGCAGCCCATGACCTGCCATTTCTGAGATAGTCTTGCCACATACCTCCAAACAGTAAGAGAAAAGCCGCAACCACCACGGCAAGTGGTAACAGGAATACCCAACCCGGCAAACCAGATACCACATTCATAAGAAGGAAAAGAACTGCTTCAAGAATAATTGCGGTAACCAGAATTGCTCTAAATATAATTTTCATGCCTACATTCCGACTATGAATTGACAGGCTTTCCTCGGAAGAAGATTCCTCACCATGCAAGCTCTCTCTTAATATTTCTTACACATTCTTGAGTTGATTTTTCACGATATAAACAGGTACCAAACAATCGTTAAAATATGGCCGTGAGCCAAATTCATGACTGAACACCGCTATACCAATGTCGCAGATGGGGGCCGACCGCCCTCATGCTCATCTCAAAACTATTCAAGTTTTCTTCTACTTTCAATACAAAATGAGTTTTGAGATTTCTACATTTCTTCTCGCGAGCTGGCTGCAATGCTCGCTGGCCCACGCATCCGACGACTTATGGCCACGCTATTCACCTATCGATGCGCTACAGCGTGTCCACAAGTGAATAGCGCATCGACAAGTGAGAGAGCCTGGCCCACAGCGTGCGCATAAGTGCCGAAAAACCATCGATAAGTCAGGAGAATCCATCGACAAGTCCCCGAAACCTGGCCATAAGTGCCGGACAGGGTTAAAGGAGAGTTAAAGGACAAGCCAACAACGTCAGCTCAGCATCTGCCTCTGCTTCAACCCAAGCCCCACCCCAAACCCCAACCCCAGAAACAAAAAATCCTCGGAAGCCTTTACACTTCCGAGGATCTTCGCTGTGGGCGAAGGGGGACTTGAACCCCCACGTCCGTAAAGGACACTGGCACCTGAAGCCAGCGCGTCTGCCATTCCGCCACTCGCCCGTGGGAACGAATAGAACTATAACACCCCGCGCTAATACACCACCAAATCCCCAGGCCAGCGCACGTTTTCCACCACTTTTCAGCACTTAGCAATAGCAACTTCCCCCACAACCGTCGTCACTATTTGATAAACCTCAGTAGTTCCTAGCCCTTAACTGAAGGTGTAGGGCTCTATACTGTTGCTTAGTATCGATAATTTTTGTGCACATTTTTTTTCACGTAACCCGCCGCGGTTTGGCGGGAGAAGGCGAATTTCTTTAGTCAGATGGATTTCCTAGGACGCATCCGCAAGCTCGATAGCTCGCTTCAGCGCGGGCTCGATAACAGCTTTGCGCGCGTGTTCGGCGGCAAGGTTGTCCCGAATGAGTTAGAAGAATGCCTGAAGCAGGAAATTGAAGACTTCCTGATGCAGGACGCCAACGGTCAGTACTTGGCACCCAATGATTTCCGCATTGGCATCAGCGCTGCCGACTACAAGAACCTTTCTGCGTCCGAGCCCAACCTGCCGAATCAGTTGGCTGACCGCATGACACGCTACTGCCGTAACAACGGCTGGGGCTTCACCGGTTCCATTAGCGTCCACCTGCAGGCAGTGGAGTCTCTCCACACCGGCCAGTTGAAGACGGCCAGCACTTTCACCGAGGACACCGTGGGCACCTCGGAGTTCGCCCCATTCGAGGACAGTGCCGATGATGCCAACACTGACGCAGCCCCGTCGCAAAGCGATGATGAACCCCAAGCTGCAGAGACCTCTGCCGCCTACCACCCGCAGCCTGAAGCTGAGCAGTTCCCCACCGCTTCCCGCCCCATCCCCGCGGTCGACCCAGAGGCTGCAACTGAGCTGAGCAGCGCGACCGTGGGCGAAGACCAGTCCCAGGAAAAGACCGTCACCCTGCTGTTGCAGGACGGCTCCTCGCGCGTATTTGAGGTGCGCCATGGTTCGAACATCATCGGCCGCGGCACCGCTTCCGACTTCCGTCTCCCGGATACTGGTGTTTCCCGCCAGCATGCCGAGATCACGTGGGACGGCCAGGACGCTGTGCTCGTCGATTTGCATTCGACCAACGGCACCATTGTCAATGGCGAACCCATTGAGAACTGGCTGCTGGCCGACGGCGACGAAATCTCGCTAGGACATTCTGTTCTCGAAGTTCAGATCCGCTGATTCAGATCCGCTAAGTAGTGAGGTTCACCAGGTTCACATGCCACTGCCCTAGGTTTGCCGACACATTCCTGGAATAATTACGTCCGTGTGTTCGGTTTGCGGACCCACCAGCTCTACATAAGGAGGTTCCTCGGACGTGGAAGCTATCGTTTTTCTGCTTTCGCGCATCGGCGTGCTGGTCGTCCTGTGGTTTTTCATTTGGATGACGCTTCGCACCCTGCGTACAGAAACAACAGGCTCGGCTCCGCTGCGCCCACTTCGGCAGGCCAGCAGTGCTCCGGCCAAGCGTTTCCAGCGCTCGCAGACTCCACATCAGCTCCTTGTCACCTCCGGGCCGCTGGCGGGTTCGCGCATGAACCTAAACAACCAACGCGACATCACTATTGGCCGTTCAGAGTCGAATGCCTTCGTCCTCAACGATGACTTCGCCTCGGGCCAGCACGCTCGCGTCATCAACCGCGACGGCATCTGGTACCTGGAAGACCTGGACTCCCGCAATGGCACATTCCTCAATGGCCAGCGCGTGGAACAGCCGGAACGCCTGGCTTCGGGTATGGAATTTCGTATTGGCCGTACAACTTTGAGGTTGCAACCATGAGTCTTGCTCTGAATTACACGGCCCGCTCTGACCGCGGCCTCATCCGACAGAACAACGAGGACTCCGCCTATGCGGGTTCGCGTCTGCTCGCGCTTGCCGACGGCATGGGTGGCCACGCCGCCGGAGAAATCGCATCTCAGCTGATGATTGCGGCCGTCTCTCGGCTGGACAATGATCAGCCCGGCCCCGATTTGCTCGAGTCCCTGCGCAGCGCCTGCATGGAGGGCAATAACTCCATTGCGGATGAAATTGAGCAGAACCCCTCTACGCAAGGCATGGGCACTACGCTGACTGCTCTGCTTTTCGACGGCACCCGCCTGGGCATGTGCCATGTCGGTGACTCGCGTGGCTATCTGCTGCGCGACGGGGAGCTCATCCGCATTACCCGGGATGACACCTATGTGCAGTCCCTGGTGGATGAAGGCAATCTCACCGAGGAAGAAGCGGCAATTCACCCTCAGCGCTCACTGATTTTGAAGGCTCTCACCGGTCGCCCGGTGGAGCCTACTTTGTCTTATCGCGATGTTCACGAGGGCGATCGCTACCTGCTGTGCTCGGATGGTCTATCCGATCCAGTGTCCGCGGATACCATCAAGGATGTGCTCTCGGAGGGCACTCCGGACGAGGCCGCTACCAAGCTCATTGACTACGCGTTGAAGTCTGGTGGTCCGGATAACATCACCGTGGTGGTTGCCGATGTTGTCGATTCGTCGGCACGCACGCCTTACGAGCCCGCCCTGGCCGGTGCCCTACAGAGTGCGGAGGAGGAACTCCCCCGCCCCAATACGTCAGCGGGACGCGCGGCGGCACTCCGCCCGCGGAAGTCGCAGGAAATTGCAGTGACTTCGGCGCCGGAGAAGAAAGCTTCCAAGGGCAAGTGGCTCGTTATTTCTGTGGTGCTGGTGCTGGTGGCCGGGTTGGTCGGCCTTGGTATTTGGGGCTGGCAGAAGAAGGAGTCGATGTACCATCTCGCGGTGGTCGACGGGCAGGTGCAGCTGATGCACGGCGTGCCCGGCAGTTTGCTGGGCTTCGATCTGCAAGAGCCACATCAGTTCATCTGTTTGACCGATGACAATAAAGTTCAGCTTCCTCCGGCTGGGACGCCGAAGGAGAAGGTCGACTGCCACATCATGACGCCGGAAGATCTCTCGCCGGCGGCACGCAATTCGCTGGAAGGTCTGCCGGCTGATTCCTACGACGGTGTCAGCGACCAGATTGGACGTTTGGCGGAGTCGGCACTGCCGGTATGTCTGTCCGTTTCCGACGATGACAAGAAGGATGAAAAGCTGGGCTCGAAGCCAGGAGTCAACTGTAGGCAGGTGCGAAAATGAGTGAAACTACCACGAAGCGACAGCTTCGGATGAAGGAAATGCTCCTGCTGCTGCTGTCGGCAGGATTGTTGCTTTTGGCACTAATTTCGCTGGAACTGGCTCAGGGCAACTCTCTGACCGCAGATGTCTTTTACATCATTGGCGGATTCTTTGTGATCTTTGCAGTGGCGCATATCGCGCTGACCTTTGTGGCGCCCAACGCCGATCAGGTGATGCTGCCGGTTGCAGCAACGCTCAATGCCTTGGGGCTGGTGATGATTCACCGCCTCGACCTGGCCAACGACACCTCGTTAGTGCGCAATCAGATCATGTGGACCGTACTCAGTGTCGCACTGTTTATCGGCGTGATTGTCCTGCTGCGCAACCACCACTCGCTGTCGCAGTACTCGTATCTGCTGGGTCTCGGCGGCTTGATTCTGTTGGCGCTACCGCTGGTGTGGCCGTCGTCGATTAATGCTGATGCCCGCATCTGGATTTCCATCGGCCCGTTCTCCATGCAGCCGGGTGAGTTTGCCAAGGTCATGCTGCTGATCTTCTTTGCTCAGCTGCTGGTGAATAAGCGCTCGCTGTTCAATGTGGCGGGCAAGCGTTTCCTGGGCATTGATTTCCCGCGTGTTCGCGACCTGGGTCCGATTCTGCTGATCTGGGGCATCGCTACCGTCATCATGGCTCTGCAGAATGACTTTGGACCGGCGCTGGTGCTCTTCGGCACTGTGCTGGCAATGCTCTACGCTGCCACCGGTCGTGGTTCCTGGCTGATCATCGGCATGGTGCTGGTGACCGTCGGCGTTGTCGGTGTCTACATGGTTTCGGACAAGATTCAGGCGCGAGTCACGCATTTCCTGGATCCGTTGGGCTCCTACGACGAGGGCGGCTATCAGCTCTCCCAGGGGCTGTTCGGCATGAGCTGGGGTGGCATCGGTGGTACCGGTCTGGGCCAGGGCTACCCACAGAACATTCCGGTGGCACACTCTGACTTCATCCTCTCGGCCTTTGGTGAGGAGCTCGGTTTTACCGGCCTGAGTGCCATCATCCTGCTGTTCGCGATTCTGATTTCCCGCGGTATTTCGGCGAGCTTGGCGGTTCGTGATTCCTTTGGCAAGCTGCTGGCGGCCGGTGTCGCATTCTCTATGGCCATTCAGCTGTTCGTGGTTGCAGCCGGTGTTTCCAAGCTGATGCCGCTGACCGGTCTGACTACTCCGTTCATGTCAGCCGGTGGTTCCTCACTGCTGGCCAGCTACATCATGTTGGCCATCGTGCTGCGCGTCTCTGACGAGGCCAACCGCCCCTGGGGTATTCCAAGCAACCCTTCGGGCCTCAACGACAATGCCACCGCATCTCAGGAGGTGAACCAGTAGATGAATAAGACCATTCGCCAAATCTTTGTTGTCGTTCTCGGACTCTTCGTTCTTCTACTGGCGAACCTGACCTACATCCAGGGTTTCCAGCAGGATAAGTACGCCCACAATCCGCTGAATAGCCGCCAGTTCCTGGAGGAAAAGTCCAAACCTCGCGGCCAAATCACCACTGACGGCGACATTCTGGCCCACTCGGTCAAGGGCGAGAGCGGCTTCTATGACCGCAGCTACGACACCGACCCGGAGGCATATGCCGCGGTGGTCGGATACCTGTCGGACATCTACGGCTCCGCCGGTATCGAACGCTCTCAGAACGAGATCTTGAACGGCAGCGACCCTTCGCTGTTTACCTCCCGCGCCCTCGACATGGTCACGGGCAAGGAACCCTCTGGGGCCTCCACGGAGCTGACGCTGTTGCCGAACGCTCAGCGGACTGCGTACCAACAACTCGCTGAACGCGGCTACGTCGGCTCCGCCGTCGCCATTCGCCCATCGACGGGTGAAATTCTCGCGATGGCCTCCACACCGTCGTTCAACCCGAATGACATCGCTGCCGGCGACGAGAGTACCTGGCAGTCCGTCAATAACAATGAGGGCGCACCGCTGCTCAACCACGCCACTCAGCGTCCGCTGCCGCCGGGTTCCACTTTCAAGGTGTTGACCACGGTCACGGCACTGGAGCAAGGCGCTTCCCCGGACACCTCGGTCACTGGCGCACCGCAGATTACGCTGCCGGATACCACCACTACGTTGGAGAACTACGGTGGCTCGACCTGTGGTGGGGCTACTACAACTCTCCGCCAGGCTTTCGCGCAGTCCTGTAATACGGCATTCGCTGAGCTCGGTATGCAGTACGGGGCCGATGCGCTCAAGGACGTCGCTAAGCGATTCGGCATCGGTGAGACCCACGACGACGCGGGCCTGCCGATTCAGCCCTCCGCTGTCGGTGATATTCCGGATCAGTCCTCGCTGGGTCAGACCTCCATTGGTCAGCGCGACGTGTCTTTCACGCCGCTAGACAACGCCATCATCGCCGCCACGATTGCCAACGGCGGCGTGCGCATGGAACCCCAGATCATCAAATCGGTGCGCGGTGCCGACCTCTCCGAAATCAAGTCCTTTAAGCCGATTGAAGCCGGCGAGGCGATTTCGCCGGAGGTCGCGGAGACCGTAACTGAGCTGATGCGCGGCTCCGAGTCGCACTCGGGCGGTAACGGTTCGCGTATTGCCTCCAAGACCGGTACCGCCGAACACGGTGCCGTCCGCGGCGAGTACGCACCGCACGTCTGGTACATCGCCTTCGCGCCGGACTCCGATGTCGCCGTGGCTGTCGTCGTGGAAAACGGTGGCGGCCAAGGCCAGGGCGCTACCGGCGCCTCCGTTGCTGCCCCGATTGGCCGTGCACTCATTGACGCGGTCGAACAGGCGGGTCGATAAGCATGGATGCCCACCAAGTTCAAGACATCGTTGGCGACCGATATCACGTTCGCCGTCTGCTCGGCCGTGGCGGCATGTCCACCGTCTGGCTTGCCGACGACGCCACCAGCGGCGAACTGGTTGCAATCAAACTTCTGAACCAGGAGTACTCGGACAACTACGAGTTCCGGCAGCGTTTCCAGAACGAAGCCGCCGCTGCGCGCAGCGTCAACAGCCCAAACGTGGTGAAGATTGTCACCTACGAGGAAGGCGACATCGGCAGCCACGGCGCGTGTTACATCGTCATGGAGTACATCCGTGGCGAATCTCTGTCGCAGGTGCTGCAGCGACGTCGCACCCTGCCAGAGCACCTGATGCTCGACGTGCTGGAGCAGACTGCACACGGCCTGTCGGCAATTCACGCTGCGAACCTTGTCCACCGCGACATTAAGCCAGGCAACCTCCTGGTGACGCCGGAGGGCACCGTGAAGATTACCGACTTTGGCATTGCCAAAGCCGCTGAAGCGGTGCCTCTGACGCGTACCGGCATGGTCGTCGGCACCGCGCAGTATGTCTCACCGGAGCAGGCGCAGGGCAAACAGGTGAGTCCGGCGACAGACATCTACTCGCTTGGCTGTGTCGCCTACGAAATGGTGGCCGGCGCCCGGCCCTTCCAGGGCGACTCCACCGTTGCGGTTGCCGTGGCACACATCAACGAGGCACCACCTGCGTTGGCGCCGACGGTCAATCCGCATATCCGCGAACTTATTGGCATTATGCTGCGCAAGGATCCGCAGCGTCGCTATGCCGATGGCCGTGAGCTGGCACAGGCTGTTTTGCGAGTGCGCGCGGGGCACCGCCCACCGCAGCCGCGTGGTGTGACCCCAACGGTGCACCGCCAGTCCAACGCTGCCAACCCGGCGACCACCGAACTCGGTGCCATGACGCGACCGCCCATGCCGGTGTCGCAGCCACCGCAGCAACCGCAGCGACCACCGCAGCAACCCGCCCGACAGCGTAAGCCGGCAAAGAAGCGCAGTGGCTGCGGTTGTGGCTGCGGCAGCATTGTGCTGTTGGTGCTGCTAGTGTTGCTGGCCGGTGCTATCGCAGTCGTCTATTCGCTGTCGACTACCGGTTCACTACCAACCATTCCGAACTTGGAGCAGTACATTCCGAACCAGTCACAGCAGCAAACCACAGAGGAAAACACCGACCCCAACGACGGTTCTGGTTACGGTTGGTCGGGCGACAATTCCGGTAACTGGGGAAATAACGACGGCGGCAACTCTGGGGAAAACTACGGCGGCAACAATGACGGTGCCTCTGACAGCTCCACTGAGCAGGACACCAGCGAGACCGCTCCGGATACGTCCGAACCGACCCAGGATTCGGGCAACGACAATGGCAACGACTCCAGTGGCGGCGTTCTGCCCGGTATTCAATTGCCCCTGGGAAATGACTCCGGTAATACCTTGGGGACTCCAGATGCACAGTAATATTCAGGTACAAGATGTTTTGGTGGAAATCCTTCCGAAGGGACTGACGAACAATGTCTGGCAATGACGATCTCCTCTCCGGCCGTTATCGGCTCGGCGAGCTCATTGGCGTTGGCGGCATGTCCGATGTCTACCGCGCTGAAGATACTGTTCTCGGTCGCTCTGTCGCGGTCAAGATGATGAGGGCCGACCTTGCCAGGGATGAGAACTTCCTCGCAAGGTTCCGTCGTGAAGCGAAAAACTCAGCGCTGCTGAATCACCCGTCGATCGTGTCGGTGTACGACACCGGCGAGACGGATAGCCCGATGGGGCGCGTGCCTTTCATTGTCATGGAGCTGATTCAGGGCGAGACCCTGCGTGATCTTGTTCGTCGTGAGGGGCGGCTCGACCCGAAGAAGGCCGCATCGATCATGGCATCGGTGTGTGATGCGCTGACGGCATCGCACCATGCGGGCATTATTCACCGTGACATCAAGCCGGCGAACATCATGCTGACCAACACCGGCAAGGTGAAGGTGATGGATTTCGGCATCGCTCGCGCGCTCGGTGATTCCACCACGATGACGCAGACTGCGGCGGTGCTGGGTACCGCGCAATACCTCTCGCCGGAGCAGGCGCGCGGTAAGACCGCCGATGCCCGTTCCGATATTTACGCTGTCGGCTGCGTACTTTTCGAGGCCGTCACGGGCGCCCCGCCATTCACCGGTGAAACCCCTCTTTCTGTCGCTTACCAGCACGTTCAGGACCAGCCGCCGCGACCTTCGGGGAAGCTCAACACCGACCCAAACACGGCTCAGGCCCTCGACGCGGTGTTGTTGACCGCGATGGCCAAGGACCCGATGGAGCGCTATGACTCCGCAGAGGACTTCGCCCAGGATTTGCGTCGTCTTGCACGCGGCGAGGATCCGTTGGCGCTGGCGCACCACGGCGCGCATGACGACGACGCGAAGACCACCGAATTCCTTCCGGCAGCTCCATCGGATGCTGAGACCCGGGTGACCCCTGCACAGCAGGCAACTCCGGCTCCGGCTCCGGCCGCTGTCCCTGCTCCGGCTCCGGAACCGGAGAGAGCGGCTGCCCAGCCGGAAGCCCCTGCTCAGATCGCTAACACTGACGAGCCTGAGAAAAAGAAGGGTGGCGCAGGAAAGACTGTCGCACTGGCGGCTGCTGCGCTGGTCGCTCTCGGCGGTGTCGGCTACGGTGCCTACCAGCTCTTCAACTCGTCCACCGAGGTCGAGACCGTTGCCATTCCGCAGGTCGAGGGTCTAAATGTCAATGAGGCAACGCAGGTTCTCGAGCAGGCTGGTTTCGTGGTCAACCGCGTCGACGAGCCGAACCCAGATGTGCCCCGAGACACGGTGATTGCCACCGAACCGGGTGTGGGATCGGGGTTGCCGCAGGGATCTCGTATCAAGCTGCGCGTATCTTCGGGCCCAGAGTTGACCAATGTGCCGGATGTGCGCGACAAACAGGCCGAGGAAGCTCGCCGCCTGCTCGAGGAGGCGGGGCTTGTCGTCAATCCAAAGCTGCAAGAGGAACCGAGTGAGGACGTTCCGCGCGGCAATGTCATCGAGCAGTCTCCAGCTGCCGGTTCTCAGGTGTCGAAGGGAACCCGTGTAACTTTGACTGTCTCCTCCGGTATCGAGACCAAGACTGTTCCGGATGTCACTGGTCAGAGGTTGGATTCCGCCCGCACGACCCTCGAATCCGCTGGTTTCGTTGTCGAGGTGGTGGAGGTTGACTCCACTGAGGAACAGGGAACCGTTGTTGAGGTTCCCCAGAAGGGCACGGAGCTCACCGTCGGAACGACTGTCGAGCTGCACGTTTCGCGCGGCAACCAAATTAAGATGCCACGAGTTGAGGGCCAGACTCGCAGCGATGCGGAGAAGGCACTCACCAATGCCGGCTTCGAGGGAACTATCCGCACCGAGGAAGTCACCACGCTGGATCTGTCCAAGGTCGACCACGTGGAGAAGGCCGACCCGTCGGCCGGCTCCAAGGTCAACAAGGACGGCGAGGTCACCCTGCGCGTCTACCGGCTGGGGGTTGCCCCGGAGAGCTCTTCAGAGGAACGGCCTGCTCCGGAACCTCCCATAAGGCTGCCGGATCTGCTGCCTAACTAGCGGCTAGTGTGCCAGCACGTCTGAGAAGGCGCGCTGGTACACGGCCTGCTGCTCTTCCAACTCCGCCAGGAGTTCCTCGGTGTACTCACCGCCGGCCAGCCGCAGCCAATTGACCAGCATGCGGTGCCCGTACTGGGTGAGTACTGACTCCGGGTGGTACTGCACGCCGTGAATCGGCAGGTCGCGGTGGCGCATCGCCATCAGCATGCCCGAATCCGTGAATGCCGTGGCAATGAGTTCCTCCGGCAGTGTCTTCGGATCCACCGTCAACGAGTGGTAGCGCGTGGCAATAAAAGGACTGGGCACATCGGCCAGAACACCCGTGCCGTCATGAGTGACCGGGGAGGTCTTGCCGTGCAACAGCTCGTCGGCACGCACGACCTGCGCACCAAAGACCTCACCAATCGCCTGGTGACCCAAGCACACACCCAACACCGGTGTCGGCTCGTCCTGCCTGCTCACCGCGCGAATAATGTCCTCTGTCCACCCCGCATTAGACGGCTCACCGGGACCGGGCGACAGTAGGATTGCATCAAATTGCTTTACGACGTCGTCAACATCGCGGAGACGCGCATCATCATTGCGCCAGACAGTAACCGTTTCGCCGAGCTGGCCTATGTACTGGACCAGATTGAATACGAAGCTGTCATAGTTATCGACGACGAGAATCTGCATAACTGGGAATTCTACTGCCTGCGAACTTCACTGGTAAGTTCGGATGCAAAGTTTACAATTATGCATATACCGCGGGAGTGTAGATACCGCGCTGATCGCAACCTGCTGACCACAACCTAAGGAGTTTAAAGCGCTATGCCTAAGGCAAAGATCGAAAGCACTAATTCACCACAATCCGGTGGCTCCTCCGTCAGCCGTACCCCGGTCAAAATCAACAGCACTCAGACGCCGGTGTGGTACAAGGTGCTGATGTTCGGGTTCATGCTGATTGGTTTGGGCTGGCTGCTGGTCAACTACATCGCGGGTCCGCATATTCCGTTCATGGTGACTTTGAACGCATGGAACTACGTCATCGGCTTTGGTCTTTTCATTGTTGGTCTGCTGATGACTATGGGTTGGCGTTAGTCAGCTCTAATACATCGCACCCCCTCAGGCGCATCCACTTTTGGATGCGCCTTTTTTTCATACCTAAAAACCCAGGTCAATTCACCCCCGTCAATACACCCGTTTCCCACACGTTTTTCGACGAATGAGGATTTCCCTCCTACTGATCGCGCAAAAAAGTTATCCACAGAAACCTGTGTAACAATCATGTAATTTGTGGATAACTGTGGAGAGATTTCGTCCCAAATTTCTCACGGGTTACGTGACAGAAACCGTAAAGCATGACAACTTTGGTTCTATCCCCTGTGTCCACAGTATCCACAGCCTGTGGATAACTCTGTGAACAAGTAACATAGTTGCAAGTCAAGTTGTGCGTAACTCCAATATTCTGCGGAGTTCGACCACTTTCGAACGCTGGTTCGTAAATTACAAGAATGGAATTATCCACACATGTGCACAAGTCTGTGGACAACTGTGAATTGTTGTAATTTGTGAAAATTGGAACCCGTAACGTGCTTCTTGGCCCGTGTTCACCTAGGTGAACAGTGGAGAATTTTTTCCACAGGGCTGTGGACATGTGGAGAATCAACACGATGTGCTACTACCCCCACTACCCCTAAACACAACATTGAAGTTACGGGCCGTCGTAAAGCGAAAATGGGCATGAAAAAACCCGCCCGGAACAACCGGACGGGTTAAAGAGCGTAGAAGCTAGCGGATTACTTCTCGATGTCGATGGAGGTAATCACGACCGGCTCCAGCGGGCGATCCCAGTGATCGGTAGCCACACGAGCGATCTCGTCGACAACCTTCTTCGAGGCATCATCAGCGACCTCACCGAAGATGGTGTGAGCGCCATTGAGGTGCGGGGTCGGAACAACGGTGATGAAGAACTGGGAACCGTTGGTACCACGGCCGCCGCGCTTGCCGGCGTTTGCCATAGCGAGCAGGTACGGACGATCGAACTGGAGCTCCGGGTGAATCTCATCGTCGAACATGTAGCCCGGGCCGCCGGTGCCGGTGCCCAGCGGGTCACCACCCTGAATCATGAATCCAGCGATGATGCGGTGGAAGATGGCCTCATCGTAGAACGGGCCGGACTCGGTGCCAGAGGCGTTCTGCCCCTTGTACTCCTTGGTGCCTTCTGCCAGGCCGATGAAGTTGTCGACGGTATTCGGCGCGTGGTTGCCGAACAGGTCAATCACGATATCGCCATGGTTGGTGTGCACAGTTGCAGTAGCAGTCTTAATAGTCACGTTCCTTAGGATACCGACCTTGGTGGCCAATTGCTCCTACTGGTGAGTTTCTCCGTGGCAGAAACCAGCGAAAATGTTTCTCAAGATAAGGAAAAGAGTTCTTCGTTGACCCCCATGGAGGCCAAATAGTGCCTAAGCTGGAATGTGAGCCTGCTGCAAATATTTCGGCGCTAGGCCTAACTGGGCCCTAGCTCTTGGACTTAGAAGCATCTTGGTCTCAGAGGCACTGGCGCCGCAGCAGTATTAATCATTGATTGAGAATTAAAGGCGATGCCTGTTGGCGACGCACTAATAAAGGAGAGTCATGAACCCCAACGCAATCTCGCTGGCTGTCAAGGGACTGAAGTCCGCTTACGACAGCTACTCGGATTACCGGGACAAGAAGGCTGCAGAGCTCTACGACACGATGCAGGAGGCTAAGAAGGTGGCAGCTGCACAGAACGAGGCAGCAAAGGACGCAGCAACCAATTGGGCGGAAGACGTTAAGGAAAAGGTTTCCGACGCCCGCGATCAGCTCGCTGAGCAGGCCGAAGAACTGACCGGCAAGGTTGAGAAGAAGTCCAAGGAGACCAAGAAGCAGGCTAAGAAGGCTGCGAAGCAGGCCGAGAAGGACGCTAAGCGCAAGGGCAAGAAGACCCGTTGCAAGGCTCGCTGCGAGGCTAAGAAGGCTGAAAAGAAGGCCAAGAAGGCTCGCAAGGACCTCGAGGTGCGTACCCAGAAGGCTATCGACAAGGTAACCGGTAAGGAAGAGCAGCGCGCCAAGAACGGTCGCATCGCAACCGCTTCCCTGGTCTTCGCTGTTGTTGCAGCAATCGTCGGTGTCATCGTTTGGAAGCTGCGCAAGGACGACAAGCTCCCGGTTGACCCAGCTCCGTACCAGCAGAAGGCCCAGGAAGTTAAGCACAAGGTCGAAGAGAAGGCCGCAGAGGTCAAGGAGACCGTTGAAGAGAAGGCTTCTGAGGCTAAGGACAAGGCTGAAGAGGTAAAGGGCAAGGCAGCCGACAAGGCCGACGAGGCCAAGGACAAGGCTGCTGAGGCCAAGGAGACCACTGAGGAGAAGGCCGCAGAGGCTTCCAAGCAGGCTCAAATCAAGGTCGACGAGGTCAAGACCGAGAAGAAGAACGCTGACGACGCTAAGAAGATCTCTTCCAAGCCGTCCAAGCCGGCTCCGAAGCCGGGTCAGGCTCGCAAGAAGTAAATAGGCGGCTAGATAGCCAAAAGCCTTTTCACGCCCGATTGTTCTGTGCAGTTGATGCGCAGGCGGTCGGGCGTTTTTGGTTAAGCAGCAAACCTGACAACTTCAGAAAGACGGGCTGCAAATGTGAAACTGTGCAAGTTTATGACAGTTTCAAGCCATTTTTCACACCATTTTTGTCATAAACGCAGTCAGTAACTCGGCGTTCTTGCCCCCTCCCCTTCTACATCCCCAAAACGCAAAAATCCCCCGGCCTTACGACCGGGGGATTTTGTTCCTTGTGGAGCTTAGGGGAATCGCCATTATCTCGATTTATGCAGGTAACGGCGATTTTTGTCGGAATAGGAGGACTGGATGTCCACTCAGTGTCCAGAGAAGGCAAGGTGGGCGTTTTCGTGAAGTTCCCCGCAATCTCGGTAAGGGTGATGGAAATCACATTCTCTACATCAATCGCGGTTTGAGCAAGCTTTTTACCACACATGAAACACCGTAACTTATGAACATTACACGAATAGAAGAATATCGCTACATCAAGCCACCCCCGAATTAGTGTATATTGATGATTGTCATCGAAAGTTACCGAGCAGAGAGGAAACCCTTTCATGACACAGACAGCACCTACAACCCCGTCGCCGCTACTGACAATCGAGCAGGCTGCCACTTACTTGCAGCTCAGCGAGTTGACAATCCGACGTCGCATCAGCGACGGCACGCTGCCCGCATACCGCTGGGGGCGAGCAGTTCGCATCCGCCAGGAGGACATCGACGCAATTTTCTCCCCAGTCGGCCCGTACAGCGGCCTCTGACCATAAAAAATGCGACTTCCCGAACCCCACGCTCGGAAAGCCGCTAACCACCCTCAGTACGAAAGAAGTGATACCCAAATGGTAACACAGCAAAAGGAAAACACAAGGACGATTCCGTCCCCTGGATCACCCACCGCAGTTGCCGAGTGGCTGGTCAAAAACGAATTTGTTTACGCTGGAGGAAACGCTCCAACCCTCGTTGGTATCGGGGACTCGATCTACCAATGGACACCCATATACGCGTGGCAGGAAATCTCAGAGCGCACACTCAAGACAATCCTGTATCGAGTCCTCCAGCACGCCGTCTGTGGGCAAGGTGAAGATACGCGACCGTGGAACCCCAACGCGTCTTCGGTATCGCGTGTCATGGAGGCCCTTCGCGCTGCAATCCAGATTGATCTAGAGCACACCTCCCTTGGCGCGTGGACGAGTCGCGAGATCCTTCCTGGCACCTGGCTGCATGAGGACCGAACGGATACTTATATTCACATGGCGGACGGTATCCTCCGTCTCCGTGACCGCGAACTTTTCCCCCATGACCCGCGATTCTTCACCCAGACCGCGTTAACGTTTGCATGGAAGGGAGCCACAGGGTGCGACCTGTGGCTAAAGACTCTCCACGAGAACTTCGGCGACGATGACGATGCTGACCGACAAATCGAGCTTCTTCAGGAATGGATGGGGTATCTCGTTAGCGGGCAAACAAGCCTCCAAAAAGCAATGTGGCTCTGGGGGTTGCCACGCTCCGGCAAGGGACTGATTGTCCGAATGTGCGCGGCGCTCGTCGGGCAACAAAACTTTGCAGGTCTATCGTCCGCGTCGTTGTCGGTAGGGGGGTCTGCGCTATCGCCAGCAATCGGTAAGTCGCTCTGTTCAATTTCTGACGCGCGCCTCGACGGACGCACCGCACGAAAGGCAGTAGAGGCCGTACTCATGTGGACCGGCGAAGATCACTTCACTATCGACCGCAAGTACATGAGCTGGTGGACCGGCGCAATGTCCGCGCGCCTCATGTTTGCATCCAATGAGCCACCAAAGTTTGTAGACGCCTCACCAGCCGTGATGAATCGATTCGTCGTGCTGCAAACGCGCGCCTCGAATCTCGGCAAAGAGGACCCTGATTTGTTTGCGAAACTGACCGCGGAACTCCCTGGCATTCTGCGCTGGGCCCTCGACGGTCTCGACCGCCTGACCTCGCAAGGGCGCTTCACCGTCACCAGCGAGACTCGCAGTGCCATTGAGGAAGGTCGGCGTGAGAGCATCCCTCTTATTGGATTCCTTGAGGAAGAAGTTGACATCACAAGCGACCCAGAGGATTGGGTGGATCGCAAGACATTTTTTGACCGACTCAATGCGTACCGAGAAGATCTCGGCTACGGAACGACCACTATGGGGCTGATGAAAACCGACATCTCCGCTGCCGGTTACCGGAACGTTTCAGTACGACGCCTACGCGATGGAGACGGTCGCAAGTATGTAGTGACTGGTGTGAAGTTTCGAGAGCCGAACTGGCGCGCGGCACCGACTCCAGGGGGCACACCAGACACCCCAACGGAAGCCGGCGAGCCGGCTCTGACGGAGTTTCAAGAAACCCTCCTGAGGGTCTGCGCGGATCGCCCAAGGAATGTTGCGGATGTTCTTTTTGAGGCGGGAATCCCTGCCGACCAAAAAGGGTACACGACCAAAACACTGAACGGCTTGGCGCGTGACGGACTACTCGTCAACGACGCCAGCGGATACCGTGCGACCGCAGTCGGACGTGCCGCAATCGGAACAGCAAAGCAACTCGACCTCGAAGGAGCAGGCGTCTAATGCAAACGTCAACCGTAGATGCGACCGTAGAGTCGCTCACCGAAATCAAAGCGGAGCTCGAAGCTGCGGCACTAGCCGGGTATAACGACATTTCCGACCCCCACTACGCGGCTGCCGGCTTTACTGCACTTCAGCACAGCGAAGCCATTCTCAGCCCTGAGAACGCCAGGTGGAAGCGCGAGAGCGCCCGCAATCTGCTCGACTCCGGCTACTCACTGGCGAGTACCGCCAGCCTTGTCGGTGTCAGTAATCGCACCGTTGCTGCCTGGTCTAGCAGTGACCCCACACCCCGCCACGTTGTCCCTCTAGGGGATCTCACGCCAGTCGATGATGCCGCCAATCACGTGGGCGTTGCCATGCTCATACCGGCACTTGCAGGGCTGGGGCGCGCGCTTGGATCCATCACTGACGAGGCTGCCAAGGATAATCCCGCCAAGTCCGCCGCGATTACGCTCCTAGCGGTGGCCTCTCCCAGCCCAATCTACAACTACCACCTGGCGCGCGCGCTCGCCGGACTGCACCTCAGGGGGGCGACACTGGAAACCCTCGCCAGGGGAGTCGGCAGATCGACATCATGGGTGAAGGCGCGCATCGCGTCCACCGGGGCAAGTCACTGGGTCGAGGCTGAGCGGGAAAAAAGAAACACCCCCTAGAGAGGATTTACCAGGCGTTTTACAAAAACGCTCCTGAAAGTGTGGAGCACTCCAGCGGAAATGCCGGGGTGTTTCGCACTTAAATGCTGAGCACTCCAGCGGAAATGCTAAGCACTCTCCCAATTCGGAATCGGAAATTTCGAAAAATGCTGAGCACTCCAGCGAAAACTGGGGTGCGGGACGGGGAAAATCGCATTGCAGGACGCTACTTTTTCACTCCAGCGAGAATTCTTGCGGGAATTCCCGCGAGAGTTCCAGCGAGCATTCCTGCAGGGGTTCCAGAATCTTGCGACTGTTTTGTGCATTACCACATCACTCAGGATATGGCCACTCATGTCTACCCCTGAAAGTGGTAGACTCTAGTCATGACCACGCAAAAACCGAATGTTTATCACGGGGACGAAATCGAGAAGAACTCCCTAGATGCTATCTCGCAATTAATCCCCGCAGGAACGCGGGATCCATACATTGTCGGATATGCCCGCGTCAGTACAGACAAGCAGGACTGGGCTCTACAGCATGATGCGATTCAGCCATTCACCGACTGGATTGTTACGGAGACTGCGAGCGGCGCACGGGGTAGATTGCGTCCCGTGCGCGACGCCCTTTTGGAGAAGTTAGGTCAAGGTGACGCGCTCGTGATTTGGAAACTTGACCGCCTTGGTCGTAGCACAATCGAAATTCTTTCCATTGTCGAAGACCTCGCCCGCCGTGGTGTGCAACTAATTTCTGTCACTGACCATATCGACCCCACCACCAATGAGGGGCGCGCCATGCTCGGTATCTTGGCGGTCATGGCGGAATACGAGAGGGGGCTCATCGTTGAGAGGACAAAGGCAGGCATCGCCGCCGCCAAAGCCCGCGGAGTGCGCGTTGGGAGGCCTACGGTTGTCAATCGCGAAGTGATCCGTAGTGTCGATGAAATGACCGCAATGGGGTCATCAATCCCCGAGATTTCACGCCTCTTAAAAATCAGTGAAAGATCAGTTTCAAAAGCGCGACAAATCGCGCGCGACGAAGCGGACACTTTCTGGAATGATCCTCGGTACAACGTCACCCGCTAAAATTTTTCACCCTCTCAGATTTTTTCTGAGGGGGTCTTTTCTTTTTCAAAAACGCTGCACGTGTGCAGCCCTCGAAAGTTTTTGAGGCGCTGGAAAATTTTTCACCGGGAGGCCTGACACGCTCCTAGATAATTTTGACAACCTAACCTTTTTTTGATTTTGATGGGGAAACGTTTTAGGGGTCTGTAAAAGTGCCGCGCAATCCCTCGATTTTCTTTCCTCAGTGACTCCTGCGGCGTTGCTCGGCCCTACCATGAGAATCCTGTGCAGAGCGCTCCGCGCACTGTGAATTTTCTTTGTCGCGGCTTCGCCACGACGTCGCTGACGCCCTCTTTTCTGTCACTGTGACTCTCCGTGTCGCGCCTACCCCCGGTAAAAAAATCAAGGAGTGAGGATCACTACTCGTCCTTGATAAGGCCCGCTACGCGGGCCCTCATAGACGACGGAAGAAACCAAAGTGGTTCCTTTTTCAAAGGGTGTCAAAACCCTCAAAAACAATAAACACAGGGACTAAATGCAAGGCTCTCGGCAGAATCTGAGAAAGTTTCCCAAAAAATCAGTGACCACGGTGACCATGCAGGTCGCAGGGTCAAAATGACGATGACCAGGCGATGACCGGTCAGTGACCATGATGACCAAAGCGGTGACCAAACGATGACCACGGTGACCGGTCACCGAAATGGTCACCCAAAAAATAGGGTCTGACCTGCATGGTCACCGTGGTCACTGATTAGAAGTAAAAGTAACTTTGCCAGAAATTTAGACTGCACCAGAGGGGTTTTCTGCGAGGGCTAGTTGCGAGAAATCGTGGAATTCACCTTTTTCATCAGCTCTGGCGGGCGAGCGGAGTTGACCTTCATGTAGACCGACATGATGACCTCCAGGTCGCTATCTCCAACGATGGCTGCGATCTCTCGGACGTGCGCCCCCTGCTCTGCGAGACGGGTAATGATCCACTTGCGGCCGCTATGTGGATGAATTCCAGGCTGCAATTTTTGCTCGGTCGTGATGCGATTTAAACGTGCACGGTAGCTGTTATCCGTAACCGCGCCGCCACGAGGCGAGGTGGTTAGGAGACGGAACTTTCGTGTTCCTGAGTCTGACTCAGAGAACCAATATGGTAGTTCGATCTCGGCATCGACGCCGAGTGCTAAATGTTCAGGGATAAGGTTCGCGTACTTCCCTAAAACGGGAACGATACGAACCCCCGCTGGGGTTTTTGTGGGGTGCATCGTCATGGAGCCCACACCGCCTTTTGTGACTCTCACGAGAGCCTGACGTACATGGACCTCCCACTCAGGTGCATATGGAGGTGGAGTATGGGGGGCAAACTGGAGATCGCTACGCTCAAGCCCCAGCGCTTCACCTATACGTAGGCCGTGCGCAAGCATTAGGGCGGTGATGAGACGGAATTGCTTGGGCATTTCGTCGATGATGACACCAATCTCACCATCTTTAAGCAGCGGATCTGCATGTTTAGGGGATACTCTCCCTGCCGCGCCGGCAATGTCGCAGGGATTTTTTTCGATAATGCCGCGGTCAACAGCCGTGCGGAAGATTGACCGCAATTCCTTGTATGCCTTCTGTGTCCTATCGCGACTCTCAGGATAGGTGACAAGGAGTGCATCGAACCACCTCTGACAATCAGCCTTAGTAATGTCACTCAGGGGCATGTCAGCAAGGAAACCAATGTCAGGGTTGCCGGCTCCCGCCCCCACAGGCTGAGTGACTCGATTCGCAAGGATTTCGCGGCGTTTTTGCAGAGTGGACGGTCTAGGAGGGCGCAGAGCGCTTTGAGAGAGTTCCAACGCCCTATCTATCCACTCACGTAGCGTTAGGTGCTCTACGGGCGCTCTGGAGCGCCGCTTTTTCGGCGGTATCCAGGATCCGGCTGAGATAGCAGCCTGATCCGCATAGTAAGCCTGAAGAACCTCCTGCTTCGTGTCGGCAGAGAGCGAGTGCCTGACAAGATCAGGTCCCACATATCTGATTCTCCAAAACCCGTCGGACGCGCTGGCGTTCTTCGCTCTGGAGGGGACCCATTGGGGCTTAGGTGTGCGGGACATTTTTGCGGTCACTGTCCATTCGGTGTCCATTAGATGTAATATTGCGAACGTTCACGATCTACCAGTCGAGAATAGCGCACCGTCGTGACCTGCATAAACATGGAAAAACCCCAGGTCAATCGCGACCTGGGGTTTTGTTCCAGTGGAGCTTAGGGGAATCGAACCCCTGACCTCCTGCTTGCAAAGCAGGTGCTCTACCAATTGAGCTAAAGCCCCGTACACCGAGCAATTATACCTTGTTCGGCAGTGGGCCTAGGAGGACTTGAACCTCCGACCCCTTCGTTATCAGCGAAGTGCTCTAACCGCCTGAGCTATAGGCCCCGTGGAACGAGATATAACTTAACCCGTAACCATGACACTTCACAAATCGACTGGTCAGCGGCCTAAATATTGAGTTAAAAAGCAGTCATTAAGTAGTCATTACGGCTACTCCATAACCAGATCACTGAAAACACCTCTGAACCAACGCGGCCCCGGGGCCACCGAACGGGGGTGACACCGGGGCCAGCGGGAGGCTAGGCAGCCTAGTCGTCGTCGGCAAGCGAAATCTTGAGACCTCCGACGAGACCGCCGCAAGCGTTGTAGATGACCGCGCCGAGGGCCATGAGCCCAATCGACAGCACCCACCACAGCGCTCCTACAGCGGCCGCCAGGCCAAGGACGAGACCCGCGCTGATGGAATCCTCCCCGCCGACCATTTCACTAATCGGAGCGAGCAATCCCATCCCGGAGAGCAAGAGGTAGAGCAGGCCAACCGCGGCAAGCCAGACGAGGAAGCAAATGAAACCAGTGGCCGCCGTAATGCGCATGGCGGACCAGGGGCTCACCTTGTCGACTACCAAGTTAGTTTCGGCCATGCGCTTACTCCTTCTCCGCCTCCGAGTCACCGGACTCGGCAGCGCCGGTGCTCTTGGTGGCGCCGGTGCGCTTCGGGACTACGTCCAAGGTTCCGGCCTCAGAGACCTTAGAAGCGGTCTCTTCGCCCTCATCCTCGACGTTGCGGTCGATAGCCAGCAGTTCCACGCCGTCAGCGAGGTTGACCAGGCGCACGCCCTTAGTGGCACGCGAGGTGGCGCGAATCTCGTTGACGTTGGTGCGGATGATGTCGCCGGCGGAGGTGACAGCGAAGATTTCGTCGTCGTTGTCCACCACCAGGGCGCCCATCAGCGGACCACGCTTCGGGTCGTACTTGAGCGTCAGCACGCCCATACCGCCGCGGTTCTGCGGGGTGTACTCGCTGAGCTTGGTCTTCTTGCCGAAGCCGCCGGTCGTTGCGACCAGCAGGTTGTGCTCTTCCTCGACCACGACCATGCTGAGCAGCTTGTCGTCGCCCTTGAAGCGCATGCCCTGGACACCGGCAGTGGCGCGGCCCATCGGGCGCAGCGCGTCGTCGGAGGCGGTGAAGCGGATAGCCTGGCCGCGCTCGGAGACGAGCAGCAGGTCATCGTCCGAAGAGCACAGACGAGCACCGATGAGGGAGTCGCCTTCGCGCAGGTTGATGGCAATTAGGCCAGCGGAACGAGCGGACTCGTAGTCCTCCAGGCGAGACTTCTTGACCTTGCCCTCGCTGGTGGCCAGCACCAGGTACGGGCTGTCCTGGTAGCTCTGAATCTGCAGCACCTCGGCGATACGCTCCTCCGGCTGGAACTCCAGCAGATTGGCGACATGCTGGCCGCGGGCAGCGCGAGTGGCCTCCGGCAGTTCGTAGGCCTTGAGTCGGTAGACGCGACCCTTGTTGGTGAAGAACAAAATCCAGTCGTGCGTGGAGCAGACGAAGAAGTGGCGGACAATGTCGTCCTGCTTCAGGTCCGCACCGCGCACGCCCTTGCCACCACGGCGCTGGGCCTTGTAGGCATCGACCTTGGTGCGCTTGGCGTAGCCCGTGGAAGTAATGGTCACAACCACGTTTTCGCGGGCGATGAGGTCCTCTTCGGTGACGTCGCCCTCAGCGGCCACAATCTGGGTACGACGGTCATCGCCGTACTTCTCCACGACCTCGCCCAGCTCTTCCTTGACGATGGCGCGCTGACGCTCCGGCTTGGCCAGGATGTCCTTCAGGTCGGCGATCTCGAGCTCGATCTCAGCCAACTCGTCAATGATCTTCTGGCGCTCCAGAGCAGCCAGGCGACGCAGCTGCATCGCCAAAATGGCGTCAGCCTGAATCTCGTCGATTTCGAGCAGACCCATCAGGCCCGTGCGCGCGGTATCAACCGTGGCGGACCGGCGAATCAGGGCGATGACCTCGTCCAACATATCCAGAGCCTTGACCAGGCCGCGCAGGATATGGGCGCGCTTTTCCTTCTCGTCCAGGCGGAACTGGGTCCGTCGAACAATGACCTCAATCTGGTGGGCGACGTACAGCGTCACCATCTGGTCAATACGCAGCGTGCGTGGCACACCGTCGACGATGGCGAGCATGTTCGCACCGAAGCTGGTCTGCAGCTGGGAGTGCTTGTACAGGTTGTTCAGCACCACACGCGGCACGGCGTCGCGCTTGAGCTTGACGACGATGCGCATGCCCCACTTCAGATCAGATTCGTCATCAATGGAGGCAATGCCCTGCAGACGCCCGTCCTTGACCTGATCTGCGATGTTGGCAATCATGCGGTCCGGGTTGACCTGGTACGGCAGCTCAGTGATGACAATCGACTGACGAGTGCCCTCCTGCTCAATCGAGGTCACACCGCGCATGCGGATCGAACCGCGACCGGTGGTGTAGGCCTCCTTGATGCCCTTGTCGCCGACAATCTGGGCGGCAGTTGGGAAATCCGGACCCTTGATGCGCTCCATGACCGCATCCAGCGTGGTCTTTTCATCCGCTTCCGGGTTGTCCAGGCACCAGTTAATGGCATCCGCGACCTCACGGAGGTTGTGCGGTGGGATGTTGGTGGCCATACCGACGGCAATACCGCCGGAGCCGTTCATCAACAGCTGCGGGACACGCGACGGCAGAATAACCGGCTCTGTCGTACGACCGTCGTAGTTCGGCTGGAAATCGACGGTGTTTTCGCGAATGTCGCGCACCATTTCCATGGCCAACGGCGTCAGACGGGCCTCGGTGTAACGCATAGCTGCGGGGCCGTCGTCACCGCGGGAGCCGAAGTTACCCTGACCGTCGACAAGCGGATAGCGCATGGACCACGGCTGCGCCATGCGCACCATGGTGTCGTAAATAGCGCTGTCGCCGTGCGGGTGGTAGTTACCCATCGTGTCCGAAACCGGCTTTGCGGACTTCACATAGCCGCGCTCCGGGCGGTAGCCGTTGTCGAACATGGCGTAGAGAATGCGGCGGTGCACCGGCTTGAGACCATCACGGATCTCCGGCAGCGCACGGCCAACAATCACGCTCATGGCGTAGTCGATATAGCTCGACTGCATCTCTTCATTGATGTCGATCGGGCGAACCTGGTGGCCCAATACTCCACTTCCGAAAGATGAGCCGTCGTTGTTATTATCGTCGCTCAATGACTGCTTCCTTTACTTAAAAGAGGTTCGCATCCATTCTACAGGGCCTTAGAGCCCGCTTTACGACGCCGTGTGCAACTTTTCGATACCATTGTGGTATCAAATCTGGGGTTTTAGGCCTGATAGCGGAAACAAACCAGCGCAGTTAAGAAGCGCGGCTAGGTAGCAAGGAGCAAGTGCACGATGGCGATGACCTTAAGGCTCACGAAAGAACAGGACACCGCCCTGGCGCTGCTGGCGCAAATGGGGGGCGTATCCAAACACGAGGCCGTCATTCGCGCCATTGAATCCGCCGCCGCGAGAGCCCTTCAACAAGGCCAGGCCAGGGAAATCACCGCAAGTGTGACTGATACCGACATGGCGCTGCTGCGAAAGTTGAGCTCCCCGAGCCCCCGGGGAGCAGAGGAATGAGTGCGCCCCAAGTTCAGCCTCTCAGCGAGGCCGCAATCCTGGCGGCTACCGACGAACTGGTGGCCAAAGTGCCGGAATTGGCTGACGCTACACTTGTGCGACCATGGGCAATCAGCGCCATTGCTGCCGCCAGCTCAGGTGTCATTGCTGGTCACCGCAGCTTTCCCACGGTTTCTGCGGCTGCACAAGCGGTCGCTTACGCAACGTTTCACGTGAAACCACTGAGTTTCGGAAACACCGCGCTGGGCGCACTACTTGCGCACATACTCCTCACCACTAATGGCGAAGAAGTGTCATTCACAGAGACATGGAAACTGGTCAAAAGCGGCATTTAGCCAAAGACGCGGCCTAGTCGATTTTCCGGGTGAACGGGCTCGTCGGAATGCGATTACCGGACTCCAGTCGACCCGTGTAATACGCCGTGGCCTCACCTTCAGTCAGCTCGACCTCGTACCAGCCATCACGGACATAATCAGCCGTTCGGTCCTGCCCGCCGACGAGAACACGTCCCGACACGTGCTCCAAAGTGACCTCCGGCAACTCCTTCGCCGTCTTGCTGAACACACGCAGGAAGCGGTCCGGGCCGCACACGGTAAGTTCGCGGTCTAGAAGTCCAATTCGCAGCTCTAATGTGCCGAGCACGGTGTGGTGCTCTACCTTGTTACCACTGTAAACAGCGAAAACAGCCTCACGGGAACCGTCGTTGACCAGCACAAGGTTGCCGTCTTTAAGGTAGGCGTGAAGCCGGTACGGTGTTGGCAGCGCGGTCGCCTGCTCGGACTCCTGCACTGGATAGTCACCGGCCGGCTCCGCCTCCCAGCGCTTCACAAACTCCGGTGCTGGCCCCGGCTGCTCTGGAAGCTGCATTCCCGCAGATGCCGAGAAGTCGAGTGTGGATACCAAATCACCACATACCCGACGACGCCAATCAGTGATATTTCCGCAGCTCACGCCGGTGACTTGCTCCAGGAAACGGATCACCGAAGTGTGATCGAAGACCTCTGAGGACACCAAACCACCCACCGACCACGGTGAAATGACAGTCATCGGGACACGGAACCCGAGCCCCTTCGGCTTGCCCAGGTACCACTCCCCCGGCTCATTCTTCGGCGGCAGCGGCGGCACCACATGGTCGAAGTAACCATCAAACTCGTCAAAGTTAATCAGGAAGACGGTCTTGGCCCACACCTCCGGGTTGGAGGCCAACGCATCCAACAGGCGGTAAGTGATATTCGCCGACTGAATCGGCGAGGACGCTCCCGGGTGCTCGCTTTCCGCGGCCGAAGGCACAATCCAGGACACCTTTGGCAGCTCCCCAGATTCAACATCCCGTCGGAAAGCGTCGGTTAGCGTGCCCGGCTGGCGGCGGTGCAGCGCGCGATCATAGAGATCCCGTTCCGCCTCAGGCAGCTTCTCCACAGCGGCATTCAGGCGGTCGACCATCTGCTGCTGCTCTGCAGTTGGCGGCGTGCCATCACCCATCGCCCCAAGCAACTCATAAAAGCCAGTCAGATCGAGCCCTGGCAGTCCGGCCTCGCGGATGACCTTGCGGCCAATATTTCGAAACGCGGCGAAGAAATCCAGGTTGTTGTCCGTGTAGTTATCCCACTCCTGGTAGACGCGCCATGGCACCCCAGCCGCCGAGAGATCCTCGGCATACGTGCGCCACCTGTACCCCGGGTGCGTCGACTCGTACGCCGCATTGCCAACCGCTCCAGTCCCCCACGGTTCCTTTCGGGTATCACCCGAGAAGAGGTAGTTACGGTTCGGGCTTGTCGACGTAGGCATTGAAGAAAAGTAGCCATCACAGATAGTGAATGTCTCTGCGAGTGCGAATTGGAACGCGATGTCCTGACGGTCATAGCAGGCCATCGTGCCTTTGCCCTTAGCCTCAATCCAGCCGTTGCAGCGTCCACCGTTTAGTGCAATCTGCCCGTCCTCCCAACCGTGCGGAAGACTTGCAATGTACTCCACCGAAAGATCACCGCGATTCGCAGCGTTTCGAATTAGGTACGGGCTAATCCCACTCTGGTTAAAAACACCCGGCAAAGCGGAATTGTCGTTGTACCCCCGCACACCTCGGAGAGTGCCGAAGTAGTGATCAAAAGAGCGGTTTTCCTGCATCAACACGACAACGTGCTCAACCTGGTCGAGGGAGCCAGCCGGTCGGGGCTGCGCGAGTGCATGGCGCAATGATGGCGGCAGCAGCGTGCTCGCAGCGGTGACGGCACCGACTCCTGCGGCAGTCTGCAGGAAATGTCGACGGGAAAACTCAGATATATTTTTAGGTGAAGTTGCCATAGGCATCTACGTTAAGAAGCGCAGATTACCAGCCGGCGAACTGCCGCTTAATTCTCCTCGATAAATCGCTCGAAACGGTCAACCACAGCCTGTGGCTCACGCGCCCACTGATTATGGCCAAGGCGCTGCTCAATGAACTCGTACTTCGCAGACTTAGGCAACATCCGAGCTAGCGCTTGCGCAGATTCCGCTGGGCAATCACGGTCACCGCCACAGTTCAGCAATAACGCTGGGGTAGTTACTTTCGGCATCTCAGCGGCATAGTCGATGTCTGCACCCCGTGGTCGCAGCAAGCCCGTGCGCGAGAAGCGCGCCCACTCCACCACATGATTGCGAGCCTGCCGACCGTAACCGGCCACATCGAACCTGCCTGCCGGCCAATAACCCAAAATCTGGGATACCACCTGCATAAATGGTGCACCGTAACGAAGCCGCTTGTACTCGTTGCCAGTAAAACACCTATAGTGCGGGGTGCCGGATCCGACCATCACCACGCCGGCCACATCCGCTTCCGGTCGGGCCAAATACAGAGAAGCAATCTGGCCGCCCATGGAATGACACAGCAAATAAACGGGAAGCTTCTCCCCTGCTGCCAGATGGTCGAATTCCTTCCGAGCACGAGCCACCGCCAAGGGATAATCCACCGACGCTAAATCCTGGTAGCCCCAATTGTGACGGCGGGTGGCCACCGCAGTCTGGTTACCCTGGCCGCGTAACTCCGAGGTCAGGACGCAAAAACCTCGACGCTGTAACTCTTGGGCAATCGGCCGGTAGTAGCGAGCACCCATGCCAAAGCCCGGCCAAATAACGACAATGCCCCGAGGCGAACCTTCGGGAAACCGAAGCGCCATCGGGGTCACGGAGCCATCTGGCAATGTCTCCTGCACAATACGTGGCTCGACTGGCGGTTCCCCGTTGACCATGCTTCCCCGAGTATCTTCCATTTCATAAACATTAATGGCTGAACGGAGGTTTTGTCAGGGGAACCGACAAGCCGATAACCAGACTTGGTATCGGCTTAGACGTCGAGGAAGCGAACGTCCTTCGCATTACGGGTAATGAACGAACGTCGTGAAGCGACGTCATCGCCCATCAGAATGGTGAACAGTTCGTCCGCCTTCTGCGCGTCCTCGAGGGCGACCTTACGCAGCACGCGGTGATCCGGATCCATGGTGGTATCCCACAGCTCAGCGGCGTTCATCTCACCGAGACCCTTGTAACGCTGAACACCATCGTCCTTGTTGATCTTGCGGTTGGCAGCCAGCCCCTCTTCCAGCAGCTGGTCGCGCTCAGCATCGGAGTAGGCGTAGCCCGGCTCACCCTTGGCCCACTTGAGCTTGTACAGCGGCGGCTGGGCGAGGTAGACGTGCCCTTCATCAATCAGCGGACGCATCAGACGGAACAGCAGCGTCAGTAGCAGCGTGGCAATGTGCTGACCATCGACGTCGGCGTCGGCCATCAGCACAATCTTGTGGTAGCGCAGCTTCTCGATGTCGAATTCGTCGTGAATACCGGTGCCCAGCGCCGTAATAATGGCCTGGACCTCGTTATTCTTCAGCGTCTTATCCAGGCGCGCCTTCTCGACGTTCAAGATCTTACCGCGCAGCGGCAAAATGGCCTGGAACAGCGAGTTTCGGCCTGCCTTTGCAGAACCACCTGCGGAGTCACCCTCCACGATGAACAGCTCGGACTGCTTCGGGTCCTTCGAGCGGCAGTCCGCCAACTTACCCGGAAGACCGCCAAGATCGGTCGCGGACTTACGACGCACCAGGTCACGGGCCTTACGAGCCGCCTGACGGGCATGTGCCGAAGCAATGGCCTTGTTAACAATGGCCTTGGCCTCAGCCGGATTGGCCTCCAGCCAGTGACCGATGTGCTCATTAGTCATGCGCTGGACGAAGGAACGCACCTCGGTGTTACCCAGCTTCGTCTTCGTCTGGCCCTCGAACTGCGGATCGGCGACCTTCACCGAAATCACGGCAGCAAGACCTTCACGGCAGTCCTCGCCGGAGAGGTTGTTTTCCTTCTCCTTCAACAGGCGGTGCTCACGCGCATAGCGGTTCATCAGCGATGTCAACGCAGAACGGAAGCCCTCTTCGTGCGTGCCACCCTCAATGGTGTTAATGGTGTTGGCGAAGGTGTGCACCGACTCGGAGTAACCCGAGTTCCACTGCATTGCAATCTCGACCTCGTGGCCGTCACCTGCAGCATCGAAGGAAATGATGGTCGGGTGGATGATGTTCTTCGACTTGTTCAGAGTCTCGACATAGTCCCGCAGACCATTCGGGTAGTGGAAGACCTTGCGGCGCTCCTTCGGCTTGGTGGTCTTCTCTGCCTTCTCCTTCTGCTCCTCAACCGCATCCTTGGCGATTTCAGCGGATTCGGTCTCCGCCTGCTCCGCCAGAGCCTCAGCCTCGAGCTCCTCCTCGGAGACACGCTTGTCCACCAACGTGATGGTCAGGCCCTTGTTCAAAAACGCCATCTCGCGCAAGCGGCGAGAGATGGTGTCGAACTTGAAATCGGTGGTCTCAAAAATCTCCGGGTCCGGCCAGAAACGCTGCGTGGTACCCGAACCGCGAGTCTTCTTACCTCGGATAATTTCTTCCGGAACAGCCTGGTCGAAGTTCTGGTACCAGGTGTAGCCATCGCGGATGACCTCGGTTTCCATGCGGGTCGACAGCGCGTTAACCACCGAAATACCCACACCGTGCAGACCACCGGAAACAGCGTAGGACTCGGAGTCAAACTTGCCGCCGGCGTGCAGCTGAGTCATAACCACCTGCACCGTCGGCATACCCGACGGGTGCATTTCGACAGGAATACCACGGCCGTTATCGCGGACCTGAACGCCGCCGTCTTCCAGCAGAGTGACCTCAACATCGGTGGCGTAACCCGCCATCGCCTCGTCGACGGAGTTGTCTACAACCTCCCACACCAGGTGGTGCAAGCCACGCTCACCAGTTGAGCCAATGTACATACCCGGCCGCTTACGCACGGCCTCGAGGCCCTCGAGGATGGTAATCGATGAGGCGTCATATTGATGTTCGGTAGCAGCCACGGTTCGGCGCGTCTCCTATTCTTGGTTCTCTCCCCGCACAACATTCGTCAGCGCGCGAAAAATAGGCCGGCGGTCAAGCGCTATCAGCGCCAGCCAGAACTACATAGGACTACTAGATAGGTCTGGCTAGTTTGGAAGTCGATAACGTCTCAAGAACCGCCTGCCGGTATTCTCCTGCCCATCTTACCCCAACGTAGTCCCCTACTGTGGATATAGCCGATGCGCTCAAAGGACCAAATTTCGCAGTTTTACGCATACCGACGGCTAATCGTAGACCGTTTACCGACCTTTACCCATAAGTATCACGCGGTCCTCGGCCCTCGATGTGCAATTTGCCCTTGCGCCAATTCGGCGCTTTCGGCCCCAGCACCTTAATTTCCTCAACCACCCCATCGCCGACGCGTTCCGCAATCGACTTCAAAACCTGTCGCTGCGCTAACCGCAGCTGTGTTGCCCATGCTGTCGATTGGCACTCGACCACCAAAGTGCCGTCCTTGAACTCCTTGACCTGGGAGTGTTCCGCGACAACCTTGCCGACCATCGAATCCCACTCCGTCATGATCACACCGTGGGCAATGTGGATCTGCCAGCCGCGATCGACTACTGCCTTATTCAGCACCGCACCAATCGGCGCAGGTCGACGGTCATATTTCCGGTACAGCCGAATCCCCGCCTCCTTCAATAGGCTCGGTGAAATCACCGTACCGGCACGATCTCGCACCACTGCTTGCGCTGCCCGCTGCTTATCGACGTCCGCAACAATCCCCTCCGCGGCCTTCACAGGCACACGGCTATCGAGGCCAGACCACGAGCCCTTCTTCTTCGGTGGCCGCTGGAGATTCGGTAACCTGTGACCGCCCTCCTTAGCGGCATCGCGCATGCGGAAGAAAGCGTCGCTGATCAGGTCCTTTTCTTCTTCCGGTGAGTTATCCGGCTCCATGTTCTCGACCATACCCGTCACTCTTCCGCGACTGGGTTTTCATCCAGCAGTGAGATTCGCCCCTGCTCAGTCTGCGCCACCGTCACCGTGTGATGAGTGACAGAAGAATCCTCGACCAGTGCCTGAGGCAACTCCTCCCCCACCGCCGAGGTGATCAACACCTGCTCAGCCTGCTGCGCGATCTCCATGAGAGCTTCCCGACGATGCCGGTCGAGCTCCGCAAACACGTCGTCAAGCACCAAGATCGGGTCGGGCCCATCGGCACGGAGCAAAAAGTACGCGCCGAGACGCAGCGCGAGTGCAAAAGACCAGGTCTCGCCGTGGCTAGCGAAGCCCTTGGCGGGGTCATTGCCGAGAATGAGGTCGAGATCATCGCGATGCGGACCAACGAGACAGGAACCGCGCTCAATCTCCGCGGTGCGGCGCTCCGCCATCTTCGTCAGCAGCAGTGCCTCGAGCAGCTCCGGTTCGCTGGGCAATGGCCCGCCATCCAGGCTGTCGACCTTCGGCGCATAGGCAATCGTGGCTGGGCGCGAGTGCGGGGCAAGCGTGGCATAGGCCTCGCTGACATGCTCGGAAAGCTCGGCGATCAAATCCATGCGCGCAGCCATTAACGCCGCTCCCACCTGCGCCAATTGCGCATCCCAGGTATCCAGCGTGCTCAGTGCGGCCTGCCCCTCCGAGGAAGAATAGCCACGGCGCAGCGTCGAGCCCGCCGACTTCAGCAGCGCATTCTTCTGACGCAAAATCTTGTCATATTGAATGCGGATACCGGCGGACAGTGGCCGTCGTAAAGCGAGCAAATCATCGATGTATCGGCGACGGGAAGCGGGCTCGCCCTTGACCAGCGTGAGATCCTCGGGCGAGAAAAAGACCGACTTAACGATTCCCAGCAGCTCCCGCGGAGACTTCAGCCGCGTGCGATTAATCTGCGCTTGATTCGCGCGATGCGGATTGATGAGCAGATGCGCCGTCAGCTCGCGGCCATCATTGACCGCCGTCGCCGAAATGCGTGCCGACGGGGTCCCCGAACGAACCAGCGGAGCATCCGTAGACACTCGATGCGAGCCGAGCGTGGAGAGATATCCAACGGCCTCAACAATATTGGTCTTGCCGTAGCCATTTTGCCCGGTAAATACGGTAATTCCAGGCGTGAACTCGACTTCCAACTCCGGCCAGGAGCGGAAGTCCCGCAAGGACAAATACCGAATGTGCATAGCCGCAAACTAGCCCGGCAGGCGCACAGGCATCAGCAGGTAAGTGAAGTCGGTCTCCGGCGTTGGGTAGAAGCCGTCCTCACCGAGCTCCGGGATAGCTTCCGGCTCTGGAATGAGAATCGCGGGACGCGACGGCTGCGTAAAGCCCAGCAGAACGCGGTGGGAGCGAACAGCGCTGAGCCCCTCGAGCAGGTACTGCGGGTTGAAGGCGATCAGAAGTGGTTCCCCATAGAAGTTGCAGGCCACAGTCTCTTCTGCGTGACCGACCTCGTCGCCATGAGCGGAAAGGACAACCTGGCCGTCGGAGAAGTCCATGCGAATCTGCGCACCGTGATCCGCCATCAGAGACACACGACGGATGGCATCCTGCAGCTGGTCGACACGGGCAACAGCCATGGAGGAATGCTGCTTCGGCAGCAGCGGACGGAACTTCGGGAACTCGGCGTCCAGCAGTCGCGTGGTAGTGCGACGAGGATCGGCGAGGATAGCCAGCAGACCTTCGGAGCCGACCTCACGATCATCAGATCCGTCGCCGAATGCCAAGGTCACTGGCTCGCTGGAAGTGGTATCGAGAGTGCGGGCAGTCTCCGCGAAGGTCTTTGCCGGGATGAGCAGCTTGGTCTCCCCCTCCGGGATCTGCTCCCACTCGAAACTGCGAACCGCCAGGCGGAAACGGTCGGTGGCAGCGAGAGTGACCTCGTTACCTTCGGTTTCCATCCGGATGCCGGTCAGCATCGGCAGCGACTCATCCTTGCCGGCAGCGATAGCGACCTGACCAATAGCCTCAGCCAACAGAGCGGCATCGACAGTGCCGGTAGCAGCCGGAGCTTCTGGTAGCTGCGGGTAATCCTCCAAGGTCAGACTTGGCAGTTCGAAGCGGGAAGAACCACAGCGAACGATGACCTTAGTGCCATCAAAGTGCATCTCTACCTGCTTATTCGGCAGCTTGGAGACAATGTCAGAAACCAACTTGCCATTGACGGCGAAGCGACCGGGCTCATCGACCTCTGCGCTAATACGAATCTGAGTCGAGACCTCGTAGTCATAGCCAGCGAGCTGCAGACCATTGTCATCCGCGAGAAAAATCATGCCACGCAGAATCGGCTGAGTCGGGCGTGCAGGCAGGTTACGAGCAACCCAGCTCACCGCACCCGCGAGATCGTCCTTAGCCGCGCGAATACGGACTTCGGTCTGCTCCATCGTTCCTCCACCGGTATTGGATGTCTGTTATTAGCCGTCTTTTGTGTTGTCAGCGCGCTATGTCAGCGCACATGACTGGAGTTACAAAGATTCCATCGTACAACTCTACTGCAGACTGCCAAAGACCTCACTGGGATTCTTGTAGTCCGTCTAGTGCTTAATCCTAGTTCTTACTCGTTCTTGGCATTTATGAAGTTGTGCGCGAGAGGTTGCTTGCCAGAGGTTGTGCGCAGGCCCCCTTTTATCTAGAAGTTTCTAGAGATTTTTAAGGTCGGGAGTAGTAATAGGGGGTGTGCACATTGTGAAATTACATGATTCCCGCTGGTCTTCACTGATTTCGCGCTGTGGATAACCAGTGCGTCTAACTGTGGATAACTTGGGGTGTCTGTGGATAGTGTTCGGGCTTCATCTTTCATCCACAAAATTTAGGAGTTGTCCACAGCTCTGTGCACGGAAAAACCGCAGTTAATAACAAGAATTCCGCACGCCGAACCCAAGGATTTTAAGCCGTGCCGCGAGCTCGGTCACGAATGCGTGTAGTCAGGTCGTTGACCTGGTCCTTTGAGGGCTTTTTCTCCTGAATTTCCTTAACAATCTTGCGTTCAGCGTGCAAAACCGTCGAATGGTCACGATTTCCGAACTCTCGGCCAATCGACGGCAACGAAAGCTCGGTGAAGGACCTCGTCAGGTACATAGCAATCTGGCGTGCATGAGCGACCGGGCGAGTCTTACCCGGGCCCACCAAATCCGCAACCGTTAGGTCGAAGTACTCAGCCGTGGTGGAGATGATGATCTCCGGGGTAATCTGCACCTCGATTTCGTCGGCACCGAGGATCTCCTGCGCAAACTTCAAGGTCACAGGCTCATGAATCATGGATGCGTGAGCACTAATCTGCAGGAGACGCCCCTCGAGCTCACGAATAGAAGACGAGGTGTTCTCCGCGATGTACTGGAGTACATCATGCGGAACGACCAGATCAGACAGCTGTGCCTTCTTCGACAGAATTGCGATTCGTGTCTCCAAGTCCGGGTATTGCAGATCCGGATTGAGCCCCCACTGGAAGCGGGTACGAAGGCGATCCTCCAGGGTCTTAAGTTCGCGTGGTGGGCGGTCCGACGACAGCACAATCTGGTGGTTGGACTGGTGCAGGGCATTGAACGTATGGAAGAACTCTTCCTGTGTACCTTCCTTGCCCTCCAAGAACTGGATGTCATCGATGATGAGCATGTCCAAATCGCGGTAGCGACGCTTGAAGGATTCCTGGGCGTCGTCACGCACGGAATTAATGAAGTCGTTGGTGAACTCTTCCGAGGAAACGTAACGAACCCGCAGGTTAGGGTACAAATGCTTGGCGTAGTGACCAATGCCGTGGAGCAGGTGCGTCTTGCCAAGACCCGAACCGCCGGAGATAAACAGCGGGTTGTAGGTGCGCCCCGGAGACTCTGCAACAGCGACGGCGGCTGCGGCGGCGAATTTGTTCTGCGGACCAATAACGAAGGTCTCGAAGGTGTAGTTCGGGTTGAGGGTGGGCTCCTCGAAAGGCATGCTCATCTCGGTTGGAGTGCCGTGGCTCTCGGAACGGAAAGGACTTGTGACCTGGCGCTGATCAGCAATAGTCATCGGATTCTCGGCAGATGAGTGCGAAAGCCCCTGGGCCATCGAATCTACGGCGTCCATCGATCGGCGTTGTGACTGGGCACTCTGCTGATTATGGACATTCGGCTGGTGCGTCTGCGACACCTGTGGCGTCTGCGTCGATCCCTGGTGCTGCTCGTGGAGATTGAAGTCGTTCGTATCTGCACTGGGGAACGGGTAGTTACGGCCAGACTGCTGCTGGTGCTGCTGGTTTGGCTGTTGACGCTGAGCTTGCTGCGAACGCGAAGCTGCAGATGGCATCTGCCCCGAGTGCTGTGCAGATGGTTGAGTGGTCTCTGCTGCCTGGCTATCTTCAGCGTCGTCAGCAGGATCGGCAACGGTGATGACTGTTTCCAACTCCTCGCCGGTCAGCGAGGCTAAGACGGCCTCGATAATGCCCTTGAGCTCTTCTTTTACCAGTGCCTGCACCACTGGCGATTGAGTGCTGAGCAGGAAAAAACCTGGAAAGTCACCAGTGTGCGTCACTGACCGCAGCAGTGCCTTGTGTGGCGGGCGTAGTGGTGCAATGCCCAACTCCGGCGCACCTTCTGGTGAAGTCAGGATAGAAACGACCTGCTCCCAGAGTCCACCTGGCAATTCTGGTTGTTCGCTCACTGTGTGAATGTCCTTTTACATGTTTACGTTCATCAAATTTATCGAGGCGACCTGTTTTTGTGGAGTGTTTTTGGCATGGCGAGAGCGCCATATCTGCCCATTTGGGGGCTATTTCTTGTAATTCGCCCTGTGGGGTGTTTCTACACAAGGTGCTATACGCCCCGAGCAGGACTTCCACATGTTTGTCCACACCTGTGGATAAACCTTGTCGCTAATTGACTAACAGTTTATCCACAGTTTGCCCACAATGAAAAATAGCCCCCTAGTCTGCGTTTACCTAGGTAAACACGTTATTTCCCCTGCTCGCTGTGATTCATGGTGTGGAAGTTATCCACAGCTAATGGGATAAACACCCTGTGGATTGCAGTGCATAGGTCAGTATTTCCACAGGTCAACATCGGTACCGTCGGAAAACTTGGAAAATGATTCTCCAGGTAAATCCGGCGTGTTGATTTGAATTTCTCGCTCGATTCGACGTAACCTATCTGGGTGTTTCATATCCATTGAGATATGAGTCCGAGCTTGTGCTTGGACCCGACAGAACGCATGTAGCTTTCAATCTGTCGGTAAGTAATTTTTCCGTGCATCACGGGAATGCGTCAGACGCATCGCTGCCTCGCACTCGAAGCGAGGAGTTTACTGCGGTGTGTTCAGCGTGGACTCGTGGTCGTTTGAGTTTCAAGGAGTGTCAACCGTGTCGAAGCGGACGTTCCAGCCGAATAACCGCCGTCGTGCACGCGTGCACGGCTTCCGTACCCGTATGCGTACCCGTTCCGGTCGCGCCGTTGTGGCAGCACGCCGCAGCAAGGGCCGTGCCCGCCTGTCCGCTTAAGCAAGAGGACACCGATTTCGGTGCTCCCTCAGAGCAATAAGCTGCGTTCTTCGCGTGACTTCACGGTCACCGTACGACGTGGACGCCGAATCGGACGCAAGACCTTGGTCTTGCATATTCGTGACACCGCCGCTTCTGGCGGTGAAGATAAGACCGATACGCAGATTGCCAGGTTTGGTGGTCCGCGTGTCGGTCTTGTCGTATCTAAAGCTGTGGGCAACGCCGTGACTCGTCACGCTGTATCCCGCAGGCTCCGCCATGTTATGGCCGCGGCCGCGCAGAATCTTCCGTCCACCATGGACATTGTCGTTCGCGCGCTGCCTGCATCTGCCACAGCCACCAGCCAGGAGCTGTCCCACGATGTGCAATCGGCACTCGCCACATACGAACGTCGGCGCTAATTCGCTTGACGACGGCCCCCTCGCTCAGACCCCCGGCGCACGTGTGGCTGAGAGGGCGATTCTCTTCTACCGCCGTCGTATCTCTAATCTGAAGCCCACGAGCACATGTCGTTTTGAACCGACGTGCTCCGCATATGGTCTTGAGGCTGTGCGCCGTTTCGGAGCTATTCGTGGCCTGTGGCTGACTTTCTTGCGCATCTTCCGTTGCGCACCCTGGCATCCGGGTGGCTGGGATCCAGTTCCTGCCACATTCCCCGGCCTGGGTTCGTGGTTGAGGCGAATGCACAGGTAACCTCTAGTAATGCTTAGCCTTTGACGGGGCTTTGTAGACGAAGGCGCGAGTGCGCTGTCCCCTAAAGAACGGAGTGATCTTAGACCGTGCTCAATTTCGTGTATGTGCCGATTTCGGCCATCCTGTGGTTCTGGCATAAGGCCTCAGGTTTCCTATTCGATCCCTCCTCGGGTATCTCCTGGGTGCTGGCCATTATTTTGCTTGTGGTCACCATCCGTATCCTCCTGTTTAAGCCGATGCTGAACCAGCAGCGTTCTGCCATCAAGATGCAGCAGCTCGCTCCTGAGATGCAGGCCATCAAGGAGAAGTACAAGAACGATCAGCAGGCTCAGGCTCTTGCTATGCGCCAGCTACAGAAGGAAATGGGTGTCAACCCGCTCGGCGGCTGTTTGCCGATTCTGGTTCAGATGCCTGTGTTCATTGGCCTTTTCCACGTGCTGCGTTCGTTCAACCGAACGGGTACGACGGGCAATGCGCTTCGCATGTCGGTGGAGCAGAACTGGAATACGCCTAACTACGTCTTCGGTGTAGATGAGGTGCGGTCCTTCCTGCTGGCTCGTGTGCTCAATGCTCCACTGTCCAGTTCGGTTGGTATGGGCGAGGATCAATACGCAGCCTTTACTGTGCCTGGTACGCCTGCGGACTTCACCCGCATGGACATCATGATCGTTGCCATTCCGCTGATTGTTATCGCGGCACTTGCAACGCACTTCAACGCTCGCATGTCTGTTGACCGCACGCGTGCCCGCCAGGAAGCCGGTCTGGTGAAGCGCCAGGAAGGCGTTATGGGTCAGCAGATGGACATGATGAACAAGATGATGCTTTGGTTCTTCCCAATCATGATTCTTGTTACCGGTGCTTTCTGGCACATCGGCCTTCTTGTCTACATGGTGACTAACAACGTCTGGACCTACTTCCAGCAGCGCTACATCTTCGGCAAGCTGGATGAGGAAGAGAAGGAAGCTGTCGCAGCTAAGAAGGCTGCCAAGCGCGAGGCACAGGAGAAACTCGCTCCGAAGGTTGGCCAGAAGCCAATCAATCCGAAGAAGGGTGGCAAGCGTCAGGCAGCGCAGAATGCGCAGCAGGCGCAGTCCGGTCAGGCCTCTGCAGCGAACAAGGCTTCTAGCCATCTTCCGGATGGTAATTCGGGGAAGGGACAGCAGGGCCCAGCCTCGAAGCCAGCGCCAGGACAGAAACCCGCAAATCGGAAGAACCGGAAGCGGAAAAAGAAATAGCTGAAGTGGAATCGCCCTTCGTCTACATAAGTTAATTAATCGAAACGCCCCGCAGTTGATGCGGGGCGTTTTTGCTTGCCTTGGTGCTCTATCGAGCAAACAACGTCACTGTTATTACAGGCATGTAATTTTCTCCGGGGCCTGGAGTTTGGCATCCAACTTTGATCAATGTTTCACGTGAAACATCGCTGTTGCACTGTCGTACACTAGGGGTAGTGAAAAGCTCGACGGGTGACGGCACAGCTGCCCCATTGTGCAAGAAAGGTTAGTGGAACTGTTGAGTAACCCCGAGAAGGACGTCGATAAGCAAGAAGCCTCCGCCGGTTTGGTCGATGCTGATTTGCGTTCGGTGATAGATACCGTGTTTGGAGAGAATGCCGATCGAGCATACCGCTACCATTCCTGGTTGGCTGAGGAGGCTACAGTCCGAGGTTTGATTGGGCCACGTGAAACTCCAAAGCTGTGGGATCGGCACATTATCAATTCTGCGGTAGTTGGAGAAGCGATAGGCAAGGGGCTTGTAGTTGCGGACATTGGTTCGGGGGCAGGCTTGCCCGGGATTCCGCTTGCTCTTGCACGACCAGATTTGAAGGTGGTTCTTGTAGAACCATTGCTGCGCCGTACGACTTTTTTGAACGAAGTTGTGGAAGATCTCGAGCTGGACAATGTGACCGTGGTTCGCGGCCGCGCTGAGGAGAAAGTGGTTCGCGCTGAGGTTGGCCAAGTAGATGTCGTCACTTCTCGCGCTGTTGCCCCTCTTGGGAAATTGGCGGGCTGGTCGCTTCCTTTAGTTAAATCCGGAGGCGCGATGGTTGCACTGAAGGGTGGAACTGCGCAAGAGGAGATTGATCGGGACGCAAAGCTTATTGCCAAGGCGAAGGGAACTAATCCCCGCGTTGTAGAGGTTGGCGGTTCCGTGTTGAGAACTTCGACGTACGCCGTGATTATTCAGAAGAAGTAGGTTGTAAGTCCCCCTCCCCTACTCCACTGCCGGTTCGCTTGTGTTTTGGTTTCGACATTGAGGCGCGTAGTGCCGTCGGGCTAGAGTGGGATAAGTATCGCGGTATGGCAAAGTCCTACCGGCCAAGGTGGATGTTTCACGTGAAACATTTCCACAATCGTCGGCGTCTAACGCTTGTTGGGGCTTGATGATTACGCTTTTGCAGATAGTTACTAAGTTTTTATTCGCACTCCAGTGGCCATGATTGGTGATTGCTGTGCTTGTAAGGGGAATAGTTAATGAGCCGGAAGTCCTGGCAAGACACACCCATCGCTGCGGCAGCTCAACGGGCAGCGCAAGTTAAGGCCCCGAACCGTTTATCGCTTCCACGCCCCGAACGCCCGCGCCGTATTACTATCGCCAACCAGAAGGGTGGCGTGGGCAAGACCACTTCGGCAGTCAACATCGCGTCGGCGCTCGCGCGACATGGTCTAAAGGTGCTAGTCATCGATAATGACCCGCAGGGAAATGCTTCTACGGCCCTGGGGATTGAGCATGTTTCCGGGACCCCGTCGACGTATGAGCTTCTAATTGGCGAACTACAGATTGACGATGTCATCCAGCGTTCCCCTGAATCTGAGAATCTCTTTTGTGTGCCAGCGACGTTGGACTTGGCGGGCTCCGAGATTGAGCTGGTCTCGCTCCTGAACCGTGAGCGCCGACTTCTCGATGCAGTGTCAGATCAGTACCTGATTGACAACGGCTTTGACTTTCTCATTATTGACTGCCCTCCTTCGCTCGGTCTGTTGACTCTGAATTCGATGACTGCCGCCAACGAGGTTTTGATCCCGATTCAGTGTGAGTTTTACGCCTTGGAGGGTGTGACTCAGCTGATGAATAACGTGCAGATGATTCGTCAGCATCTCAATCCGGAGCTACATATTTCTGCTGTGCTGCTCACTATGTTCGATGGCCGCACCAAGCTTTCGGAAGAAGTTGCCAATGAGGTTCGTAACTACTTCGGTGAGGTTGTGCTACGTAATCTCATCCCTCGATCCGTGAAGGTATCGGAGGCTCCGGGATATTCGCAGACCGTAATTTCCTACGATCCAGGGTCTCGGGGCGCAGTTGCTTATCTTGACGCCGCGAAGGAATTGGCAACGCGTGGCGACTATTCAGCAGTTCCGGGTGGAAGTGCGATTGGGCAAAAACCAGCTTCCTCCCCTACCCCGTCCAATTCCACTGAGACAAATTAAAGCCACTAGGAGTAGTAACCGATGTCGAATCAAAAAAAGGATCACCGCAAGGGAGGGCTCGGTCGCGGTATCGCCGCGCTGATCCCAACTGCTCCGGCGGCTAACCCCTCGGTAGGTGAGAGTGCCGCGGATATTATCTTCGGTCCCCGCCGTACCCAGGGGACGAAGCAGGCCGGAAGTAGCGGAGTTGCCGACGTACTGGGAACAGCCGCGACGGGATCCGGCACCTCGTTGACTGAAGGGAAAAACGCCGGAAAATCTGCAAAATCCGGCCAGAGCAAGCCTCATACCGACGAGGCGCAGAAACGTCACAGTGACGATAAGGCTATTGGTAAGTCTAGCGATGTTTCACGTGAAACATTGCCCTCGGCGACGTCGGGAGTAGTGGACCATAGCAGCGCGGAGCCGACCGATGTTGACGCTTCGGCCGCAAACGAGTTTGGCGCGACCTATCGCGAGATCGACTTGAAGCTGATCACGCCGAACCCGAAGCAGCCACGAGAGGTCTTCGATGAGGAGCCCCTGAATGAGCTCGCTCACTCTATTCGTGAGTTCGGTTTATTGCAGCCGATTATCGTACGACCAATCTCTGAGGATAGTCGTGCGGCCGCACTCGAGGCAGCGCGCAAGGAAGATCCGAACGCGCCGCAACCCGAGTTTGAAATCATCATGGGTGAACGGCGCTGGCGTGCTTCTCAGCGAGCTGGGGTCGACACGATTCCCGCCATCGTTCGCGATACTCCAAACCAGGACATGCTTCGCGATGCCCTACTAGAGAACATCCATCGCGTTCAGCTGAACCCACTCGAAGAGGCCGCTGCGTACCAGCAGCTACTCGAAGAGTTTGGTGTAACTCAGGCAGAGCTGGCGGATCGAATCGGTCGCTCGCGGCCCGTTATTACCAACATGATTCGACTCTTGCAGTTGCCGGTGGAGGTACAGCGACGAGTAGCGGTCGGTGTTCTGTCGGCTGGTCACGCACGTGCCTTGCTTGGAGTTAAGGCAGGTAAGGAAGAACAGCAGCGCCTCGCCGAGCGAATTGTTGCTGAAGGACTATCCGTCCGTGCGACCGAAGAAGCAGTGACATTACTCAATGCCGGCGAGCGACCGAAAAAGCAGCACCGCGAGCCCACTCCGCAGCCGGAGGTCCTTCACAATTGGGCTGACCGCCTGTCCAATTCTTTTGATACGAAGGTGACTGCCCAGATGGGCAAGCGTAAGGGCAAAATCGTTATCGAATTCGGCAACCTCGAGGACTTTGATCGCATCATGTCACTGATGCATCTCGACGAAGAGTAAACCCGGTTACTGTGACTGAAGTATTCATCGAGAAAATTTCGCTGGCCGACATCGAAGGAATCTATCCAGAGACGATGTTAAGCCTGTTTTGGGAACAGGGCATGGAGCATATCCGTACAGCAACTGCCCTACCCCAGTTCTCGACTGAGCCGCGCGAACCTAATTTGGACCCCAGCACGCCAGAAGAGGATGAAGCGCTCAACGGTGATTTAAAGCATTCGGACGGCCAACCCCCTACTCGGCCAGGCGGAGCTAGTGAAAGCCTCTTAAATGGCGATTTAAGCCCTGATTTAGCCGCCCAGGTGCGCTTGGAGAAGGAAGCATGGCTCAATACCGTCTACCTTTCCTGGGGACCGTGCGGATATTCACTACGACGAAAGCCACCGGCATCACTTATCGATGGGAAACTTGAGACCGTCGGCACGCTGCTCTTTGCTCCGCCACGCTTCTGCCCGACGACATTTTCCATGCCTTCCGGACCAATATCGCCGGATGCGATTGCGCTGACGAGTCTGCATTACAACGCTTTAGAGGTTGACGATGACATGCTCCGCGTGCTCATTGTGACCGCTCTGCACAAGCTCGCGCTGCGCGGGATTTCAGCGGTAGAAGCGTTTGGTTGCAGTGGCACGGCGGATTCTATGTCGGCATCCACGCCGTCGTCGCCAACGCCTGACGACGGTACGGAGAATCTAATCGCTGATTTCGAAGCGCAACTCGAAGAAAAGCTGAATCCAAAGCCGTGTATTTCAGATTCGTTGGCGGCGATTAACCATAACGCCGGTGATTTGATTCGTACGCGAACCCTTCTTGACTCCGGGTTTCGGGTGGTGACTCCACATCCGATTCATCCGAAACTCCGTATCGAGTTGGATGCGGAATTGGATTGGGACGAAGAAATCGGCCATGCGTTGGATCTAAGTGCGAAAGAACCCTTTATGCGCTCAAAGCTGTTCAGTCTTTAGCGCTGGGTTTCATTGGTCAGCCGTGTTTAGGCTTTTTCCTCTTCAATCAGCTGCGCAAAGCTGTAAGCGCCGGTCATTGGCTGCTGCTCTTCATCGCCCAGGTACAGACGCTTTACAGCGACAACGATAGATTCGGCAATTACGTCCCGCTGATCTGGGGAAGAAAGAATTGCGACGTCATCCTCGTTGGTCAGGTAACCAACGGCGACTTCCACCGTGGGCATCCTGGTCAGACGGAGGAGATCCCAGGTACGGGCGTGCGAGCGGCAGTCTACCAGGCTCGTACGGGCAACAATTTCTCGCTGGATAAGGCCAGAGAGCTGTTCGCCCAGAATGGAGTTGGAGCCCTTCATCGAGCCAAAGTAAAAGGTCGCAATACCGCTGGCGCGGTTGTTGTGATAGTGGTCAGCCTGCAGGGAGATGAAGACGTCAGCGCCAAATGCGTTGGCCATCTCAGCGCGATCCTCGATGGACGGATTGTCGGTACGAGGACGAGACAGAATAGTCTCTGCACCTGCCGCGACAAGGCGACCCTCAATGCGAGAGGCCAAATCCCAAAGAATCTCTTCTTCAGAAATCTGACCGTAAGGGCCGTCGACCACAATGCCGGGCTCCCCTGCCCCAAGACCTGGATCAATGACAATGCGCTTTCCAGAGAGCTTCGGCCCCATCGTGCGCAGTATTTCCTTCTCGTGGAAGGCGTTTACAGAGCCACCAGTAACCCTCCTGCCCAAGTAGCTGAGCGCCCGGAGAGTAACGGGACCACAGATACCGTCGGGCTCCAGCCCGTAATTGAGCTGGTATTCACGTACAGAGGCATCGGTCTTCGGGCCAAAGTGGCCGTCTACTCGGGCATCGTGGAAGCCGAGTTCCTGCAAGGTAGCTTGGAGAACGCCTACGTCCTCACCGGTCATTTGTGACAGTGGATCGTAGGACAGTACGCGGGTGCCCAGAGTGTACGAGGCTTCTCGCAGTAGGCGCAGGGTGCTGTCGCGGATAATCCCGTCGGCATAGACACCGCGGGACTGTTGGAACGCCAGAAGAGCGTTGCGCATGTCCTCATCAAAGAGGTCATCGTCACCAGACCACTGAGGCGAGTTCTCCTCCGCGGCTGAGCCCTCCCAATTGGGCAGAAGCCCAAGACGAGCCAGGGTAGAACGTACCTCGGCTACACGAGGTGACCTATCGCCCACCTTCAGAAACTCTGGCACGAAAACTCCCTTCCGAACTCCACAATTATGTTTAGGCCGTTGTGGGTCCTCACAACACTTAATCAGTATTACTGGCCAGTGAGCTAAACGAAACTTCAGTTAAGAAATCCCGCGCACTCTCAGAGGATATGGTCAGCAATACCTCTCAAGTTGGCGGCAACCTGGTTCCTTCACGGTATTAAGGAAGACGTAAACCGCCATTTCCAGCAAGATTACCAGGTCGCAGGCGCGAATTGATTGTTACGAGGGCGCGTCGGCTAGCCCGACGGCAGAACCCCAGGACTAACTCTAAATCACAACCACAACTTCAGTCACATCATAATGGGGTGTGTCCAACGAAGGTGGCAGTAGCGAAGTGACGGGTGGGCAGTCGTAACCTCGTATCGGATAAGGAGCAACCCCAAGTTCTTTTAAAGGTGCTTTTCGATGAGCGACGTGATTTCGCCCTTCGGGCGGACTCCGCGAATCTCTTCGACCTTCTTGCCGTCCTTGAATAGGAGCAGGCTTGGGATGGACATAATCTGGAACATGCCAGCCAGTGCACGCTCCTCATCGACGTTGACCTTGGCGATGACGGCCTTGCCATCGAGCTCGGTCGCAACCTCGTCCAAAACGGGAGCAATCTTCTTACACGGGCCACACCACTCTGCCCAGAAATCAACAAGCACCGGCTTATCGGATTCGAGGACATCGGACTTAAAGGTGTTGGCGGTGACGGTTACCGGAGCCATGAAATTCTTCTCCTTAGAATGAGCTCGTTTGAGTTCTTAGTGGTTTTGTTTTGTGGTCTTGATTCTAATTTTTCAACCTAGCTTCTTCAGCCTCGCGTACGGATTTGGCGCTCAAGGCGTCAAAAATTAGGGCTTCCGGTGGTGCGAGTGAAGTACTAAATTGTTAATTAATGGTGTTCTTGAGAACGCTGCAAGTGCTCGATGAGTACGGGGCGTACCGGGCTATAACACGTCCCGCTGCACCCTGATTGAGCTACAGCTAACAACAATTGGGCTTACCGACTATCGGATATTCCCCATAGTTGGATATCTGCAATCGTAGGGCTTATCCAACAATTGCGATACCCCAACTATTAGGTGTTTATCCAGCTAGTGCGACTGCCCTGCTGTCATCTACCGAGTAACAGTTTCCAAGTAGTGCTCAGCATCCAGCGCAGCCTTGCAGCCAGAACCAGCGGCGGTAATCGCCTGCTGGTAATGCGAGTCAACAACATCGCCCGCCGCAAAGACGCCCTTGAGAGAGGTCTGGGTGCTCGGAGCGGCTACCTGAATGTAGCCATTCTCATCGCAATCCAGCTGATTGCGAACCATCTGCGAACGTGGCTCGTGGCCAATTGCTACGAACATGGCAGTCACATCCAGGACGGACTTCTCACCAGTGACGGTGTCTTCCAGCTCGAGACCGGTAACCGAACCCTTGTCCTCACCAAGAACCTGGGACACAACCTTGTTCGTCGCAAAGCGAATCTTGTCATTGTTCTGCGCGCGCTCGACCATGATCTTCGACGCACGGAACTCATCGCGGCGATGGACAATCGTCACCGAGCGGGCGAACTTGGTAAGGAAGGTTGCCTCTTCCATTGCGGAGTCACCGCCGCCGATGACGGCGATATCGTGGTCGCGGAAGAAGAAACCATCACAGGTGGCACAGGCGCTGACACCATGACCAAGCAGCGCCTGCTCACCCGGAGCACCGACATAACGCGGAGCGGCACCGGTTGCCAGGATGACAGCGTGAGCCTTGTGCTCTTCTTCGCCAACCCAGACAGACTTGATATCGCCGGTGAGATCCATGCGATCGACAATCTCCATGCGCAGGTCAGCGCCGAAGCGCTCTGCCTGTGCGCGCATCTGATCCATCAGCTCTGGGCCCATGATGCCCTCGGAGAAACCTGGGTAGTTCTCCACATCGGTAGTCGTCATAAGCAGGCCGCCAAACTCGATGCCCTCGAACACCACAGGCTTCAGGTCGGCACGGGCTGCGTAGGTGGCAGCCGTGTAACCGGCGGGACCGGAACCGACGATGATCAGGTCGTGAACGATATCGCTCATGAAGACTCCTATAATTTTTATCTCTCACATCACATGGCGCACAGTGATGCTCAGTAGTAAGCAAATTTTTCAGCTCCGGGAAAGAAATTACCGGAACCAGCCACCTCAACCAACGTGAGGTTAGCCATCTCTATTCCCCCAGCCTCTCCCCTGCTCCGCAGTTGTTAGGCCACCTGCACTTCTTCCAATTGTCGCCGAAGCGTACGACGCGCCCGCGCCCGCCGAGACTTCAACGTCCCGCTCGGCTGCCCAATACTGCGAGAGGTCTCCTGCAGCGAATATCCAAAGATGTCCAAGTACAGCAGGGCATCCCGTTGATCCGTTGGCAGCTGCTCCAATGCGGCGGCCATAGTCACACGTAGCGGAACATCCGGGCAGGGAATCGGCTGTGAACTCATAAACGTCTCAAAATCCTCCTCCTTATCGCAGAGAGGGATCTCCCCGAAACGACCGCGGTTGTGGTCAATACACGCATTCTTCACGATGCACGTCAGCCACGTCGCCACCGTTGAACGCCCGCGAAAGCTCGCCGCCCCCGCAATTGCCCGCGCCAGACCCTCCTGTACCCCATCCAAGGGATCGAAATCATCCCGACGATAGCGCCGCGCCATTGCTACCAACTGCGGATAATAACGCCGTGCCAACACCGCGAACGCGCGACGATCCCCCGCCAGGTGCGCCTTCAATAATTCACGATCGACCTCGTCCGCAGATGCATGCTTTTGCATACCGACGACGCCACAATCCCCCAGTCGCCGACCCATGCGGGCCTTACGGTGACTGTCCCCAATTCGATTTCTTCCCCCAAAGTTCATGGCTCCTATGCAAACACGAAACCCGCGCTCTCCGCTTGGCAAAACTGCCGTGGAGACCGCGGGCTGTGGATGAATTTCAAAACGTCCCAGTAGCTGTGGATAACTTGGGACAACTTGAACTGTTGCCACCTAAGGCAAGCTCAGAGCGTTATTCCGTACCACGCACCTGAATGTCGCCAATAGCAACTGGCAGCAACGAATCCGGAGATTGCTCAGCCAGATTGCGGTCGCCGACAAGTGGGTTGTCCGCATCGGAATTCTGCGACTCAGCATCAGCATCAGCATCTGTATCAGCGTCAGTGTCTGAGTCGCTGTCGGCTACCGCTTCCGCAGCCGTCGGCAAGCCGGAGATCCAGACAACAAGGTTCTTCCACTCAGTGTCGCGGCTATCGATTTCAATGGTCGTCGTATCTGAGGTGGCAGTAGCGCTTCCGAGAACCGTTGTGTCATCCAAGTTCGTCGAGTCAGCATCTCGTAGGCCGCGAACTTCAATGTGTGCGCCCGGGGTCGCCGCGACCTTAAGTTCTCGAATGGTTGCCGGTTCATCCAGAGTGACCCGAATACCAACGCCAGGTTTGAAGTCCTCTGGACGATTGCCGAACTGGCTGAGGTAAGTCGAAGTTACCCAGAAGCTTTCCTCGTCACTATCGATGGTCAGCTCAGCCATGTCCGGATTGTCTGGACCGGCTGCCGGGTTGTCGCTGTCGGCCTGCCACTCGTTAGCGTCGGCAAGCGAAAGCGTCGTGATCGGAGCCGGGCCGCGTCGTACGGACTCGGAGTTAATCGGTGCGTCCGAGGAACGGTTAACCAGACCAAAGATGCCCGCGGCGACAAGTGCACCGACAATGACTACACCGACAACGACTGCGCCGGTGCTGAATGCGCGGGTGCGATTCTTGGTGTGGCGAGCGTTTGATTGGGCTACACCGTCGGCATCGACGGATTCGCGCGCACCGGTGTCGGGGTCGATTGCGAGAAACTCCGAAGAGTCGGGGCCGAGCGCTGCAGTGCGCAAATCCTCCGCGAGTGTGCGAGCTGGCGACTCCTGTTGGTTGAAGTTCTCCGGGCGAACCTGCTTCGCGCGGTCGATGGCAGCAGAAATATCGGAGGGGATATTTGGCACGTTGTAGAACAGCTCGTCGATGACAGAAAGCAACGCGTTGTAGTCCGAACGTTGCGAGCTATCGGGCAAAACGACGGGGAAAGCGTCGTAGATGTGGCCGTCGCTGCTGATGCGCAATTGTCCAGGCTTGTTTGTCAGGCCAAGGCAGCGCCCAGATTCGTGGGCGTCGGCGATTGTCTCGGCAAGTGATGCTATTGCGAGTGCCAGGGCATCCGGGTGGGCGGCCTGATCGAACCGCTCAATACCGATACTGCTGGTCCAGTCGGCGACGATGAGCACCTCGGTGCGTGTCTTCGCCACACTATGAATGCGGGACATCCCGGTGCCAGCCAGGTCACGCAGCTCATTGGTCGTCGTGGCAATCTTCTGGGCGGCAACCGATGGCGAAGTGTCGTAGTACGGCAGTGCAATCGTGTCGACGAAGACAAGTGCGACATCTGAGTTGTCGGGATCGCCCATATCCATGGCACGCCACAGGCGCAGACCTGGGTAGGTTGCGACTTCAGAACGCAGACGGAAACGACCACCTGAGACCATCTCGCCGGGTACATAGCGGGTTGGGCGAGAACCCTGCGTCGGCATCGGCGGCAGCAGCGGCGAAGCGGTGAAGCCCTCGTTTGCCAGACCCGTGGCCTCGCCGATCAGGTTCGACGGGGCAATCGAGAAAGCATCAGCGGCGAAGCCACGTTCGCGCTCCATATCCTCACGGTCGGCGACGGCATTGTCGGCTGCATGAGGCTGCGGAGCAAAGCGGCGTAGACCCGGGATGCGGCCGAGGAAGCCACCCAGAACGCGGACCTCTTCCAATGGAGCCTGAGCGAGCACCAGGCCGGTACCGATGAGGAAGACCACGCCGGTGACGATGGTCTGCAGCAGCACGCCGAAGGAACCGAAGAAATCGAACAGCACAAGGTCGGTCAATGCGAATGCGCCCCAGGCGACGGCGACACCGACGAGCGACGCCCCCAGTGCCCACAGCACGGTGTGGACGGTCGCCTTACTGTCCAAGTGTCCGAGAGTGCGGCGCAAGAGCAAGAAGCCAATTACCGCGCCGGCGACGAAACCGAAACCGTTGGCGGCACCGAGCAACACGACGACGGTCTCATCGTCAGAAGCCAGACGAGGAGCGAAGAACGACAGAATCACCTTGACGGTGGTAATGCCGAGGATGATGAAAGTCGGGGTCCAGGCCTCTTCACGGGCGTAGAAAACACGCAAGTGCAAAAGCACAATGGCGTATGGAATAAGCGAGAACGCCGAGAAGGACAGCGTCCAGCCGAGAATCTCTGCGGTTTCGCGGGGGAACTCCAGATACGCAAAAAGACCGACGGCGATGGGGCGGCCGAATGCGGTGAAGAATGCGACGATCGGCACCAGCGCAATCATGGTCAGGCGCGTACCGATGGACAGATCGCGGACCACTGCCCCATCATTGCCGTCGGCTGCATTGCGGGACAGTCGCGGCATGATGGCGGTCAGCAAGGTAACGCCGATGATGCCGTAGGGCACCTGCAACAGCAGCCACGCCTGCTGGTAAATCGTCGGCGCGGCCTTGGAGGCAGTCGAGGCAATATTGGTGGTGATGAAGTAACCAGCCTGGGAAATTGCCACGTAGGTAATAATCGCGACACCCATGCCGGTGAACTGTTTGATGCGGTCGTCGATACCCCACAGCGGACGCAAATCAATGCCCGCGCGCTTGAGGTAGGGAATCATGATGGCTGCCTGAATGACGACACCCAGGGTGGTACCAAGACCCAAAAGCAGGATGTGCGGATCGGAGAGTGAACCGTCCGAATCCGGACTCAATTGGCCGGGCAGGAACAGATATAGCAAGAGCGTGGCAATGGCCACGACGTTGTTGGCGACAGGTGCCCACGCACCGGGTTTAAAGATTCCCTTGGTGTTTAGCACCGCCATGAGCAGCGCAAATATGCCGTAGAAGATAATCTGCGGCAATAGTAAGAACGCAAATGACGTTGCCAGCGGAACGTTGACCTTACCGGCCTCGTTAAGGCTCAATCTGGTCAACAGTGGCGCACCTATCACCGCCAGCACCGTCACCACTGCCAACAGCGTCATAGAGACAGTCAAGAGACGTCTAATGAAGGCGGCACCGTGATCTGGATCCTCCTTCTCCGCGCGCACCAACACTGGCACCACCAGAGAAGTCAGCACTGCGCCGAGGACGATTTCCGTAATCAGGTTCGGCAGTGTGTTGGCGACGTTGAAGGCTGAAGCCACAGCCGGACCCAGCGTCGCGCCGATGAGCAGGTTTCGCAAAAAACCCGTAATGCGCGAAATCAGGGTAGCGATTGCCATCGAGCCCGTGGAGGCGACGATGTCCGAGTTCGACTGTCCCTGATTTGCGTCCGCCGTCGAGCCTGCGGAGGAATCGCTGGAAGCGGTTGCTGTCGCAGTTGCCGCCTTTGCTGGCGATGGTGATGCCGATTCCGTCATCGCGTCAGTGGCGGTATCGGCATTTGCCTTATGGCCGGATACGCGAGTTAGGTCCGGGGCCGCTTCGGCCGGCTGAGATTCAGCCGTTGGCCGCGCCGCCGGAACCGGAGCCGGTGGCGCGGGGCGACGAATGCGGCCTCGAAGTCCAGATTTATGCGCGTCTGAGTCAGTCACATGTCCTATTGTTGCTTAAAAGGGGGTCTATTTCCGAAAGTACTGTGACCGTTTTGCGGCAAAAAACCCACCAACAGTGACGATGACGAGGGTCACGATAGCCAAAACCCCAACCGAAGCGCCCGATTGCACGGAAATACTCACTGATCGGGAAATGGGCGTGCCGCCAGGTGATTCGAGCCACAGCAACAGATTGTGGGAGTTGTCTCCACTATCCCGTGGCCGGTCTCCCTCTGGAGCATTGGTTGCCGGAGTAGATTCTGCATCATCACCCGACTTCGGAGTGAACTGAACAGTCACCGATCCCTTGGCAGGGATGGCGGCCTCATACTTCTCCTCCATCACCGAATCTCCAGAGCCGACGCGCACGAACGCGGGAACCGGCAGTGGCAGACCATTGCGAGCCAGCACCGCAATTGGCGACAGCTGCGTTGCGCGGGTGTAGACACCGCCGGGAGCTACCAATGTCACTGAATTGCGCAGACGTCGAGTCATAACCAGTGCCTGGTCGCTGAGTTCTTCGCTCCGCCGCTGCACGTCAGTTGACTGCAGCTGATTTCGCCGGCCGAGAGTGGTAAACGAGCGCAGTAAGTCGTGCCGCAGGGGGCGGGTGAATTCATACCGCGTCAGCGCGACGTTGGGATCGTTGGACATGATTGTGGTCAGGTCCGTGATTTCGCGGGAGGCTATCCGAGCCTTCTCCACGAGCGCTTCACCCACCGGCGCGGGATCGGCGAACTCGGCAACTGGGGTAACCGAGCCCGCATCCAGGTCACGAGCTGCGGCGGTGATGGAGTCCATCAGCGGAGTCAGCTCAGCCAGGTTATCGTCCACGGCTTTCCGAACCGCGGCCATGAAATCTTCAGCGTCGCTAGCGCGTGGATCCCAACCGGACGGTGGTGCTGCCACCACAGCCGCGCGAGGGGCATCCGAATCAGTCAGTGATTGGAACAGAGTGCCAATCGCTGTCTGCATCCGTGCAGCCTCGGAGTCGATTCGGAAATCGTAGCGTCCGAGCAGATTCGAATACGCCACAGTCTGGGGAGACCGTCCTGTTACAGCCAGAGAGGCTGTCAGTGCCCCAGAGAGGGCGAAGGCGCGGCTACCGTCGGCAAGCACGCCACTGTGGCCAGGCCGTAGTGTCTGACCATCGGCGGTGATAGTGGTGTTGTCCGCGACTAATACGGTGGTGTCGTGCGCGGCTTCGCGTGGAGTGGGCGAGGGAGGCAGCGTCTCGCCGGTATCTACGCGGTCTTCGAATGCGCGCTCCGGGGTGGTTCCGTTCAGAGCTGTCGCCGCCGAGTACAGCGGGGCGCTTTCCGACGTTACGTATCCCTCGGCGGGCAAATAGATACCCGGCAGTGTCTGAACGTCCAAATGCTTGGCGATGGTCTGCCGACCAGCGGCGAGTGCCTCCATGGAAAGCTCTTGATCCGCCACGCGAGCTACGGCGCTGGCATCGGTGCCGCCCCACGGCAGTGACAGTGTGCATGTGTCCTGTGTGAGATCGTGCAGCCGATTAAGCCAGTCGGCGGCATTGTCGCTGGCGGGCATATGCGTGAGATTGGTGTCATCCGCGTTTCCCCAGGAATCCCGCAGTCGTGGAGAGGACTCCACAGGACTTGGGCGGCTGGTGCCAATCCAGTAGTCACGGGTCATCCGGGAGATTGCATCGAGGGTCTCCGGGTCGATGGCGATGCATGTCGATTCCCGCAATCTCTCCCCATCGGGGCCGGCAAAGCCTTTTTCCAACGAGGTGAGCAAACCGTCGAGGCGGCCACCGCGTTCGAGAGACTCGGCCAAAGAATTGTCGGTGAGGATGAGATTCGGCGACGAGGGTGCGTCACCGGTCTCACCGCCGACCACTGGCACTGGCTGGCTGATGGGCCAAATCAGCGAAAACGGCACTGGGTCACGGCGGGTGGGCGCATCGGAATTGTCGGTCTCATCGTTGTCGTTCTCATCACCGGCAGGCGGTTCCGGCTCATCACCTGCGGCTTGCGAATCCGTCACCGGTAGCAGTGCGCGTGTTTCCGCCAGCAGGCGGTCGATGTCATCTTCCGGTTGCCCGTTAGCATTGATGAGCAGCGGAAACGTGCCGGCTTCCGTGATGTCGAGTCCTTCTGGGGCCGGTGCGGAGATAGGAACACTTAGCGTAACCTCACGCGTCTCGCCCGCTTTCAGCTCGATGGGGGCACTGAAGGTACCAGCCACATCAAACACCGATTCAGGCTCAGCGAGAATCGTCCGCGCATCTGCAGAGGAAGCTAGTGCGCCGGCCCGCTGTGGGCGCAGCGCAACATTGCTGATATCCGCGTTGGAGGTGTTGTGCACCTGCACCTTGATGGTCAGTGTCGAATGTAGAGCCGCGACATGCGGAGCGAAGCTGGTTATCGAAAGCCGAAGGGGTCCCTGTTCACCGACTCGATTGGTACCACTGCCCCACAACTGCTCATCTTGCGCAAAAGCTGGGGGCGCAACGGTCGTCGGCAAGCACAGTACGAGCGCTGCGGTGGCGGCCGTGACTTTACGAACAACATTCCTTGGCAACTGCAACCTGAACATGCGCAATCACCTCGGCGTCTGCCGGCCTGCTCGCTTTTCCGCGCGGGCGAGATCGGGCAGCAGATTGTGCGCGCGCCGGGCCAGTTTGCGTTCGTCAGCGTAGGCCAACCGTTCCACCAGGGTATCCACAGGAACCCACATGACCTGGGTGACCTCGGGGTCTTCGTCGTTCAAATCGCCATCGACGTAGCGCAGAAGGTGATGGTGCACGGTCTTGTGAATCCGCGTGCCATCGGAGACAAACCAGTAGTCAATCACACCGAGCTCTTCGATGACCTCGCCGCGAATGCCCGTTTCTTCCCACACCTCACGTTCGGCGGTGGAATCGAAAGCTTCGCCGGGTTCGACATGGCCCTTAGGCATCGACCACAGCAGGCGCCCGCGACGATCGTGCCGACCAATCAGCGCGACATAAATCCGTGACAGGTTGACTTTGCCGCCATCGCCGACAGCCTCAGCAAGCCCCGAGACGACCAGTCCGCCCGCCGAAGTCTCAATCGAGGTCTGCATCGGCGCTGCATTTTGCGCGCGCGACGAGTGCGCACGGCGATTGTTTGTGCGCTTCGTCTGTGCGTGACGACGGCGATTGTTCCTATCCTGACCGTTCTTACGGCCACCGCGGTTGTTCGACTGCTTCGAGGGTCGTGCCGACTTCGGTGATTTGGAAGATTTCTTGGCGCCACCGGAGTTTGGCTTGGCCTTTTGGGGGCCATTGGCACCGGAGCCACTACGTTTCGCAGAATTTCCGCTGGTAGTAGCGTTGCTAGTGTTGGTGGACGAGGAAACGCCACCCCTTCTGCGCGGTCGCCGACGACGTCGACGGCTCTTCGCCGCCGAGTTGTCATTGCGTACCACGTTGTTCATTCCACTTAGACTACCGGGTTTATAGGTATAAGCGGGTATTGTGTCGGTCGTGACACAATCGACTCCTTCAACGACAAATGGTGACCAGCCCGGGGGGACTACACCTCGCGGCGCTACTCCGGCGGCTGCTGACGCGGACCCACAGGTGCGCAGGACGGCAATGCTGGCAGTGGCGGATCAGGCGATCGCCAAGGAGTCGGAGATCCTCGATTCGCTGGCAGCCGCGTTTAGTGCAGCTGGCCATCGCCTGTACCTCGTGGGCGGTTCTGTGCGCGATGCTCTCTTAGGGCGACTGGGCGTGGATCTCGATTTCACCACCGACGCGCGCCCGGAGGTGACACGCGCAATCCTCGATGACTGGGCGGACATTGTCTGGGATACCGGCATTGAATTCGGCACACTCTCCGCGGAACGGCATGGCCGTCAGGTGGAGATCACCACCTTCCGCGCGGATACGTATGACCAGGTCAGCCGGAATCCGGAGGTCACTTTCGGTGACACGTTGGAGGGCGATCTAATCCGCCGTGACTTCCGCTGTAACGCCATCGCCGTGGAGCTCCACGGTGACGGCACCCGCACCTTCCTTGACCCGCTCGGAGGTTTCGAGGATCTTGTCGCGGGTGTGTTGGATACCCCGGGTGCGCCGGAGGTCAGTTTTGGCGACGACCCCCTGCGGATGCTGCGTGCCTGCCGCTTCGCATCCCAGTTGGGGTTCGATGTGGCACCGCGTGTGCTCAAGGCGTTGAAGGAAATGTCCAGCGAAATTGACCGCATCACGGTCGAGCGCATCTCCACCGAGCTGAACAAGCTCATCCTGGGTGCGGACCCAAGCCGAGGTATCGACCTGATGGTGGAATCGGGGTTGGCCGACCGCGTGCTGCCGGAGATTTCCGACATGCGCATGACGCAGGATGAACACCGCCAGCACAAGGATGTCTACCAACACTCTCTGCAGGTCATGCGGCAAGCTATTGACCAGGAAGAACCCGGTGAACCGGACCTCGTACTGCGCTGGGCGGCACTGCTGCACGACTGCGGCAAACCCGCTACCCGTGCCTACAACGAGCAGGGAAACGTCACCTTTTACCAGCACGAAGTGGTTGGTGCGAAGCTGGTGCGGCGCCGCCTTCGGAAACTGAAGTTCCCGAAGAAGACCAACCACGAAATCTCGCAGTTGGTCTACCTGCACATGCGCTTCCACGGCTACGGCGAAGGCAAGTGGACGGACTCGGCGGTGCGACGTTATGTCAACGACGCCGGAGATCTGTTGGAACGACTCAACAAAATCGTGCGGGCCGACTGTACGACGAGAAACCGTCGTAAAGCAGCACGCCTCGCACGAGCCTGCGACAGCCTGGAAGCGCGAATCAAGGAGCTCGCCGAGCAGGAGGACCTCGCACGCGTCCGCCCCGACCTGGATGGCAACGAAATCATGGAAATTCTGGACCTGAAGCCCGGCAAAGAAGTCGGACAGGCCTGGAATTACCTGAAAGAGCTGCGATTGGAGTCCGGTCCGCTGGAGCGTGAAGATGCTATCTTGGCGCTGAAGAAATGGTGGTACGAGCAGTCCGGTGAGCAGGCTGAAAGCGAAAGTGAGAGCTAATGGCATCGATTAATCCGGAAAATCTCTACGGCGACCGGCTTTTTACCAGCCTTGAGCGCAACGACCCGGCTGCCGGGATGCTGCTGCTCGCAGCACCCGGCATGCTCTCGCCGGAGTTTTCCCGCTCGGTGATTTTCCTTATTGAGCACGATGAACACGGCACCCTTGGTGTCGATCTCACGCAGCGTTCGCAGACGCCGGTGCACAATGTGCTCGAGCCTTGGGCGCCGCTGATGGCCAAGCCGCCGGTGCTCTACGTCGGGGGTCCGGTCAACCAGACACAGCCAATCTGCATTGGTGTGGTGCGAAATGGTGCCACCCTCCCAGAGGAGACCGACAGTATTACCGGTGCCCCGCTGATGGAACGCATCGCTCACAGGTTTGCGCTGGTCAACCTCGGTGCGGAGCCGGAGGGCGTACGCGACCGCATAGATGGCGCGCGCATCTTCGCCGGTTACGCAGGCTGGGATCCGGGGCAGCTGGAAGACGAGCTCGAGCGCGGTGACTGGTACGTCGCCCCTGCCCTGCCCTCAGATGTACTCGCGCCTGCTGCCGCGGACATCTGGGGTGATTGCATGCGCCGTCAGCCCTGGCCGCTGCCACTGTATGGCACCTATCCCGTAGATGTACGTGACAACTAGATGAGTGAGCACATCAATACCGAAGGAAACAGGGCTGAAGGAAGTAGCGCCACAGGAAACAGCGACCGCAGCGACATAGCTGCCGGCATCCGGCAGACACTGCCTGTGGGCATGGGCCTCATTCCGCTGGGGCTCGCATTCGGCCTGCTTATTGCACAAACTGGCTTTAGCTGGTGGTGGGCACCCATCTTCTCCTTCGTGGTCTACGCGGGGTCGATGGAATTCCTCGCTGTTGGCCTGGTTATGGCGCATACGGGTCTGCTCGGCTGTGCTGTGACGTCCTTTATGGTCAACTTCCGCCACGTCTTCTATGGGCTGACGTTCCCACGCGACCGGATACAGTCTCGTCTCGGTCGCGCATACTCCACATACGCGCTTACCGACGAGTCGTATGCCATCGTCTCTGCGGCAAATGCGGACGAAAAGATGTCGGGCCACCGACTGCTGACGATTCAGATTCTCTGCCAGTTATTGTGGGTGGGCTCCGGTATTGTCGGGGCTCTAACCGGCGCAGCACTGCCCGAGGGTATCCGCGGTGCCGAGTTCGCACTGGTGGCGCTCTTTACGGTGCTGGCCATGGACGCGTTTGAGACTTCCAAGGATTGGTCACTGCCCCTGTCCGCTATCGTCTGCACGCTGGTGGGCTGGCTGATTAACCCGAACCAGATGCTGGTTATCGGACTGCTGATGTACTTCGGCCTGCTGCTGTTGCGCGTGTGGTCACCGCGGGTGGATCGGGTGATGCGCATGACGTCGGCAAGCAAGCCGCGTACGACGGAGGGAGAGCGAGCATGACTGCGTTGCCCGATTCCGGCTATGTGCTTGCCGCGCTCTTTGCGATGGGAGCGGTGACAGTTGCGCTGCGTGCGCTGCCGTTTGCGTTCGTGCGCACTCTGAAGGGGTCTCCCCTGTTCGAGTTCCTCGGCACGACCATGCCGGTTGGAGTCATGGTGGCGTTGGTTGCCTACACCGTCTTCGGGCGGCTAGGACTCAGCGGTGAGAGTGGCGACCCCGGCGCTGCCTGGGCCGTGCCCGTAGCACTGGTGGTCACCATTGGCCTGCACTGGTGGCGGCGTAACACCGTGATTTCGATTTTTGTAGGCACGGCGCTGTATATGGTCCTCGTGAACCTTGTCGCGTGAGGTGCGCTGTGTGGGCGCTGGGTGGGACGGTGCCAGCAGACCAGCGACTAGCGGCAGTGGCTAGAACTGCGACGGTACCTGACCAGTGAAGTCCGGTAGTCCCGGAATCTGGGGCAGCTGCGGAGTTTCCGGCAGATTCAGTAGTTCGCCGAGATTCGGGCTCTCGGGCAGGTTCGGGACGCTTGGGATGCCCGGCAGGCTCGGGCTGTCGGGCAGGCCAGGCAGCGATGGAGTGCCCAGCGTGCCGTCGAAGGCATTCTGAACATCGCTGGTGTGAGTTTCCTTCGTGCCGTAGGTGTTAGCAGCGACGCTGAAGTCAGGTCCAATGGATGCCGAGGCGTGAACGCTCTGGCGGTCATCGGACCAACCCCACTTTGTGCCAATCACACCCGGCAGCGTGGCGGTGCCGTAATCCTGACGGTAGCCATCCGCTGCCACAGGTGACGCGGTGCTCATAGCAACCAGCACCGGGTCAGAGGGGTTCTCGCGCTTCTTGGCCTCCAGGAACTTCACAGTGTCCGCGCTGGACGTAGTTGAATTTCCCCAGTGACCTGCATCGTGGGTGTTGCTGAGGCCGTATTCACGCGCAGTGGCGTTGATGGAATCCGGGTAACGGCCATAGAGCTCACTGGCGATATTGTCATCGGAGTAGCGAATCATCTCTGTGGCCTTCGCCTTGTCCGCTTCTGTGCCATGTTTGAAGACGTAGTCCGCAATGTAGAGCTTGACAATCGAAAGCCCCGGACGAGCTTCATTCTCGTTCGCCGTACCGTAGTGCGTGCCACTTGGGGTGTGGGTAAAGCTGATCTGGGTTCGCCCCGGAGCATCAATAGTGCCCTGCGGAGTCAGTTTTGGCTGCGGAGCCGCAGCGACGTTTCCAGCTGCCAGCGGAAGGCTGGTGACAGCGATGACACCGGTAAGACCCATGCGAATCGCGCGGGAAGGCCGTGGAGTAAGACGATGAGTCTTTTGCGAAACTACCCACCCACCTGCAACGACCCGAACCACAGCTATGGTTTCCGTCGGTTTCCGTTCCCGGTTCCGTCGGCAGGTGGGCCGGGGCGGTGTCGGAGGTGGGGGCACACCACGTGGTTCGTCCCCAGTCCTAGCCCCTATCCGCGAGAGGGACAGGATAACGCCACGACCGGAGACACACCCCGCCGCCAAAGTCACAAGCAAGTTTATGTTGCTGGAGGTCTACGCGACGTGCTTAGCGCATACGCTGTGACAGCCCATAGCGCGGAGCCAAAACCACCGCGCCCCTTGTTTAAGGAAGAGCCTGATTACTCGGGGATCTCGCTGAGTTGGGCCTCAATCCGATCCAACCGCTCGGTGATGTTGCGTAGATGCTCCACGATGAGTTGGTTGGAACCATCGATCGCCGTCGCCGTTTCGCGTCGTGCGCTGGTGACGGTGCGTACCACCCAGACGGTAAGAGCAACGAAGATCGCGAGTGGTAATGCGGCGGCGAGGATGACAAGAAATACGGTAGCGGTAAGTGTCACGAAGATTCCCTTTTCTGTTCTTGATTAATCAGGTGCCTAATGTGGTCTGGAGTTACTTCAAGCTGAAACGGAGCGACCCAGTAGTGCTTCCTCACTCGGCTCTCTCCGAGCTGTTCCAGGCCACTCTCGATGAGTCCAGCAGCTTCCAAGCGGTTGAGGTGCTGGTAGAGCAGTGGCCGAGACATCCCGAGTCGGCGGGCCAGCTCACTGACATGGGTCGAATCCGTCTCTAGGGAGGCGATAATTCGCAACCGAGGCTCACTTCCAAGAGCACTGAGCATCTGAGCGAGCCGTGCTGCGTCCATCATCCCTCCGTATCGTAATCGAACGATGTCAGGTGTAAGTATATGCTTACAGTCAGCGGTGCGCAAGTTCTGCCGGGTCTGGCGGAGACGCTGCCCGACTTAAGACGTGGCCGGTGTCCCATCACGTCCCCTCTTCACCCTCCCCAAGAAGAAACCCAGCCGCAGCACACACCACAGCTGGGTTCCTTCATGGCTTACAGCGTAGCCAGCAGCTACAGCCGCTCGATGTCTACATCGCCATCGAGAATCCTCGGCTCTACCTCCATGTGGATCCCGCGGTAGGGAAGTAGTGCGCGGATAATGTCGTGGGTGATGTCGATGCCTGGAGATGGTTCGTCCCGCAAAAGGTGGTACAGGCTAGGGCAGTAGTCCACGCCGGGAAACTCGTCCTTTGCTTCGGGAACGCACCCGTCCGGGTCAAAAGTCGTGCAGCGAATGATCAGGTCGTCGTGGACACTATAGGGCAGATTGATGGTGAGTCCTGGTGTGGTGGCAGACATGTCTGCAACCGTGGCCTCGTTTACAGACCGGGTAAGCGGGATTATCCCCTGCGAGGCGGGCAAACCGCCCTGGATTCGGGTGAGTCCTGTGCGGTTGCCGTAGGTGTCGGCCAAGGTGACAAACGTGACGCGCACCGGGGCGGTGGCTACGGACATGGAGTTAAACGCGGTGAGGACGTTGATTTCGCGCTCGGTGATACGCCCCTTTGGGCCGGTGAAGTCAAGGACGTGGTTGTAGAGCGCGGCGGTGGACATGGACAAGATGGTGTCGGCCACCTGTTTTCCCTGTTTCAGGGTTTCGGTGACTTGGGCGAGGTCGTCTACCTCAAGCTCGGCGGTGAAGTACTGGCAGTACAGTGGTGTGCTCATGTCGAGTGTGGACATGGTTCGTCCCCTTTCGTGTGCGGTGTGGACAGGCATTGGGCACAGCTTGCGGGGATGTAGATTTGCGTATCCGCAAACTGTCCGCGCGGTGGATCGGGATTGCGCCGCGCGGCACGGCACGGGTGCCATTGGGGAACTGGCCTAAATTGCGTATCCGCAAACTGTCCCAACGGTGCTCACGCTAGCCCATGGCGCACCGTGTTTTCGTAGCTGCGCAGGTCGTGGCCTGACTTACTAACCTCACACGGGGGCAGCAGATCTATATGTTGGGGTGCCAGTCGCGGCGAGGCACAAGACGGCACCACCGCGTGACTCGGGGTTGCGTCAGGAGGTCACCACGCCACATGAGCGGGGGTACTAGATATGGTGTGGCCACGTGAGAAAACACACCACATGCTGTGGAGGTTCGTTCCGCCGGTGCGCATAAAACCGCGCAGATACTGGCCATATAAACAAGACCTGCGCGGTCGGCGCTGTGGCACCACCTCCTTGCGAAATTGCGTATCCGCAAACCAGACTGGATAGCGCAAGATGCAGTCTGGCTCTCTGAGTTAAAGAACCCGCCTGCTGCATCTTGTACATCCCTAATCACTGCTGGGTTAAGGAGAAAGGGACATGACGAGTAACTACACCGCAGCTGACTTTGAGGCAATCATCGCCAACTACACACCACAGGCCGTACGCGAGGAGCACTGGAGCCAGGTTGCTGACTTCACCCGCGACTGCGTGCGAGCACTGGACATTACACCCGAGTCCACCAGCCGCGACACACTGCGCATGACGCTCAATGTCGTGGCCAAGCTATCCGCCTGGGTGTGGGTGAGCTACGGTGTGGTCTCCGTCGAAACCGTCTTCCACCCCGACATCATTGGAAACTACTTCCTGACCGGGGCGGGAGCGAAGTTAAGCCCGTCCACCGCAGGTACGCAGCGCTCGCTGCTGTACCGGGTGGGCGAGGCACTAAACGACGACTGGAACCCCGACTTTCAGCACCCGATTACCTATGAGCCTGCGCTTAAACCCTACGACCGCTACGCCACCGACCGTCTGTGGGATTGGGCTTTATCCCAGCCCACGGCTGCGCGCCGCCGCAACTTCCTAACCGTGCTGTCGCTGACACTGGGCGCGGGCTTGCGTGCAGGTGAAATCTGCACGCTTAAAGGCCAGGACGTGCGCGTAGACCAGGACGGCGTGTTGCTTTTCCCGCACGGCTACCGTGGGGCAGGCCCGCGCGAGGTGCCCCTGCTGAAAACACACATCGAGTCACTACAAGCCGTGATTAACTCCACCGCGCCAGACGACTACCTGTTTCGGCCCGGCCGCGATAATGAGCATGTGGGCCAGCTCTCGGCGTATTTGCGCCGGGTAACACCGAGCACGTCCCCGGAGATGGTGCCGGATACCCGCAGGCTGCGCAACACCTGGATCGTTGACCGGATTCTAGCCGGGGTGCCAGCTGATGTGCTGTGTGCGGCAGCGGGACTAAAGTCGCTGCATCAGTTCGAGGACTACGTGGTCGAGGCCGGGGCTAACCGCCGCCACGCCTACCGGATGCTGCTGGCAGGAGGCTCCGCCAATGGGCCAATTGTCGGCGGGCTGCACGTGCTGTAGCTAGCGCTGTACATGGGGTCTTTTTAAGGCCCGGCGTTTGCGGATATGCAAACCATATTTGCGGATACGCAAACCGGCTCGATTTCGACAAAACTGAACATGGGGACGAACCAGGCTTTGACCTGCGGGTTTAATGCGGGGTCTTAAAGCGAAGGTACCGCCACCAGTTTTGAGGTCGATGTGTGCTCATCTCTTGGGCCATGAGTACACAACGCCACCCGAAAAGCCACTTGACCAGCGTTGAAGACATGCAGTTTCCAACGCTGGGGCCACTAGATCCCGTATCGGTGGCTGCTATGGCGCGGCCACAAGGATTTGCCTGTGGTGATCTCGATATTGGCGATGACACGTCCCGTCGGGATCATCTCGCCGCGGATGATGCGGGTGATGGTGGAGGCCGGAACCCCGCAGGCCTCGGCCAGGTGCTTGGCACTGGGGTAGCTGCCGTCCACGGTGAGCTGTTGGACGTTGCGGGCGAAGTCCTGCAACTTCCGCATCACCGGGTCATGGGCCTCGATGTGGGCGTTGGGCCAGTCGGCGTAGCGCCTGACCGGAGCCTCAGCAGGAATGTCGGAAGCCACGAGCCACCTTTTCAGACAACAGAACTAAAGGACGAACCACTTAAGTCTAAATACAGTGAGGTCTATGCCGTGATCGACACACTGACTACACGTGGATCACTGCCCGCCACCACACCTGTGGCCGCAGGCAACCGCAAGCGCCAACTCGCTGCATATTTTTGCTACGTGCATAAGCGCTGGTACGTGGATTTAACCTTGGACAACTGCATCATGCTGCTTAAAGACGGCGGCTCCATCCACAACTACCTGCAATACCGCACGGATTTATCCACAACCAGCCTCGATGCCACCCGCCGCCTCCTTAACCGCTGCGCGCGCCACGTCATCGAGCACCACGGCGCGCTGGATTGGGTAGAAGATCTACCCGAAGTTATTCATCCTGCGGCGAGTCGAAGCGCCGCGCCTACACCTCCCACGAGCTGATCCGTATTACGGATTGGTTGCGCTCTAGACCGCGCCGCGAATCGCGGCGCGTGGCCTGGATCCTTGTGGCCTTAGGTCTGGGTGCTGGCATGACCACGGAGGAGATCTATCACTGCCGTTATGGTGACTTCACTGACTTCGGCACCGTGCTGGCAGTACATGCCCGCGGTGGGCGAGGCCTTACGTCGCGAACCATTCCGCTTTCCGCGCCTTATAGCGATGTCATGCGCCAAGTCCTGCGCGGTGTGGGCGCAGACCGTAAGCACGAACCACTGGTGAAACCAAACTCAGCACGCCGCCGCAACGATGCCACAGGCCCACACCTGATACCTGACTTTATCCACAAGACCAGCCAAAACCCGTCGAGTACCGGGCTTGCACCCAACATCAACAGGCTGCGCTATACCTGGATTGCTCATCATGCCGCCGAGCGCGTGGACTTTAACCAGCTGGTCTATGCCACCGGCACCATACAGCCCTTCCACGACACCTTCCACCGAATGATCGTCGAGGCCGGGGCACTAACTGAGGCCGAGTACTGGGTGTGGACTACAGGCAACAGGGACGAACCGGCTTACCCGCCGCTGCGGCTGGTGGAACCTACAGGGGAGGAGAGCTAAATGGCCCGCATATCGGTTACTCCCACCCCGCTGCTGCGCCTGGACGGAGCTAGTGTGTCCTGGGCACTGGGCATCATCGACCGCACCGACATCTGCTTTCACCTTGAGACGTGGCGGCGCGAGGAAGGATACGACCCGCAGAAAGGTGGACGACCAAAGACTGTCAGCGACCGCGCCATCCTTGCGCTGTATCTGATTCTGGCTCGCTCCGGGCAACCCATGCATCTGACCACCATGGTTGCCCTGCTAGCCAGTGAAGACACCACTGAAAAAGCCCTGGAACTCCTTGAGCTACCCAGCCGCGACAAGGCACGCCGCGTGGGCGACAATTACTTTGTTCAGCACGGCCTGTGGTACCACCGCCTATGGCGTGCGTTGCACAGGTTCTTAGAGCTGGTTGATCCTTTCGACAACATCCCGCACCACGCGCGGCTAACCCGTGCCGAGTTCAACCGGCTAATGGACGAACAAGACCCAAAGCGCCGCGAAGAAAAATGGCAGCGTGCCACCTATGTCTTCAACCAGCTGGTCATGGCCAGTACTAAAGACATGCCGGAGGAGTACCTAAACAACTGGCAGGGAGACCTCACCCTAGACGGCACACTGATTCCAGGGGTTCGCCGTGGAAACAACCGATGGACGAACCGGCCGGATGATCTTATGTCGTCTGAGCCGGAGGCAGGCTGGTACTCCCGCGACGAGCGGCAGGAAACCCACGGCGAGAACAAGCGAAGGAAGAACGCTAAGCACGTGTGGGGCTGGGAGGCCACCCTTGTGGCTGGAGTTATCCGAAATCAAGGCCCATATGCACAGCCTCACCTGATTATGGGCATGGCTTTTGACCGGCCCAGTCACAGTCCTGCTATCCGTGGGCTGCAAGCCATGAGGCACCTCACCGATGATCCGAGCACACCAAAAGGCGTGGTAGTTGGCGACCGTGCGTACTTCGCTGTGGCCAAAACCAAAGACTTCCACGAGCCACTACGTAAAAAGGGATACACGCTGGTTGGTGATTACAAGTCCAACCAGTTGGGCCAACGTGGCAGCTTTGAAACCATGAGCCTTGTGGAAGGCCACTGGTATTGCCCGGCCATGCCGAAGTCACTGATTGAGGCCACTGAGCAGTTTAGGGCTGGTCTTATTGATGAGGACACCTACAAGGCCCGTATTAACGAGCGCCGCGCTTATGCCATGCGTCGTAAAGGTGTTGATGATACCGGCGAGAGCCAAATGTTTATTTGTCCTGGTCGCGGTAGGGGAAAGACACTGGTATGTCCCTTGGTGCAAAAGGCCGAGAGGCAGGACGCTCGGGCTAAAGGTCTTCCTATTATCCCAACACCTAGTCTTGAAGCCCCGCGCAGCCAGATGGGCAAGTGCTGTACCAATAAGTCCTCTGTGACCATCCCTCACACAGAGGGTATTCGCTACCGCCAGACTGGCCCGGCGTACAAGACACCTGAGTGGCAGAAAATTTACGGTACCTGGCGCAATGTGATTGAAACCCGTAACGACTATGTGAAGAACAATCGTGGTGGTGCTGCTATTGGTGATCACACTAGGAGGCCTGTTCGTGGCTTTGCTGCGGCTTTCTTCTATACAGCCCTTGGTGTGGTTGCGGCCAATGCCTCCATGATCCGGCGCTTTCTTGGCCGGGTTGAGCGAGATGAAAAGACACCGCCACCAAAAGTACGAGAGCCGCATCCGCCGCGCGATCCGGAGCTTGCTAGCGCGCACCCGAACGCGCCGCCTGCGCAGCACGTGGCCTAAGACCAACTGAATACTTATCACACAGTTAGCTCGGAAAACCGATTTGAGGTTCCGGGCTATTAGTCGTTTTAGAGGGGACGAACCATGTTGTGTTTCTTATTGGTTAGCGCCTGGATCGCGGCGAAAACGACTAAACCCACCGCGAAAAGCGGTGGGTTTATCTATCGGAGGCAGTTTCGCAAACGATTGAAGGTCGTTTCACGAAACCGTCACGATGACGAGCGTGCATAACAAAAAACCAATCTACACGCGCAGGTGACCGACGCGCTGCCAAGCTGGATCGTAACCGGTATCGACGACATGCTCTCCCTCGGCCCACGTCTCCGCAACAGCTCGCAGACCCGCCTCCGCATCAGATGCCGGGTCAATAAAGAAGTGCATCAGAGCCATGCCATCGGATTGCTCAGTTGCGACAAAAATACCCTTGTCCTCAGCGATGGCTTCAGCGGCAGCGGTATTGAACTCGGAGAGGGATTCCTTCGATTCGTCCGTCGGCAAGCCCTTGTCGTCAATATTGCCGAGCATGAGCTGAATCAGCACATGCTGCGTCATAGTCGGGCTCACCAGCTGCGTAATCGGAGCGCGGGTGGCGACGACGAGTGGCTGGCCGTTGGCTTCGGCATCAATGGTGAGCCACTCCGGGCACTCTTCCGCGAGCTTCTCGACGACACCGCCCAGCTCCGGTAGCGGGATCGCACCTTCCGGCTCCTCGCCGGCGAAGGCAAAACCGCGTAGCCATAGGCCGAAGTCCTCCTCCCCCAGAGCCAGCTGCAGCAGCGTGAAACCGAGCTGAGCTACCAAGCGCTCACCGTCCTCCAACTGAGCAATTGCCGGGAACAGCGGGTGGAATAGACGAACGTCCACTGCCCCATGACCACTGCTAACAGCCACGCGGGCGTCTGCCGGATCGACCTCGGCCGGAGCATCGGCCTCGAGCGCACCCTGTGCAACCAACGTGGCCGCGACATCCCCCAGCGACAGCTTCATCGCCGGATCCGCCTGACGGAGGTCGGTGAAAGACCACACCGCGCCGTCGTCAGGCGCGGCCTCCAGCCAACGGCGAGCGACCGGACGCAGCTCCGGATCGCCGGCAGCGCTAACAGTCAGAAGGTGGCGAGAATACGGAGCGCCAGCCTCAAACCCCCAGATGAGCCGGTCATTAATAGCGGCGATGCGGCCGCCGACCTCCTTCTGGACATCAATAATGTCCACATCGGCGGCGTTCGGAGCACCATCGATACCGAGCTGGACACTAAACATCGAGTCGAGCGCATCGGCGCCAAAAGAGTTCCACCACGACCAGAACTCGTTGATTGCGGTCTCTTCTGCGGCGCGCTGTTCCGGGGAGAACGGAGCCGGATTCTCGTTAGCCATGCTGAATCTCACACTTTCGTTTGCTCGTTTAAAACCGAACCATATGTTGTGCGCCCCAGTATATGTGCCAAGCCGGATTCGCCCCTCGGGTCCATGCGCTAGACCGCGTTAAGCGGGTTGTGGCTCCGGCTCAGCTTCTGCTTCCTTGCCCCAGCGAGCGGCGTAGACCGCACAGATCATCAGCTGAATCTGGTGGAAAATCATCAGCGGCAAAATGTAGAGGCTGGCATCGGCACCAAAGATAACGGCAGCCATGGGCAGACCGGTGGCCAGGGACTTCTTCGAACCGCAGAACTGAATCGCAATGCGGTCCTTGCGGTCGAAGCCCATCTTATTTGCGATGAATCCGGACAACCGCAAAACGAATTCCACCAGCACGACCGAAAGCACACACAGGATGACAATGTCTCCTGCCGGCACCTTCGACCAGATGCCCTGCACCATGCCCTCGGAGAACGCCGCGTAAACGACCATTGCGATAGATAGGCGGTCAACGTTCTTAGTCGTCTTCGCGGCGGCAAACTTCAGGGTCCAACGGCGAGTGAGCTGGCCGATTGCGAATGGCAGCAGCAACTGCAGCGAGATATCCAAGAACACCGACGAATCCACATGAATGCCGCCGCCGGTGGCCATCAACAGCATCACCAGCACCGGTGTGACCACAATGCCCAGCAGGTTAGATGCCGAGGCACTGACGATTGCGCCGGCGACATTGCCCTTGGCGATGGAGGTGAAGTTCACACTCGACTGCACCGTCGACGGTGCCAGCGTCATGTACAAAATGCCCAGGTAGAGGCCAGGAGAAAGAATCCAATCCAGGGGTTTCATCAGCAGGCCGAGGATTGGGAACAGCACGAATGTGAAAGCCAGAATGGTTATGTGCAGCCGCCAATGCTTAACACCGGCCAACGCATCCTGCGGGCTCAGGCGCGCGCCATAGAGGAAGAACAAGAAGCCAATGGCGATCTTTGTGGCCCAGCTGAAAACCTCAGCGGTAGTGCCGCTTGCAGGAAAAATAATCGCCAGTATCGCTGCAGCAACGATACCGACGATGAGGGGATCTGGACGCCAATTCACAATTCGTTGCCACATGGACAAATAGCTTAGTGGGCAACCAGAGGTTGTCTTACTGTTTTGCAGAAGCTTTTCTCTGCAATAATTTTTTACTTCTTCTGCTCAGCTGCCTTGCGCAGCGCATCCTTGTCCACAGGCTTGAAAGTGGCATTCGCGGATGAGCCCTTGTCCGTGCACAGTCCTTCCAGACCACAGGAGCTGCAGCCACCGGAGACACCGCAGTCTGCTGCCGGGTTGTCGGAGCAGCAGGCATCATCAGCCGCAGTGTCGGTGGCATCAGTGGCGGCGGAGCCACAGCCACAGCCGCTGTCACCGTCGCCGCACCCACAACCGGAGCCGGACTCGGCGGAGACCTTGGCGTCGTAAAGCGCGATGGTGTGCGAGCCGATAGCCGCACCAATGCCGAGCATGGCGATACCGGCGAGCAGAGCGACGGCGTACCACAGCCACATCCAACCAGAGGCCTCCGGGCGGATGGCGAGGAAGCCGAGCATGGCGGCACCGAGGAAAGCGACAGCGGACACAGCCCACGGCGGGCCGGCAACGCGGTGCGTAATATCCCAGTTTTCCTGGGACTTTCGAGCCTCAGGCGCACGAATTCCGATCCAGTTATTACCCGGTAGCTTCGCCGACCATGCCAAACCAGCGACAACGGCTATGCAAACAGCCAGAACCAGGGTAATTACAGGGATGACAATCATGCTTCCAATTTATATAGGTGGTTGAGCACGTGCCAAACGCACCTATTAGACTGTGAGACCATGACCAACAGCGAAAAGTCCTCGTCCTCGGCAGAAGCCACCGACTACCGCTACTCCCCCGAGCTGGCGACTCAGCTAGAGGGAAAGTGGCAGGCGTATTGGAAAGATAACGGCACCTTCTACGCCCCCAACCCGGTGGGCGATTTGGCAGCTGCCGACGGCTCGACTCCGCCGAAGGACAAGCTTTTCGTCCAGGACATGTTCCCGTACCCGTCCGGTGTCGGTCTGCACGTAGGCCACCCGCTGGGATACATCGCCACCGACGTCTTCGCGCGCTTCCACCGCATGCAGGGCGCAAACGTGCTGCACACCCTGGGCTACGACGCCTTCGGCTTGCCGGCGGAGCAGTTCGCAATCCAGACCGGTACGCACCCGCGCGTGACGACGGAAACGAATATCGCCAACATGGAGCGACAGCTGGGCCGCCTGGGACTTGGCCATGACCGCCGCCGTGTTTTCGCGACCACTGACCAGGACTACTACAAGTGGACGCAGTGGATTTTCCTGCAGATTTACAACGCCTGGTTCGATGAGGATCAGAAGAAGGCCCGTCGCATCGATGAGCTGATTCCACTCTTGGAGTCGGGCGAGATGGCTACCAAGGACGGTCGCGTCTACGCTGAGCTCAGCGAGACCGAGCAGCGCGAAGCCGTGGATGAGTTCCGTCTGGTTTACCAGTCGAATTCGATGGTCAACTGGTGTCCGGGCCTCGGCACTGTGCTGTCCAACGAAGAAGTGACCGCCGAGGGCCGTTCGGAGCGCGGTAACTTCCCGGTGTTCCGCAAGCGGCTGGGCCAGTGGATGATGCGCATCACCGCTTACGCTGATCGCCTAGTCGACGACCTGGAGCTGCTGGACTGGCCGGACAAGGTCAAGTCCATGCAGCGCAACTGGATTGGCCGCTCCCGCGGTGCCGAGGTCGACTTCACAGCCGAGGTCGGCCCGAAGGTCTCCACCAAGATCAGGGTCTTCACCACTCGCCCGGACACTCTCTTCGGAGCCTCCTACATGGTGCTCGCTCCTGAGCACGAGCTGGTGGATCAGCTGGTCGAAGCCGGCAGCGGTTCCTACGAGGGCGTGGATGAGCGCTGGACCTTCGGCAAGGAAACCCCAGCCGAGGCCGTCGCCGCTTACCGCGCCGCAATTGCCTCCAAGTCCGACCTGGAACGCCAGGAGAACAAGGAAAAGACCGGTGTCTTCCTGGGCGCTTACGCCACCAACCCGGTGAGCGGTGAGCAGGTGCCGGTATTCATTTCCGACTACGTCCTGATTGGCTACGGCACCGGTGCCATCATGGCTGTCCCGGCCCACGATGAGCGCGACTACGAGTTCGCCACTGCCTTCGGTATGCCAATCCGCGAGGTCGTCGCAGGTGGTGACATTGCAAAGGAGGCGTACGTCGGTAACGGTACGTGCGTGAACTCCGCCAATGATTCCGGCCTGGACATCAATGGCCTGGACAAGGACACCGCCATCGCCACCGTCATTGAGTGGTTGGAGAAGGAAGGTGCTGGTCACGAGAAGGTCCAGTACAAGCTGCGCGACTGGCTGTTCGCCCGCCAGCGCTACTGGGGCGAGCCCTTCCCCATCGTCTACGACGAGGACGGTCACGCCCACGCGCTGCCCGAGTCCATGCTTCCGGTCGAGCTGCCAGAGGTCGAGGACTACAAGCCGGTCACCTTCGACCCGGACGACGCCGACACCGAGCCAAAGGCTCCACTGGACAAGGCCACTGACTGGGTCAATGTCGAGCTCGATCTCGGCGATGGCAAGAAGAAGTACCGCCGTGACACCAATGTCATGCCGAACTGGGCAGGTTCCTCCTGGTACCAGCTGCGCTACATCGACCCGAACAACGCTGAGGAGTTCGTTGACCTGGAAAACGAGCGCTACTGGACCGGCCCTCGCCCGGAGACTCACGGTAAGGACGACCCAGGCGGCGTCGACCTCTACGTCGGTGGCGTCGAGCACGCAGTGCTGCACCTGCTCTACTCCCGCTTCTGGCACAAGGTCCTCTTCGACCTCGGCTACGTGACCTCCAAGGAGCCGTACCGCCGTCTGTTCAACCAGGGCTACATCCAGGCCTACGCCTACACCGATGCCCGTGGTGTCTACCAGCCGGCGGATCAGGTTGTTGAGCGCGATGGTAAGTTCCTCATCCCAGGCGGCGCCGAAGACGGCTCTGACCTGGAAGTTTTCCAGGAGTACGGCAAGATGGGCAAGTCCCTGAAGAACGCCGTCTCCCCCGACGAGGTCTGCGACAACTACGGCGCTGACACCCTGCGCGTCTACGAGATGGCCATGGGTCCGCTGGACACCTCCCGCCCGTGGGCGACGAAGGATCTGGTCGGCTCGCAGCGCTTCCTCCAGCGCGCTTGGCGCCTGGTGGTCAATGAGGACTCCGGTGAGCTCGCCGTCACGGACGCAGCGCTTTCCGACGACGACCTCAAGGCCCTCAACCGCACCGTGGAAGGGGTTACCTCCGACTACGCAGAGCTGCGTGACAACACGGCCGTCGCAAAGCTCATTGAGTACGTCAACTACCTGACTAAGACCTACGGTTCGGCCGGTGCACCGCGCGCCGCCGTGGAGCCGCTGGCCCTCATGCTTGGTCCGGTCGCGCCGCATATCGCGGAGGAACTGTGGAGCCGCCTCGGCCACACCGAGTCCCTGGCACACGGCCCGTGGCCGGCAGTTGACGAGAAGTGGCTGGTCGACGACACCGTTGAGCTGCCAGTTCAGATTAACGGCAAGGTTCGCGCTCGCATTGACGTGGCTACCGATGCTTCCCGCGAGGACATCGAGGCCGTCGCGCGTGCCGACGAAAAGGTTGTCGCAGCTGTGGAAAACGCCGGTGGCAATATCGTGAAGGTCATTGTCGTTCCGGGCAAGATGGTCAACCTGGTTGTGAAGAAGTAACCAGGGAGGCTAATGCGTACAAGAAAGTGTCTGGGTTTATGACAGTTTGAGGCCTAAAATCGACTCAAATTTGTCATAAACCCAGACACTTTCTCGCTTGAGACTTTCTCGCAAAAGCCTCAAGGGGTGGCTCCGAAGCTGGCCGCCTCTTACCCCTACTTAACGCCCAGAATCAGGACACCGAATGTGGAGAGCATCCACATCAAAGTGAAGGGCATGAGCACCCAGCACATAGCGAGCCACGCGCGCCAGTTGCGGAAGTTTTTCCACTCCACGTAGGTCTGCCAAAAGCCCAAAAGGCAGCCGACCAGGGAGATTACGCCCGGGACAACGGGGAAAAGGATCTCCCAAGTGCGGGAGCAGAGGAAGCTGGACTTACCCGCATCACAGGTGGGGCCACCGACAATGGCGCCGGCGATGCCAATAATGAGGCCCGCGAGCAGCGTCGTAAGAATCACACCCGCGGTGTAGATGTAGGCGCGCTTGCCGGAATACATCTTGCGCTCAAGCTCGTCGAAGATTTCATCCTCATTGCGCCCTGGTGTACTGCGTTCCGATGAATTATCCACCTTCTGCTCCCCTCGCCTCTAAATGCCGTCTGATGTGCCTGCCATACTAGGCCGGAGTAATCAGCATTGGCACCGGGCTGTGGCGAACGATGTGGTTAGTCGACGAGCCGATGAAAATTCGCCCGAATGGGCCAAGAGTAGACGAACCCAAAACGAGCAAGTCTCCCTTTTTCCACTTGATGGACTGAATGGCCTCTTCCCAACCGTTGCCGGACGCCACTTCCGCATCAACGGAAAGGTCTGGGTAACGGGTATGTGCGCGGTCGATACCGCGGTCGAGCAGCCCCATAGCCTGCTCGCGCCACTCAATCATCAGGTCAGAGGAGGGGCCGTAGCCGTTCTCCGTTGGGTACATGGTCGCACCACGAGGCGTAAACGAGACCAGGCGCAGGGGAACTTCCCAACGGTGTGCCAGGTCAGCAGCCTTATTCAATGCATGGTGGGACTGCGGGGTGTCAATGTAGCAAATGCTGACACGGGTCACACCGTGCTTAGAAAGCTTCGCGCCGGGGATCGCCAATCCCAGCGGGATTGGCGAGTAATGCAGCAGCGCATCCGAAGTCGACCCCGCAGTAAAGCGACTGCGGTTCTTGGCGGTCCAGTCCTTGGTATTGCTTCGGCGCGTGCCAAGCAAAACCACATCGGCTTCGAATTCTTCGGCTTCGTTGCAGATAGTTGTGGATTCGCTGGAGGATTCGATAATCCGCACGGCATCGTCGTCAAGCATGCCCTTGCGCAGGCCAGCGAGCTTTAGCTCATCCTTGATGATTTTTTCAAGAGACTCGGTTTCGTGGGAAACCCAGGAGTCATTGGTGCTCAACCGAGCCAGTGAGGTCAGCGGCCAGCCGCGCGACAGTGCGCTGACAACGCGAATCTGCACCTTCGTGGTGCGAGCTAACCAAGCGGCGTAAGCAAGCGTTTCGGTGCCGTACTCGCCTGGACGCCACGCAATCATGATACGAAGCGGGCGGGAAGCCATCGCTAATCCTCCTGTGATTACTCAGAAATATCCAAGTGGTGCTTCTGGGTAATAGCCTACGTGGATAGGCGGGCATATTTAAAACGGCACCGAGGACGTGTAAAAGCTATGTATCCTGCCTGTGGGCTTAAAGAGGGCAGGGCTAGCTGGAAAAGAGACTAGACGCTTGGGTTTGTCTTTGGGTGCTCCGGGTAGTTTTCGAGGATCTTGGACAGAATCGTCTCAAGACCAGCGCCAAATTCCAGCTCTTCCTGGCTCAGCGTGCTGAACATCTCAGCCATCTGCTGATTGCGCTCTTCAGAAACACGGTGCAGCTCTTCACGGCCGCGGTCGGTCAGTTCAACGCGGACGCCACGGCGGTCTTTGCTGTCGCGGACGCGCTCCACCATGCCGGCGACCTCCAAGTGGTGCACGGCGTTGGAGGCGGTGGGCATGCGGATGGCCTCGGCCTCAGCCAACTGGCTGATACGGCAGGCGCCCAGTGCCTCCAGGGTCATCATGATGGACAGCTGCGCGCGGCTGAGCTGGGACTCCGAGGAGCGGCGGCTGTAGAGCAGCTCAGCGCGAGTCAGGAGAGGGCGAATGCGCTTAGCGAGCGACAGAGGAGTAACGGCATCAGGATTGCCAATCGAGCCCGAAGATAATGTCATAGCGACGATGTTATATGCGAACAGTGCTAGTTGCCAATACGAAATTTATTTGGGGTGCTATTTATTTTTCTACAACTGGTGATTTCGGCAATGAAATCACCAGGAATTTTCCACCAAACATCTAAAACACCAGCACAAAGTATTAAACCCATCTGCGTATAAGGTTTTTTCGGTGCTGGCAGAAACCCCCTAAAGTGTCACTTCTTCTGTACTTAGAACGTTGGACCGGAGGTAGCCATGCGGCTACTCTCGCGAACCCTTTCGGCTTGTGATATATCTCGCGGATCAACCCTCTCGGATGTATTGCTGTCAGCTTTACGACGACTGCAGCGCACGCATCCATGGCGGGGACGAGATGGGCGCAGCAGCGAGGAGGACGAGAAGGGCGTAAAAGGGACGCGGGGAGGATAGGGGAGAGAGAAGCACAAAAGCGCCAGCGGCTACCGCATGGGTAACCTGCTGGCGCTTTTCAAGGAACATGCTCTCGGAGCTGCTGGCTTGTACCTTTAAGTGCTTGTGCCTTTTAGTCTTCGCCCTTGATGAATGCTTCGAGCTGTGCTCGCGCAACATCGTCGGCAAGCTGCTTCGGCGGGGACTTCATCAGGTAGGAAGAAGCGGCGTAGACCGGGCCGCCGATGCCGCGATCCTTGGCGATCTTGGCAGCGCGAACAGCATCGATGATGATGCCAGCGGAGTTCGGGGAGTCCCAGACCTCGAGCTTGTACTCAAGGTTCAGCGGCACCTCGCCGAAGGCCTTGCCCTCGAGTCGGACGTAGGCCCACTTGCGGTCGTCCAGCCAGTCCACCCAGTCGGACGGGCCGATGTGGACGTTGCGGTCATCGATCTTGCCGGCCAGTGGACCGGTGAGATTGGAGGTGACAGCCTGGGTCTTGGAGATCTTCTTGGACTCGAGGCGGTCGCGCTCGAGCATGTTCTTGAAGTCCATGTTGCCGCCGACGTTGAGCTGCAGGGTGCGCTCGAGGCGAACACCGCGGTCCTCAAATAGCTTGGCCATGACGCGGTGGGTGATGGTTGCGCCCACCTGGCTCTTGATGTCGTCGCCGACAATCGGAACCCCTGCGTCTTCGAACTTCTTGGCCCACTCCGGGTCGGAAGCGATGAAGACCGGCAGGGCGTTGACGAAAGCTACACCAGCGTCAATGGCGCACTGTGCGTAGAACTTGTCAGCCTGTTCTGAACCGACCGGCAGGTAGGAGACCAGGACATCGACCTTGGCATCCTTCAGCGCCTGAACAACGTCGACCGGTTCAGCCGGGGATTCGTCGATGGTGTCCGCGTAGTACTTGCCAACGCCATCCAGGGTCGGGCCGCGCTGAACCTCAACGCCGAGAGTCGGGACATCGGCAATCTTGATGGTGCAGTTCTCGGAGGAAACAATGGCCTCGGAGAGGTCCTTGCCGACCTTCTTGTCGTCAACATCGAAAGCTGCGACGAACTCGACATCGGAGACGTGGTAGTCGCCGAAGACGACGTGCATGAGGCCAGGAATGGTCTCATCGGGCTTTGCATCGCGGTAGAACTCGACACCCTGCACCAGGGAGGAGGCGCAGTTGCCGACGCCGACGATAGCGACGCGAATTGAACTCATTTGGTAATTCTCCTTGAAACTATGTGCTCGGAGGCTTTGACCTCGCGCCGGGAACTCACACCGGGAACTCGCATCAGAACCTAGCATCAGAACCCGCACCAGGGCCTTACGCCAGCGGTGCGGCCGTGAGTGGGTGCACGCATTGAGGTAACGAGCGTGACGTTATACCTTTATGCGTTTTTTGCCGATGCCCGAACCGTGAGGGGGCATGTGTTTACCGATAAAGCGGGGGTGAAATCAGCCCGCACGCGCCTGCTAATCTGTCTTCGTGATGACATGGCAGGGCGAGATCGATCACTCCTTGCTCAAAAAGCAGTTATTGGAGCAGTGGCGTGCAGGGGAGATTTCACGGAAATCACTCTGTGATGCCGATGCTCGGCTGGTCGCTGCCGCGCGTTTTCACGGCAGAAAGTCCCAGGAAGAGTGCCCAGTATGTCGCAAATTCGACCTCCGACTCGTATTCTGGGTGTTCGGAGAAAACTTGGGCCGTCGTTCCGGCTCTGCTTGTACTGAAAACGAATTATCCGCAATAGTTAATGAATATGGTTCGTGCACCGTCAAAGAAGTTGAGGTGTGCCCCGACTGCAAGTGGAGTTTCCTGACCCGGACACTTCAGGCAGCTCGAGAAGAGTCAGAAAACTAGGGAGAGCACCCGTGAGCAATGATCGACCCGATAGTCCAGGCGGTCCTAACAGCCCTCACGAGGGCCAGGGTTCTAATTCATCAGGCGAGTGGTGGGATCAGCCGGATGCTGATTCCTTCAATACGCACGCACGCTCCGATGACGCATCGCTTGACGACGATTCCAGCGACAGCATTGATGCTGTTTCGGTCGGTGGCAGTGACGAGGGTCTGGCTACCGGTTCAGAGATGACGTCGGCAAGCGAGCCGGACCCGGAGAAGGGGCAGTACGCCCCAGATGACCATGAACCAGATGACCATGAAGAGGAAAGCTCGATGGCGCAAGAAGAACAGCCGACTGATAATAAGCGGCGAATTTTAGCGTGGCTCGGTCTAGCCGTGGCGCTGGTCGTGCTGTTGCCGGTAGTTGTGTTCGGTGTTGCTTATGCGACAACGGACGTGCCGGAGCCAGAGGAGTTGGCCAATAGCCAGATTGCGGTGATTTATGACCGCAGTGGTGAAAAGGAAATCACGCGCATCGTCCCCGAGGGCGGTAACCGAAGCAACATCACTATCGACAAGGTGCCGGATGCTGTACGCAATGCAGTGCTGGCAGCTGAGGATCGTGATTTCTATACCAACCCGGGTTTCTCCTTGACTGGTTATGCCCGTGCGGCTCTGGGAGTCGTGACTGGTAATTCCAGTGCCGGTGGCGGCTCGACCATTACGCAGCAGTACGTCAAGAATGCTGTGGTGGGCAATGAGCGCACGCTGACCCGTAAGGCCAAGGAATTGGTCATGTCGGCGAAGATGGCGCGGGAGTGGACTAAGGACGAAATCCTTGAGGCCTACCTCAACACGATTTACTTTGGTCGTAACGCATACGGTATCGCGGCAGCGTCGAAGGCCTACTTCGGTAAGGAAGTCGGTGAGCTGAATGCCGAAGAGGGTGCCGTGCTGGCAGCCTCGATTCAGCGTCCATCCGCACTGGATCCGTGGACTAACCGTCCAGAGGCTGAGCAGCGTTGGAACTACGTCCTCGATGGCCTGGTGGAGATGAACATCGTCTCGCCGCAGGACCGCGCGGGAATGCAGTACCCGGAGACCATCGATCCGGCGTTGGCGCCGAAGCAGGCTCCGGAGCCCGGCCCGGCTGCCATGATTAAGAATCAGGTGCTGGCTGAGTTGGAGCGCGAAGGTATCTCCGAGCAGGAGGTCAACACTGGCGGCCTTCGCATTACGACGACCATTGACCCGACGGTACAGCAGGCTGCCCTCGATGCGATGGAAACCTACGTCGACCAGTCAACGGGTTTGCGTGCCGCCATCGTTTCGGTGGAGCCGAAGACCGGTGCTGTCCGCGCCTACTACGGTGGCGACGATCCGACTGGTTGGGACTACGCAAACAGCGGTCTGCAGACTGGTTCTACTTTCAAGATTTTTGCGCTGGCAGCAGCGCTCGATCAGGGCATTCCACTGACCGCGCAGTACTCTTCGGCACCTGTCCAGTCCGGTAACGCCACTCTGTACAACGCCGGTGGTGCCGGCGGTGGTGTCCTCCCGATTTACGAGTCCCTGAAGCAGTCGCTGAACACCCCGTTTATTCGCCTGCAGCGCGACCTGAAGAACGGCCCGGATGACACCGCCAAGATGGCCCATCGGCTGGGCGTGGCCGAGTCCATCCCGGGTATTGAAAAGACTCTGATGGATGACAACGGTCACTCGCAGGACGGTATTACCTTGGGTCAGTACCTCACACGTCCGCTGGATATGGCCGTTGGTCTGGCCACGCTGACCAATGATGGTGTCTATCAGCAGACTCACTTCGTAGAGAAGGTTGAAAACTCCAAGGGCGAGATTGTTTACGAGTCCAATGCCGACAAGGGCGATCGTCGAGTCTCCAAGGCAGTCGCCACCAATGTGATATCGGCCATGGAGCCTATTGCCGGTTACAGCAACAAGCCCTTGAGTGGTGGTCGCCCGTCGGCCGCCAAGACCGGTACTACGCAGTTGGGTGACACCGGCCAGAACAAGGATGCGTGGATGATTGGTTCGACACCGCAGCTGTCGACCGCTGTGTGGGTTGGCAACGTCGATGGTTCGGCGCTCTACAATGCCTATGGTGGCATCATGTACGGTGCCCAAACCCCGGGCGATCTGTGGAAGTACACCATGGATAACGCACTGGCCAACGAGGACTTTGAGTACTTCACCAAGCCGGAACCAATCGGTGGTGTCGCAGGTGCACCGCAGTACCAGGCGCCATCGACCTCTGACTCTGGCTATGACCAGGGCTCTGCCCCGGAGACCACAGAAGAGGAGTCGGCCGAGGAGTCGACCTCTGAGTCCTCCGAGGAGCAGCCTGCACCGCTTCCGGTTCCGGGCGGCGATGGCGGCGGCGGTGGCGGCGGAATCGCTGACCTACTGCCCATCCCGATTCCGGGAGGCGGTGGTTTCGGCGGTGGCAATGAAGGCGGCGGAGACCCCGGTAACCCTGGAGGTGGACAGTAAGTGGACACGTGGGTGATTTTCACCATCGTCTGCGTCGCGATTGGCTTCCTGATGTTCGGCACGGCCTTTTGGGGCTTCATGCAGAAGTGGAAACCGGCAATCATTTGGGCTCTGTGCCTAGCAGCTTTCCTATTCGCGACAGTCATTCCGGTGATTATTGCGTTGGCACATGCTTCCTCGACATCAATGTAGGACGCAGGCCAGGTAGTCAGTTGCTAGAGCGTTAACCGCCCACAAAGCACGCGACAACTTCACAATTCAAAGAGACGCACGCAGTAGCTCTGTGTGCGTCTCTTTCTATTCGGTGCTCCGACGCCGCTTGCCAGTACTGCTTGCCGACGGCGCCTGCGATTAGGACATATACCTCTGCCTGCGGTACCCTGGCAGGGTTGCTTGACGCAACGATCCTCCTGCTGCATAGCGGTTGGCATGAAAGATAGTGCCAGCGCACCACGCTGTGTAGCCGAAATACAAGAACTAGACCATAGGAGGTGATGAGGTCCGTGCGTCACTACGAAGTAATGATTATTATCGATCCGTCTCAGGATGAGCGCACCGTAGGCCCGTCCCTGGAGAAGTACCTCGACGTTGTCCGCAAGGAGAACGGCAAGGTGGAGAAGGTGGACATCTGGGGTAAGCGCCACCTCGCCTACCCGATCGAGAAGAAGGAAGACGGCATCTACGTTGTCGTCGACCTCACCTGCGAGTCCGCATCCGTGCTGGAACTCGACCGTCGTCTGAATCTGAACGACAGCATCCTGCGCACCAAGGTGCTGCGGGTTGATCGTTAATCTGCGTCATATTTGCGTATCCAGAGTGCTCGAATGGGGCACACCGGTAGTGCGAAAGCCGTAGGATAGCGGGCGAAAGCCCCATCATCAGCTCGACAGAATACAACCGAGGAGAAGAAGCATGGCTCAGGGAGACGTACAAATCACAGTGGTTGGCAACTTGGTTGCTGACCCGGAGCTTAAGTACACCCAGAACGGCACTGCCGTGGCGAATTTCCGCGTCGCGTCGACTCCGCGGGTGTACCGAGATGGCCAGTGGGTTGACGGCGAGGGCATGTTCCTCACCTGCAGCCTGTGGCGTGAGGCAGCGGAGAACGCTGTCGAAAGTCTCTCCAAAGGCATGCGTGTCATCGTCCAGGGTCGTCTGCGCCAGCGCAGCTACGAGACCCGCGAGGGCGAGCGTCGTACCGTCTTTGAGGTTGAGGTCGATGAGGTGGGTCCGTCCCTGAAGTTCGCTCGAGCTCAGGTCACGCGCACTCCACGCAACGGCGGTGGAAACTTTGGCGGCGGTAACCGCGGCCAGGGTGGAAATGCCGGTGGTGGTTTCGGCGGTGGCTTTGGTGGAAACCAGGGCAACCAGGGTGGACAGAGCGATCGCGGTTTTGGTGGCGGAGCTCCTGCGGAAGATCCGTGGAACTCAGCTCCTCCGGCCGGTGGTGGCTTCGGCGGCGATGAGCCTCCGTTCTAAGCTCCTTCCAGCCACGGCACTACGTGACTAGTTTGCAGCAGATTTAGCATCCACAATTCTCATAGTCTTTTAAAGACATATCCAGCGAAAGGCAGGGATCATGAAGCTGATCCTCACCGCCGACGTTGACAAGCTCGGTGTCGCAGGCGACATCGTTGAGGTCAAGGCCGGCTACGGACGTAACTACCTGCTTCCTCGCGGACTGGCAATTGTTGCCACCCGCGGCGCAGAAAAGCAGATCGAGGGCATTCGTCGTGCCCAGGAGGCTCGCGCTATCCGCGACCTCGACCATGCACGTGAAGTCAAGCAGAAGATTGATTCGCTCGACAACGTCTCCGTTGCTGTGAAGGCTTCGGAAAATGGCAAGCTGTTCGGTTCCGTCACCAAGGGTGACATCGCCGATGCAGTTCGTAAGGCTTCCGGTCAGGCTATCGACAAGCGCGCAGTCGTGCTTGCTCCGAGCCAGATCAAGTCCCTTGGTAAGCACACCGTTGACATCGCGCTGCACCCGCAGATTACCGCGCATGTTTCCGTACAGGTCGTCGCCGCGTAAGTTCGCGGTTTAAAGTTTTTACTTTGACGGCGGCCGACGAGCGCCGCGCCTAAGGATGTGCGCGGGCTCTGAGGCCCAATGACAACAGCACACGTGAAGCTCTGATCTTTCGTAGTGAAAGGTCGGGGCTTTTCGTGGTTTAAGGCTGGCTTAAAGCCTTTTACGCAGGTGCTGGAAAGAGCATCTACAACTTGTCCACAGGCTAACGATGATTGCTGTGGATAAACCTGTGGGTAACTTGTCTGACTGCCGTGGATAACTTTTCTGGAGAGTGCGAGATTTTTATTAATTCATCGTTAATAATCTCCGCATGAGCAGCATCGATGCTAAAGGGGCAACAGAGGATTACATTTGTGCAGGATTAAGGCAAATATGTACTGACCTGCGTGGATAGAATATTTTCGGGTTGAAACTCTGCTACCCCCGTTAACATTCAAGCGGCGGTTTAGGGTTACGGACCGTTCACCTGGACTTTTCTTGATTGTGCACATGTTCTCCCCAGGCCTATCCACAGGAGCTGTGGATAACTTCGGGGATAAACCCCGTGGAAGATTGTTTTCTGGGGCCTTCAAGGGTACTTTTACAGGTCCGTCAATCCGCTCGAACAGGTATAACTGCGGTAGGTAGTCTGGTGTCCAGTGCTGGCGGTCGGAACAGACATATTGACTGTGACGGTCAGTCAGTAACAGGGTTGAAAAGGCACCTAAGTGGTCCAGAAGGGGAGGAGCTGCTCACGATGAGTCAGCCTGTAGGTGATGGTGGTCATTCAGGAGCAGGGGACGAGGCGTCGTCCTACTCGGTAAATTCCCACGATGATTCTTTCGATGACGTTCCGCTGCCTCCGGAACCGCCGGTAGAGGATGCGCCACCGGAGGAGTATTCCTTCTCGCAGAGCTCGGGCAAAGGATCGTCGGCAAGCGGATCTGGGGCGCGGGACTGGGAGCGAGACCGTGGTCGTGGCGCTCGTGCGAGTGCCGTCGCGGGCGCGACTTTTGAGCGCACGCCGCCGCACAATATCGAGGCAGAGCAGAGTGTGCTCGGTGCAATGTTGCTGAACTCCGAGGTCGTTGCGGATGTGTATGAGCAGCTGACACCGGAGGATTTCTACCGCCCGGCGCACCAGACGATTTACTCGGCGATTTTGCACCTCTACGGTGAGTCCTCGGAAATTGACCCCATTTTGCTGGCAGGTCGTCTGGATCGAACTGGAGACCTGGAGCGCATCGGTGGTCCGCTGTACCTGCACACCTTGGCCTCCCTGGTGCCAACGGCGGCGAATGCGCAGTTCTATGCCCGAATTGTTGCGGAGAAGGCGACAATTCGTCGCCTGGTAGAGGCCGGCACGAAGATCGCCCAGATCGGCTATGCGGGCGCGGAGGACACGGAGCCGGAGCAGCTGGTGGATGAGGCGCAGCAGCTCATCTTCAGTGTTGGACGTGAGAACACGAAGAATGACTACGTTCCCATCGCCGATGTCCTGGATGACACGCTGGAGGAACTGGATCTTATTACCCAAAACGGCGGTCTGGCGCAGGGTGTGCCGACGGGGATCACCAACCTGGACAAGCTGACAAACGGTCTTCACCCAGGTCAGATGGTGATTATTGCGGCTCGACCGGGTGTGGGTAAGTCCACGCTGGCGATGGACTTCATGCGTTCGGCCTCGATTCGCAACGGCATGACCAGCGCAATTTTCTCGTTGGAGATGTCGCGCAATGAAATCATGATGCGCATCATGTCCGCAGAGGCGAAGATCAACATGGCATCTTTGCGCTCCGGTGACCTGGATGAGCGGGACTGGACCAAGTTGGTCGAGGTCGGCGACAAGATTCGCGATGCTCCGCTGTTTATTGATGACTCGCCGAACCTGACCATGATGGAGATTCGCGCGAAGGCACGTCAGCTGAAGCAGAAGCACGATCTGAAGATGATTGTGGTCGACTACCTGCAGCTGATGAGCTCGGGTAAAAAAGTCGAGTCCAGGCAGCAAGAGGTCTCGGAGTTCTCCCGTCAGCTCAAGTTGTTGGCGAAGGAACTCGAGGTACCGCTGATTGCAATTTCGCAGCTGAACCGTGGTCCGGAAGCTCGCACAGATAAGAAGCCACAGGTCTCGGACCTGCGTGAGTCGGGCTCACTGGAGCAGGATGCCGATATCGTCATGCTGATTTACCGGCCGGACTCGCAGGAGGCTGACCATGAACGTGCTGGTGAGGCGGATATTATCGTCGCAAAGCACCGTGGTGGACCGACCGGAAGCATTGCTGTGGCCCACCAGCTGCACTACTCCAGGTTCGCCAACCTGGCGGAGGAGCCCAGCGGTTCTCTCTAGGGCCTCGCCTAGCCACCCAGAATTAGTGCAATCCGGGTGGCTAGGTAAGGTGAGTGACAGTCAATGGGGCGAGTTTTCGTGCGTTGACGGTTTTGAAGGTTTTGAGGGTTACGCGGAGTCGTCGGGAAGCGGGGAAGCACTATGTCACCAACTGCCGCTCCCGTGGCAGCGGAGACCAAAGCTAAAAGGCATAAGAGTGCGCCGAAACAGCGCGTCGGCTGGGTAGATGCGGCCAAGGGGCTGTGCATTCTATTAGTTGTGCTTGGCCATGCCATCACAGAGCTGCAAGCGCACGGTTACTACACGGCGCAGTGGGCGGGGATTAACTTCTTCCTCGGACCAATCCGTATGCCGCTGTTTTTCCTGCTATCTGGTCTGTTCGCCGGCAAGGCACTCAAGGAGTCGTGGCATAAGTTGGCCAATCGCCGAATCTGGGTGATGGTCTATCTCTACGTGATTTGGGTTCCACTGCGTGACTTCGTGCTTTTCCTCATGCCATATACGCACGTGGATGCCGATGGCATCGTGTCTCCGCCGCCGATTACGGACCACAGTGCGTGGGGGCCGCGAATTTACAACACGCTTCACGCGGGCATCGAGCCAACTTCTTACCTGTGGTTCCTGTGGGCGCTGGCGCTATTTGCAATTCTCACACGAGCATTCCGCTGGGTACATCCGGTGATTCAGCTCATCGTTTCAGGCCTCATTAGTGCATGGGCGCCTTTTGCCTCATCCAGCTGGTCGTGGGACTTTGTCAGCAAGATGCTGTTCTTCTATGTGCTGGGCATGTACGGTGCGCCCTGGATCTTCCGGATGGCACAGCGTCGCAGCGGCCTCTCACTGCTAGTGACGCTGACGGCGTTCCTGTCGGTGGCAATCTGGGTGCAGGCGACCTACGCGAGCTTTAACGAAGGCAACGTCGGCTTCACCCGCGTGTACCTGTCCACCACTGGCGCACTGGCTGCAATCAATGTTATGGCGATGCTGCAGAACACTCGCCTAGTTGTGCCCTTTGAAAAGGTTGGCGGCCGAACGCTGCCTATCTTCCTCATGCACATTCCAATGTTGGTTGTGGTCATGATTATTTGCGACCTCATCCTGCCGAAGGACCCACACTTGGTCATCATGACGCCGCTGGTGGCCATCATCGCGGCGATGCTGTGTCTCGGTCTGCACAGGTTGCTGCTTGCCATCGGTGCCGGATGGCTCTTCGTCCGTCCTGCTTGGGTAGTTCGCATGACTACGCCGGGACAGCGTGCTCTTCAGCACAGCCAGAATCTTCCCTCCCAGCCTGAAGGCGAGGCTCTGCGTCAGCCAAAGAGCGAACCTGCTTCCTAATTCAGCTCAACAAGGCGGTAGCGTGGAACCGAGAGCCGATCAGGCGGCAGAAGTGACACAGAGAATAGCCATGAAGAAATGAGAAAGCCATGCGTCTAGCAACGTTGCGATACCAGGGTGCAACCCGCGCCGCTGTTCTCGGCGACGGCGTAGCGGTCCTTTTTGATGACCACTGTCTCGGAGATGTGTTAGCGCGGCCAACGTGGCGTCGTGAAGCGGAAGAACTCTTGGCGGAGGCGGGGAACAACCCTGACAACGTCATGGCGGAGAGCACGTGGGCGTTCGCGCCGCTGATCACGCGGCCGGGCAAGATTGTTTGCGTCGGCCTGAACTATGCCGCCCACATCGATGAGATGGGACACGAGCGTCCCGAGGTGCCGACGCTATTCGCGAAGTTTGCCGATGCCGTTGCCGGTGCGAAGGATGATATCCGAGTGCCGGAGGCCTGCGCGGAAAAGCTCGATTATGAAGGCGAGCTCGCGGTTATCGTCGGCGAGACCTGCTTGCGGGTGTCGGAGGAGCAGGCACAGGACGCTATCGCTGGGTACGCGATTATGAATGACTTCACCCAGCGCGATTTCCAGTACGCCACCGCGCAGTGGCTACAGGGGAAGACGTTGCAGCGCGCCAGTGCTTTCGGCCCGTGGATGCTCACAGCAGATGCTTTCGATGCGGACTCCGCACGGGTGCGCACATATGTCGACGGAGAGCTGCGCCAGGATGCCCCGATTGCGGACCTTGTTTTCTCCCCGGCGAAGTTAATCGCCTACATCTCACAGTTCGTGCAGCTGAACCCGGGCGATGTCATCTCCACGGGAACGCCGGCGGGTGTTGGTCACGGCATGAGCCCGCAGACCTACCTTCAGGATGGTCAGGAAATGATCATCACCATCGATGGCCTGGGTAAACAGGCCAACACTGTCCGCATCAACCACTAGCACGCGCCGCTTTACGACGTCCCCGCGAACCCGGCGGGAATGAATCGACTCCCGCGTGCGTTGTGGGGAACTAACGGGTAAAAACCTACGTAAAGAACGTGAAGTTAGAACACGACGTTAAAGAGTAAGAGGAGTTAGACCCATGGCAACTGTTGATATTACGAACGAGACTTTCGCTGAGACTATTCAGAACAACGACATTGTGCTCGTTGATGCCTGGGCATCCTGGTGCGGTCCGTGCCGCCAGTTCGCCCCGATTTATGAGAAGGCTTCGGAGAAGCACCCAGAGGTAGTGTTCGCAAAGCTGGACACCGATGCCAACCAGGAGGTTTCGGCCGCCCTGGGCATTCAGTCGATTCCGACGCTGTTTGTTTTCCGCGAGGGAATCCTGCTGTTCCAGCACTCTGGTGTGCTGCCTGAGACCGCTCTGAGCGACCTGGTTGGCCAGGCTTCGGAGCTGAACATGGATGATGTCCGTGCGCAGATTGCCGAGCAGGCCGCACAGGATAGCGCTACCGAGTAAATTCTGCGGTTTAGTCCGCATACTGTGCGTTTTCCAACTTAGAGCACTGCCGCATGAGCCCCCGCGCCTCAAGCCCGCGGGGACTTTTTGTATCTAGTCCGCGCGCTGGCCACGAATGAGCCAGCCAATACCAAAGCCAGCGAGTGCCGCTACTAGTGCCCACAGGGCTGGAGCGACTTTGTTTGAGTTTTCCTCAATCGACAGTGGTGCGCTGGTGCGGGCATGCTTTGTCTCCTTCTCACCTGTTGGCAGAACCTGCCCGCTCGGGAACACGTGCTTGACAGCTTCGGTGAGGTCGTTGGCGGTCAGGTTTTTGCCCAGAACCGCGATAGCGTAACGGTCATCGTCGCCAAGGAACCCGGCAGTGGTGTGCTGCTCTTCGTACCAACCGGATTTGTTGGCAATCGTTTCCTTCGGTAGCGCTGCACGCAGACCGAAGTTCTGGTCTGCATCGCCGTAGGAGTAACGCGGCAGTGAGTACATCAGCTGACGCATGTATTTGGTCTCCGTGTCGCTCAGTCCGCCTTCTTCGCTCAGCATGCGGTCAAAGTAGGCGACCATGTCGGCTGGCGTACTAGTGGTGGCTCCCCACATAGGCGAGCCGACGGTCTTATCCGACAGGCCGTAGCGCTGCCGGACATTGTCAACGATGCGTACACCGCCGTAGGAATCCCACAGCTCGTCAGTTGCTTCATTGTTGGAGTATCGAATCATGTCGTCGCGCAGCATGGCATCAGGGTTGCCCTCAACCGGCATATCGCCCTGGCCAGCGACGATCTCGCCCTTCTTCGGCTGTGTGTAGTTGGAGTAGGCCACGACATCGGCGATGAATACCTTCATCAGGCTGGCGAGGCGAAAAACATCATCACAGTGTGCGTTGCAGATGAACTCACCGGTCTGGCGATCCAGGATGCCCATGCCGAGCATGCCGCCCTTAGCATCAAACTTCTCGGTCACCTGGTCGAGACGAGTTTGGACGCCAAGGCCCCACTGGGTATTCGCCCCTGGCACAAGTGGGGGAAACGCCTTCGGCTCACTTTTCGCAGTGCTTTCCGACGGCTCCGTTGAGGACGTTTCCGATGTCGTTGAAGAGGTTTTCTCTGCCGACTTCTCTGCCGACTGTTCCGCCCACTTCTCCGCGGTTTTCCCTGTGTGCTTCTCGGGAGCCTTTCCTGCTGGTTTTTCGGTGGTCTTCTTGGTTTTTGCGTCGGAGGGCTTAGTCGGCTCCGTTGAGGATGGAGCTGCGACGACTACCTGCGAAAATGCGCCGGTATTGGTGGAGTCAGCAGTTGCGGTGACTGTCGCGTTAGCCAGCGGCGCAGTTGCTGACAGAGTAATTACCGCGGCGAGACTCGCGGCAAGTCCGCGGTACGCGCGTTGAGGGCAATGAACCATGTTTAGAGAGTTTACAACTCTGGGGGAGTCTTGCTTGTCGGTAACCAGCTCTTTCCGTTTGCCGAGAGAGAGCGAGCTAGCTCACGTACAATTTTTTAAGAGATGGAATCTTCTCGGTTCCGATTAGTTATTCCGCATATGTTGAGGAAGGTTGGATTTGCATGGCTAATCCATTTGCCAAGGGCTGGAAGTACATGATGTCTTCGTTTGATAAGAAAATCGAGGACAATGCGGATCCGAAGGTTCAGATTGCACAGGCAGCTGAGGCCGAGCGTCAGCGCCATCAGGAGATTCAGCGTCAGGCTGCGGCTATCATCGGCAACCGCAATCAGCTGGAAATGCAGCTGGGGCGGTTGACCTCTGAGCGTGACAAGATTACCGAGAACACCCGCCAGGCACTCGCCAACGCGGATCAGGCTCGTGCCAAGGGCGATGGGGCCACTGCACAGAAGATGGAAAGCACTGCTGAGGTGTTTGCCACCCAGCTGGTGAATGTTGAAAAGGAGCTGGAAAATACTACGCAGCTCCACCAGCAGGCCGTATCTGCTGCTGAGGAGGCACAGCGTCAGGCGCAGCAGTCGCAGGCTCGCTACGAGCAGATTAAGCAGGATATCCGCAAGCTGGAGTCGCAGGCGGATCAGGCCAAGATGCAAGAGACCGCGTCGAAGACTCTCCAGAGCATGCAGGGTATTTCCGAGGATCCGAATGTGCCGACTTTGGATTCGGTCCGTGAGAAGATTGAAGGCCGCTACGCCAATGCGTTGGGCGCTCAGGAGCTCGCGGAATCCTCACAAGCAGGTCGCATGGCTGAGATCGAGACTTCGACTCGCGATGCCGCTGCCGACATGCGTCTGGCCGAAATTCGTGCCCAGATGAATAATGAAAGCGCTGCTCTCGAATCCGGTTCTGCCGCGAAGGATAACGCCGGCGAGCTGGAGGCCGCCGAGTCCGCCGAGTCCGCCGAGTCCGTTGAGGCCGTTGAGGACACCACAACGGACGCAGACGAAGCGAAGTAGCGTTCACCAGTTGCCAACAATCGTCAACAAGAAAGTGTCGGGGTTTATGTCAGTTTGAGCGGGAAAAACCACCCTAAACTGACATAAACCCCGACACTTTCTCGCACCAGCAGCGCCAGCAGCGACAGTAGCGCCAGCAGTGCTGAAGCCACCGAAACTGCCGAATCCGTGAGGCGCGCTATTACTCCAATTCGCCGTTCTTCCGCGCGAGCAGCACTCCGCGGATACCGGCGTGGAAACCATCGCGCAGATTGACGCGCTGCGTCTCCGTCAGCGTGTATTCGTGCAGGGTTTCGCACGCAAACTGCAGCAGCGGACGATCAATGTCCGGTGGCAGCCCACCACCAGAGAGCAAGTGGGCACTATCGCGCGCCTGCTCGTTCGCAATATTCTCGTACCACCAGTTCGCGTACTGCTGTCCCACATCGAACGGCGTCTGAAAACCCGCGGATGCCCACACCTCGTTCGGCAGGGGCACGTATCGACTACGCAGCTTCCTCCTTGGCGCCATCATCGAAGGATTCGGCCGCGGGCTTGGTTTCGGCGTACTCGTGTTGGCACCGTCTTCGCTTGTCGACGGCTCCGTCGCCGACCCCCCACTGCCAACTGCAGTCGACGACGCGGAATCGGGGGCAGACGCGCCTGCATTCTCGGCTCCGGTGTTGTTCGCAGTGTCGTTACCAGCCCCACTGCCAGTGTTGACTGTCGCGCCGGGCATGGCCGCTGGAGAAGGCTGTGCTGGCTGCGTTGGCTGCGTTTGCTGTGTTGGCGAGTCAGCCGAAACGCCCGAAGCAGCGGAATCCACCTGTGTAGTTTCCAAACCGCCGGTGCGCTCTACCTCAGCGCGGTGCTCAGCCTGCGCCGGGATTTCCCGGGCACCCATCTTGGCCGCGTGTTCGACCTCGTTGAACTTCGGCGAGTCGGCCTTGGCCGTCGGCGTGGCTGCGGCATTGTCTTCGCTGCGACAGTCGGAGTCGCGGTCAGCTGTGGGGGATGGCACAACGCGCTGGTCCTGCGGAACCTCCGGAGAGCCGGCCTCCGGCGAAGCAACATCACCGTCGGCAGCGGAGGGAGTGTTCTCCGTGCCGTCGTCAAGCGAGTCCTCGCCCGGAGGAGTGATGCGCGTATCCGGTACACAGGTGGCACCGAGATCTTCGATTGGTTCGGCATCGCCCAGCGGCTTATTCGTGCGGACGACCGGTGGGATTGGGCCCTCGAGGACATTGAGCTGCATGGCGTCGGCGAAGTCCTCGCGGGGATCGAGGATTGTCGTCGAATCGCAGGCATGGCGAAGTGCACCGGACATGGAGTCCCAGCCGAAGCCGTAGAGATGCACGCGCACACCGGCGGCCGAAGCCTCAGCGACGCCGGGCAGCATGTCCGCATCGCCCGAGACCAGCACGATATCGGAAACTTGGTTGCGCAGGCCGGCGACAACCATGTCTGCGACGAGTCGCGTATCGACGGCCTTCTGCGTCCGTCGGTCACCCCATTCAATGAGCTGACCTGCGCGCAGCTGCACACCATCAATCGTGCGCAGTGAGCGCTGGTAACGATGCGGCCCCGACTCCGGGATGCCGTCGTACCAAAGTTGCCGCTGAACTGGCTGGTTCAGCTGCTGGTTAATCATTCGGTCAAGGACACTAACTACTTCTCTAAGGTCGATTTCTAATTGCCCGCGGGCTCCGGTTTCCCACGAGTTGTAAAAGCTCGCCAGTAAATATGACGTATCGACGAACACCAATGTGCGTTCAAGCATGGCTCCTAATTCCTGATTCTTTATTAACTAAATAAGAAAACCGGTTACATCGACAAGGATGCCCGAATAATTCATTCTATGCGCTAAACATGTTTAACTTCAGGGACTATTCTTAATAAGCCGCATTGCTTTGACCGTTCTTCGCGGGTTGGCAGAAGTGCGAGCCGACGAGAAAGCACCGATCAATTTAGGTATTGACGTGCAAAGAAATCGCCCCGCGAAGAGTGCGACCACACAGGAGAAGGGGAGTTACAAACAGGTATGAGACGCTGGTTCGGCCTATTGGTTCTCATTACTGTGTTGGGGCAAGCGGTTTTCAACGGCGGTCGCGTGCTGCTTTCTTGGCGAGTCCTCGATTTTGGCGGTTCCGCCGCCACCGTCGGTTGGTTCACTGCCGCATTTTCACTTGTACCTCTTATTATTGCGCTTCCCGCCGGCAAGCTTGTCGACAGCCATCGTGCCACCGAAGTCATGTACTCCGGTCTCGTCGCCACCGTCATCGCTGCAGCAGTAATGTCGCTCTCGCCGAACCTACCTATTCTTCTGATCGGCTACGTGGCCCTGGGTTTTGCCCACATGACCACGCTCATCGCCGCTCAAGGCATGGTTTCGCACCTGCGTGGCGGCGTCGCCGGGCTTGATAGCCTCTTTGCATACTTCACGCTTGGAATCTCCGTCGGGCAGTTCCTCGGCATCGTCGGTGCGGGTCTGCTCACTCCCAACCACGACGGCAGCGCCATGACCGCCACCACTTCCGCGCTCTGGACGATGACGGGAATCGGTGCGGTCGCCCTGGTCATCGGCTGGCCGGTCGCAACTGCTTATCGACGGCACGAAGCAAATGCAGCCGCCGAAGTGCAAGCTGCTAGCTCAACTGAGTATTCTCCGGCGTCGACTGTTAGCGACCGCAGCCGGATGGAGGAGAGGCGGCTGGCGCAGGCCGAAGCCAGTGGCGCATCGGTCTTAAGCATCCTGCGTATCGATGGCATGTCCAGCGCTATGTCTGTCTCAATTGCGGTCATCGTAGCCATTGACCTGTTGACGGCATATGTGCCGGTGCTGGGACGTGAACTGGGCTTTAGTGTTGCCGAGGTGACGGCGATCCTTGGTGCGCGTAGTGGTCTTGCGATTATTTCCCGAGCCCTCATGCCGACTGTTTTGCGCAAAGCTAATCGCAATCGGGTCCTTATCATTGCAGTTTGTGCCGGTGTCATGCCGCTTTTGGCTATGCCGTGGCTGCAGAGTGCGTGGCTCATGGTTATTGCTGTTGGTATCTGCGGTTTGGCCTGGGGCTTTGTGATGCCCATGTCGATGACGTGGGTGAGTTCCCTGGTGGATGCCGAGGTGCGTGCTCAGGCGTTGTCCATCCGGCTAATGGGTAACCGCTTGGCGCAGGTCATCCTGCCGCCGATTGCTGGTGTGGGTGCTACCGCGATGGGTGCAGGCAGCGTGTTTCTGGGGGCGGGTGCGCTGATGGGTGTCGCATCTGCCACTGCTTGGCGACGACTCGCAGGTGACAAGGCGGCTCTGACTAAGTAATTGGTCGGTTGCTGAGTTGCTGACAAGTAGAGACCGAGCCGTAGGGCCCGACCCCCGGAAAGTGGACACATCGGG
>NZ_KV787442.1:0-825 GCF_001807105.1 Corynebacterium sp. HMSC14H10 | reverse complement strand
TAAATTCTCCGCTTCGACCCGCAAAGGGGTCTAACAGGTCCTCTTAACCTTCCAGCACCGGGCAGGCGTCAGTCCGTATACATCGACTTACCCGTCTTCGCACGGACCTGTGTTTTTAGTAAACAGTCGCTTCCCTCTATTCTCTGCGGCCACAACCAGCTCAACCACGTCGGTCACCAGTCATGGCCCCCCTTCTCCCGAAGTTACGGGGGCATTTTGCCGAGTTCCTTAACCACAGTTCTCCCGATCGCCTTAGTATTCTCTACCTGACTACCTGTGTCGGTTTCGGGTACGGGCCGTATATCCACATCGCTAGAGGCTTTTCTCGGCAGCATAGGATCACCAACTTCCCCAAAACGGGTACGCATCACGCCTCACCCACATGTGCTCCGGATTTACCTAGAACACGGGCCACACGCTTACACCACGATATCCATCACGTGGCACGGCTACCTTCCTGCGTCACCCCATCACTTGGCTACTACCAGTTCAGGTCCCCAGCATCACACACACCAACCAACCTAAAAGGCTAGTAAACGGCGCGTGTTCAGGTGGGTTAGTATCCCTGATTCACCATGGGCGCGGACACACGGGTACGGGAATATCAACCCGTTATCCATCGACTACGCCTGTCGGCCTCGCCTTAGGTCCCGACTCACCCTGGGAGGATTAACCTGGCCCAGGAACCCTTAGTCATTCGGCGGAGGAGTTTTCCACTCCTCATTCGCTACTCATGCCTGCATTCTCACTCGCGCACACTCCACACTAGGGTTACCCCAGCGCTTCACAGCAGTCACGCGACGCTCCCCTACCCAACCACCAAAA
>NZ_KV787441.1:89644-139518 GCF_001807105.1 Corynebacterium sp. HMSC14H10 | reverse complement strand
TTTGCCACGAAAGTGTCATAAACCTAGTCAGTAACTTGGGCACTAGCTCGGCCTCAAGCTCAGAAGGACCGTGGGGCACGGTCACACGGGTCCCGTAAACCACGCAAACTACAAAAACCACGCAAGGCCCAAAAGTTTTCCCCCGACTGGGTGCTCAGCCGAAAAGGAATGGAACCGCGAGGGCAATTTCCGCGCCTTATTAAATAGGGGCCACAAAACAGTGCCACAAGCCAAGGCCACGAAATAGAGCCACAAAACAGCGCCACAAAAATAAGGACGAAATAACTACCACGGGGCAACAGCCACAGGACAACAACCACGGGGCGGGGGAGAAATGGTCAACAAGAAACGCAAGCAACTGGTGGCGGACCAGTTTGGAATCATTAGGCCGGATGACCAGCCGGGGAATGGATACCGCGAGGTCGCAAGGCAAGCGCGGGCCGGTTATCTGGAGCGGCTTTGCCGAGGTCACTATGTAGTCGCGCATGCCTGGGAGGGGCTCCACCGCGAGAAACGCCTGGCTATTACTGCTTTGGCGGTGGTCTCCGAGACGTCGTCAGGCGTCATTTCGGGAGCTGCAGCGCTGGCCTTGCACGGTTCGTGGGTGCTGGTGCGCGATGCGAAGATTGTGGTCGTGGGCGGGAGTCAGGAGTTCCACGGCATCGACTATTGCATGCGCCTGCGCTCGGAGATCCATCTGGATCACACGCAGGGGCTCGCGGACCGGCGGGTCGCGGTGCTCGCGCGTGCGGCCTTCGATGAGTGTCGCGTCCGGTTCAGGCAGAAGGGGCCGGAGTCCGTGTCGTGGCGGGCGGCGGTGTTGGCTGTCGAAGGTGCGCTGCGGCATGGCGCCACGCGCGATCAGCTTGAGGAGCTCCCGGCGCATTATCCCAGCGTGCGGGGCCAAGAGCTGTTTCATCGTGCGCTCGCGGTCTGTCATGGTCGTTGCGAAACGCCCGGTGAGGCGCTGACTAAAGCCGCTCTTCTCGAACTCGGCCTGAAGTTCCACGAGCAAGCCGAAATCTGGACTCGCGGCACCAGCCACGATCCGCCGCACTTTCTCGCCCGCGTGGATTTTTATATCCCTGAACTGCTGCTTGTCGTGGAGTTCGACGGCCACATCAAGTATTCGGCGAGCGAGGTCGCGCCGACGCCCGCGGCTCAGTCCAAGCTGCTCACGCGGGAGACTTACCGCGAGCGTTCGCTGCGCGCAACGGGGCTGGATGTCGCGCGGGTGGTGTGGAAAGAGGTGGAATTGCACGCAGTTCGCTTATCGACGCTCCGTTCAATCCTGATCGAGCGCGAACGCGTGGTAGCCGCAGGTGGGGTGACTTTCCGTGCGGATGTGCGCAATGCCGGCCCGTTGATTGGGTAGTTGGGTAATTGGGTAGCGGGGCCGAGGGGCCGCTGGATAGTTTGCCTCAAAAAGAAAGTGACTAGGTTTATGACACTTTGAGCACAAATTTTGCCACGAAAGTGTCATAAACCTAGTCAGTAACTATGTGGAGTTTAAGCCAGTGCGCGGTTGACCGCGCTGGTGACTGCCTTCAGCGACGCGTAGGTGATGGAACCAGCGATGCCGGAGCCCCAGACCTTGGTGCCGTTGACATCTGCGAGGACGTAGGCCGCAGCCTCGGCGTCGTCACCTGCGGTGCGAGCGTGCTGGACGTATTCCTGAACCTCGACGTTGATGCCGAGCTTCTCCAGGGCGTTGGCGTAAGCGGCCAGCGGGCCGTTGCCGACACCCTCGACGGTCTGCTCCTTGCCCTCGTAGACGATGTGAGCCTTGATCTTGGTGGCGTCCGACTCGTTCTGAGGGGCATCAACAGTCAGGGCAATCTGCTCGAGTGGAGCCTCGCGGTCCAGGTACTCACCTGCGAAGATGTCCCAAATCGCCTTGGAGTTGACCTCGCCGCCCTCGGCGTCGGTGACTGCCTGCACGACGGAGGAGAACTCGACCTGCATGGAGCGCGGCAGGTTCATGCCGTGGTCCGTCTTCATGATGTAGGCCACGCCGCCCTTGCCGGACTGGGAGTTCACGCGAATAACGGCCTCGTAAGAACGACCGACGTCCTTCGGGTCGATGGGCAGGTAAGGAACCTCCCAGGTCACCGCGCGCAGGTCCTCGTCGGAAAGCTCCTTGACGGCAGCGCCCGGGCGGACCTTGTCTGCCATTGCGTCGAGGCCCTTGTTCACGGCGTCCTGGTGGGAACCGGAGAAAGCGGTGAAGACCAGGTCGCCGCCGTACGGGTGGCGCTCCGGCACGCGCAGCTGGTTGCAGTACTCGACGGTGCGGCGGATCATATCGATGTCGGAAAAGTCGATTTGCGGGTCGACGCCCTGGGTCAGCATGTTCAGGCCCAGGGTGACCAGGCAGACGTTACCGGTGCGCTCGCCGTTGCCGAAGAGGCAGCCCTCGATGCGGTCAGCGCCGGCCATGTAGCCCAGCTCGGCGGTGGCGATGCCGGTGCCGCGGTCGTTGTGCGGGTGCAGCGACAGAATGATGGAGTCGCGGCGGTTGAGGTTGCGGTGCATCCACTCGATGGAGTCTGCGTAGACGTTCGGAGTGATCATCTCCACGGTCGACGGCAGGTTGATGATGATTGGGTTGTCCGGAGTCGGGTCGATGACATCCACCACGGCGTCGACAACTTCCTTGGCGTACTCAACCTCGGTGCCGGTGTAGGACTCCGGCGAGTACTCCCAACGCCAGTTGGTGTCCGGGTAGTCCTTCGCGATGGTCTTAATCAGCTCCGCGGCGTCGGTGGCAATCTTCTTGATTGCGTCCTTGTCCTTACGGAACACAACATCGCGCTGCAGGATCGAGGTGGAGTTGTAGAAGTGAACGATGACGTTCTTTGCTCCGGCACATGCCTCGAAGGTGCGGCGGATCAGGTGCTCGCGAGCCTGAACCAGAACCTGGATGGTGACATCGTCCGGGATCATGTTCTTCTCAATGATCTCGCGCACGAAGTTGTAGTCAGTCTGGGAAGCGGACGGGAATCCGACCTCAATTTCCTTGTATCCCATCTGGACCAGCAGCTCGAACATGCGGCGCTTGCGCTCCGGGCTCATCGGATCAATCAGCGCCTGGTTGCCGTCGCGCAGGTCGACGGCACACCAAACCGGTGCCTTAGTAATGCGCTTGTCCGGCCAGGTGCGGTCCTTCAGCTGGAAGTCCTGAACTTCCTGGTCGTAAGGCAGGTAGCGGTTGGTTGCCATCTGGGAGTTGCGCTGCTTATTCCAAGCAGGCTGTCCTTCCGGAATCTCGCCAGCAGGAGTGGAGATTACAGAAGGAGCGGAAATAAAAGCGTCGGAAGGAGACATGTTGTGGGCCTTTCTAATTCGGACTTTTCTTGTAGGCCGGCACAACTTACCCCGCGACGGGGAGCCGGCCTTAAACCCAAGCCCCGCCGCGGCATAGAAGCAGTAGTCCGCGTTGCATGTGATGTACCTTACCCCGATGGTTATATGAATTTCATCATTCGGGGGTTTTAGTGGGGGAAATGTGCTCAGCCATCCACACGCCACCCACCCCACCCATCGATAGTTGTAAAACTAGTACCAATGTATTTAGCGGATTAAAGATGATAGCGTCCTTAAGGTGCAAACTAGCTGGTCTATTCTTAAGCGAGACTTGCGCCGTCTCCGCAATAGCCCAAGAGTGTGGGTAATCATCATCGGCGTGATGATCACCCCTGCCTTGTACTCCTGGTTCAACATCCCGGGCTTCTGGGATCCGTACGAGCACACCGAGAACATCGGTGTGGCAATTGTGAATGAGGACAAGGGCGCGAGTTCCTCGGTTACCGGAAGCCTCAATATCGGTAACCAGGTGGTCAAACAACTAAAACAAAATCATGAACTGGGCTGGCAGTTCCCCGATGCCGAGAAGGCAGACCGGGACCTAAAGCGCGGCAGGGTCTATGCCGAAATCACCATTCCGCCGAATTTCTCGCAGGAAATGGTTGACCTGATTCAAGGGCAGGGGCATCCAGCAAAGCTGAAATACCGCGCTAACCAGAAGATCAACGCGATCTCGCCGCACATCACGGCGCAGGGCGCGTCCGGTATTGATGGTCAGATTTCCGCTTCCTTTAATAAGGAGATTGCGAAGGCGGTCACCGAGGAGGTTAAGGAAGCTGGCGGCCTGCTGCAGGGGCGGTTCGATGCGGCTCGTCTCAATTCCGCTGACGCTTTCCAGGATGTCGCCGATGCGGTTGCCAATAGCCGCGATGAAGTCGGTGCTATCCAGGAGCAGATTGGCGATCTGCAGCCGACGATTGCGCAGATCAAGAAGACTCTCGGCAGCGTGGACACGGCCCTCGATGACGCCCAGGATGCGTTGACCCAGGTGCAGGCGATTACTGGTGAGCTCAGTAATGAGGTCCTGAATTTCTCCGCAGATCTCAACGACGCCTACTTGCAGGGCAGCACCGCTCTGGTGGAGGGCACCGGCAACGCCAACGCCGCGATTGGTGCGATGACTGGCAATCTGCAGGGCGCAATTTCCCGTTCGGATTCTGCGACGGCTGCGGCGGAGGACATCGTCAACCAGGCGGATCAGGTCATTGGTGGGCTGAATTCCCTGCTGGAGGCCAACCCGCTCAACGGCCCGGATAAACAGGCAATCCAGCGCACAATCGATGCGCTCGACGAGAGCAACGCCACCAATAAAGAGCTGGTGGAGGGCCTGAAGAATGTCTCCGGCTCGGCGCAGGGAACTCTCGACTCCCTCAACGCCACCAGCGAGGCGTTGGCGCAGGCCACTAAGGACGGCAAGGCTGCCTCGGATCAGATCCGCCAGGCGTCCCAGGACGCACTCCCGCAGTTGAGCAGGGCCCTTAATCAGCTCAACGCGCGCGTGGGTTCGTACGCGGCGGCGCTTGGCGCGCAAAAGGACACCGTCCGGGAAACGTCCGCGCTTCTCGACGCTACGAGTGGGCAGCTTTCCGCTGCGACTCAGGTCCTCGAGAGCTTCAAGGCTGACCTTGATGGTGTGCGCGATGGTCTGGAAACTGCGCGTCTCGATGTCCTTACCCTGGGCACCACCGAAGAGCGCGAAGCCATGAACATGGTCAACGACCTCGATCCTGAGGGTATCTCGCAGTTCCTGAGCGATCCGGCTGAGGTTAAGACCGAGGCCGTGTTCCCGGTGGATCACTACGGCTCGGGTATGGCGGCGCTGTTTACCAACCTGTCGTTGTGGATTGGTGCGTTCATTCTGATTGTGATTTTCCGCGTGGAAGTCGACGCGGAAGGTTTCAAGGAAATCACGGTGGGCCAGGCGTACATGGGCCGCACATTGCTGCTGGGCATCATCGCTACTTTCCAGGCGCTGATTGTCTCTATCGGTGACATCGTCATTGGTGTGCAGCATGTCAGCGCGGTTGCGTTCGTCCTCACCTGTGTCGTGGTGGAGTTGTGTTATCTCGCCATTATTTACAGTTTGGTGGCGGCGTTTGGCCACGTGGGACGTGGTATTGCCGTAGTGCTCGCGTTTATTCAGATTCCTGGCGCCGCCGGTCTCTATCCAATTGAGATGACCCCGGACTTCTTCCAGGCGCTGAATCCGTTCTTGCCGTTGACCTACGGCATTGATGCTCTCCGCGAGACCATTGGTGGTTTCTACTCGAATTACTACCTGAAGAACATGCTCACCTTGATGGCCATGGCAGTGGTCGCCTACGTGGTCGGTTACTGGCTGCGCCGCAGCCTGTCCTCGGTCAATGTCTTGGTTAACCACCAGCTTGAAGAGGGCGGACTGGTCAACAACGAAGAAGTCCACCTGGTCGGTAGCGGATACAAGCTCAGTGACCTCGTCTTTGCGCTGCGTAACCGCGAGGAGTACCAATCGCGAGTCGACGAGCGGATGGAGAATCTGCGTGGCAGCTACACGCTGTTCATGCGCATGGCCATTGGCATCGCCGTGGCCGCCCTGGTGGTGCTGGGTATTTTGGCCCGTAACTACCCGGATCAGAAGGCCCTGTTCTTCGGTCTGGCTTGCCTGTTTGTGCTGCTCTGCCTCGCCTACATCGCGGTGCGCGAGTACGTCAAGCAGTCTGTGATTCACGCCCAGGAGCTCAGCGAGATGTCGGAGGAGGAGCTGCGCGCCTACATGGAGCACCAAACTTCCCATCCGCATGCGTACTCGCTGGAAAATGCTGGTGATTCGTTTGAGCCACAGGCGAAGGTGTCGTCGGCAAGCGTGAAGACTTCCCCAGAAGGTGAAGCCTAATGAGAAACGTTCTTGAAATTGTGCGGAATGACTTTCGGGTGATCCGCCAGAACACGATGACCGGCATCATGGTTTTCGGTCTGGTGCTGATTCCGCTGCTGTTCACCTGCTTTAATGTGCTGGCCAGCTGGGAGCCGTTTGAGAACACCGAAAAGCTGAAGATTGCGGTCGCCAGTAATGACCGTGGTCATCGCACGGATATCGGTGCGATTGACGTCAACTTGGGCAATGAGGTGCTGTCGAAGCTGAGCCGTAACCACGAAATTGACTGGCAGATTACGGATTCTGAGGACGCCATCGACGGCACTAAGTCCGGTGACTACTACGCGGCAATCGTGCTTCCGGAGAACTTCAGTACTGAACTGATGACCTTCTACGTCCGGGGCACCAAGGCGCCTAAGCTGACGCTCTATACGAATGAGAAGAAGAACGCGCTTTCGTCAATCATTACGAGTAAGGGCGCGAGTGGCGTTATTCAGGAGATTGACAAGAACTTCACGCAGGTCGTCGCCAGTGTTGGGCTGGGCGTGATCACCTCGCTGGATGAGTATCTAAACACCTCCGACTCCAAGCAGGCACTGACGCGCGTGCAAAACCGCGTTGATGACACCGCCGCGCGGCTGCGCTCCGGTGCGCAGACTGCTCGTTCGCTGTCCACGCTGGTGGAGACCACCGTGCCGCTGGTGGAGACCGCGGATTCCATTTTGGAAAACGCTGGTGCGCGGATGGACATTCTGCGCAATGGTTCGGGTGACGGCAACGTCGCAGGCGATCTGGAAGCCGCGGTCGGCAATGTTCGCGACTCGGTTAGCACGGCGCTCGACGCAACGCAGTCGAGCTACGAAGGCGTGCGCGACCGCGTCAACGAGCTTGTCGACGGCACCCAGGCCACCAGCGGCGCGACCGCAGATACCTTTGACGCGATGGCGGCCAAATTCGGCCAGCAGGCCGATGGCCTGACTGCGATGCGCGACCGCCTGGAGGACACCGTTGGGGCAGTGGTTCCGGGTGTCGCTAAGCCGGGCTATGACCGCGCGATTTCCGATCTGAACACCTCGATTGCTCGCACCCGTGGGCTGCAGGAGAGTTTCTCCGCCGTGGCGGCGGATTTGCGCGGTGGCCGGGATACGGGATCGTCGATAAGCCAGGCGAAGGACGCTTTCACGGCTGCGATTGCCGCTGTGGAAAATGCCAAAAACTCCTACGAGCAGAACCTGCGCCCGCAGATCGACGCACTGTCGGAGCCGGTGTCGCGTCTGAGCAACGACATCGAGGTCATTGGCGAGGACATTCGCGGCATCCGCGGTACGATTTCCGGCTCGCCGGTGGATACGCTTCGTAAGACTAGCGCCGCCACGATGGGCCTGAGCAACCGTTTTGATGATCTGGCGGCTCGCTTCGACGAGATTCACAACGCGCTGGAAGAGGCGAAGGACACCGGTGACCTCTCGCGAATTGCTGAGGCCGTCGGTGATGACCCAAGTGCCCTGGCAGCGCAGTTGGCCGCGCCGGTGCAGGTCGAGGAAGACCCCGTCTTCCCAGTCCAGAGCTTCGGTGCGGGTATGGCGCCGTTCTATGCGACCCTCGCGCTGTGGATCGGTGCGCTGCTGTCGTCGGTGCTGATCCGCACCACGGTCCGTAGCCGCGACGGACAGAAGGTCGGCGATGATGAGGCCGAGAATGTGGTCAGCGATGCAGTCGATGATGCGCAGGGCGATGCAGCCAGCGATGAAATCGACGAGCCGACCAGTGACGCACAAATCAACGCTGCGCAGGCCGATGACTACACCCGCGTCGAGAAATACTTCGGCCGGTTCGCCACCTTCGCCAGCGTAGGCCTGGTTCAGTCCACACTGATGGTGTTGGGACTCCAGGTGTACGTGGGCATCGATCCCGCACACCGATTCCTGATGCTGCTGGCCGGCTGGGTGATTTCGCTGGTGTTTATGATGATCGTCTTCTCGTTCGTCTTCACCTTCGACAACGCCGGCAAGGCCATCTGCGTGCTGTTGCTGGTGATGCAGGTCTCGGCCGCAGGTGGCGCGTATCCGCTGCCGCTGGTGCCACAGTGGGTCCAGAACATTAGCCCTTGGCTGCCGGGTACCTACGCGATCGATATGTTCCGCAGCTCCATCGCCGGTATCTATGAGGCAGACTACTGGAAGCTGATGTTCATGTTGGCGCTGTTCATCATCCCGTCGCTGATTCTGGCGCTGGGCCTTCAGCGCATCTTTGAAAAGGGAATCAACGAGATCAAGAACGCAATCGAGGAGACGAAGGTGATGGCGACTTCGTAAGGGGGCCTAATCCTCCGCCTCGTCATTCTCTGTCTCGTCGCTCTCGCGCTCGGCTTCCGGCTCGCCCTTGCCGTCGCGCGAGAGCTTCCGCAGCCACCAAATCAGCAGCGCAATGATCACCGCCGCTGCTGCCAGGATGGCCCACATCCACCACTGCCACTGCGAACCGCTGCCGTCGAACACGGACTCCTCGTCAGGATCCATCGGCACCTGATGCCCCGTCACCAGCAGTCGGTGCGTGTTAATGCCGTAAGGCGTGCACGTAATCAGGGTGATCAGGTCTTCTCCGGGGACGCGTCGTAAAGCATCGGTTTCATCCGGCTTTACGACGGCTACGTCGTGGACCTCATACTTCAACTTGTGACCCGCGACTGCGATGTAGAACGCGTCGCCCTTCTTGACCTTGTCGAGGTTGTCCCACAGCGTCGCATTCTGCAGACCCGTATGCGCCGACAGCGACGCGTGACGACCTTCACCCTCGCCCACGCCGCCGACCGGGAAGTCGGTGCCGTAGAGGTGACCGACACCGCGCGAAAGCGACTTTTCCGACGTGCCGTGGAAAATGGGCAGGTCAGAGTTGATGGACGGGATGACGATGCGACCGAGCGCGTCGGTCTCGCCAAGCACGTCGAGGTAGTGGCGGTAGCGCTGGTACTCCGGGGAAGACTCGTCATCGGAGGTGGTCCAGGCATCGCCGGGATTGACCTCGCCGAGGCTGGCGTTGTACTCGTGGGCCTCATTCCAGGCGGTGTCCAAGACCTCAGGAGGAGCGGATTTCTCCAGCTTGGAGTACTCATCTGCGGCGCGGGCCTGCAGGAAGTTGTTCCACTGCGTTGCGACAACCGGGTACAGCAGCACGCCCAAACCGCCAATGATCAGCAGCAGGGCGATGATGGTGTTCGAGTTGAGCTTCTTGCCCTTTTGGGGCTTTGCTTCGGTGTTGGTTGCCCGCTTGGAATGGGAATGACGCCCCATCGAGTCCTACCTTTGGTGACCTTGTGCATAGCGGCCACGGGTCTTTCTCACCAGGGACAGTTCCCGGGCAGGGATAGCCAGGCCGACAAATCGCTAACGACTTAATAAGTGCAAATACCAATTTATGTCATGCGGCCCGGGAGAGTTGAACTCTACTTACCGCGCGGCGGCATCGGTGGAGTCTGTGGTGGTGATTTCGGTGCTTGGGGCGTCGGTGCTTGGGGTGTCTGCGGTGCTTGGGGTGCTTGCGGCGGTGGAGGTGGCCTCTGCCGGCCGAGCCGCCAGGGCAATAGTGGCAGAAATCATGGTCACCAGTGCGATAAACAGCGCCACCCACTGCACACCAACTGCCTGGAAGCGCTCACCAAGAACGATGTATCCCAAGCTGAAGGCAACGATCGGCTCCACGACGGTCATAGCTGGTAGCGAAGCTTGCAACGGTCCCGCGTTAAAAGCCGCCTGCTGCAGGCCGACGCCAATAACCGCCAGTGCCACCAGCAGCCAGAGTTCCCAGGAGAGCAGGAGTTGGACGAGTCCGTCATTGACATAAGTATCGACCACCGACTTAGACAGCAGCGCGACGAAGCCGTACAGCCAGCCGGTTGCCGTGCCGAGCAGCAGGGCCTTCGGGTTCTGGCGCAGCACTCCGCGCTGTTTGGTGTCTGAGCCGCCACCGGCGCCGGTGCCGGTGTTGGGCCACTGAACTGCAGCGGCGTAAAGCCCGCAGGTGACCACGCCACCGACGGCAAGAGCCCATCCCCACAGGTAAGTGGGGATATCGGTGGAGCCGGCAGTCGGCTTGCCGAGCAACACCAGCGTCGCCACCGCAAAAGTAAGCGCCACGGACCAGATCATCTCTGACTGCGAAATCCGCCGACCGTTGACCTTCGCCGCCAGCGGGAGCGTGAGCATCAGCTTCATGACCAGCAACGGCTGCACCAGGAGCAACGTGCCAAATGCCAACGCCGCGACTTGAAATGCATACCCGGCAATCGCCAAGGTCGAGCCCAGCCACCAGCGCGGCAGCTTCAGGGTTTTCGCCACTCCGCGAAGTGTGCTGGTGCCCTCTTCCAGTGTTCCGGAGAGGTTGTGGCGGATGACGGTTCCCCACGCGATGCTGAGTGCGGACAGCAGTGCCAGTATCGCTGCGAGAAGGTCATTGTTCACGTAGGGAATGCTAGGCATGCAACACTTGTCATGTCCACTTCGCAGGGGTTGAGCGGGGCAGTGCTTGGTGTCTTCAGCGTCTCGGGAATCAGCTGGTTCGGCTAAGAAGCTGACTGAGCTCGGAGCCCGGGAGTTAGGGAGTGGAGCTGGCTGAGCCCGGGGTTACTGGCACAGTACCGAGAGTTACTGACTAGGTTTATGACAGTTTCGAGGTATTTTGAGGCATATTTTTGTCATAAACTTAGTCAGTTTCACATTTGCAGCCCGCAGCAGCGTCCGATCCACACCCAACCGACACCCCAAACACCCCAAACACCCAACCCACACCCGAATACCGGCCACGATACCCCACAACCCCCTACGCAACCCGATCCAAACCCTCCGCACAACCTCCGCAAGCTACGTTTTGGTAACCCACTATGTAATTACGAATGCGACTCAAGTAAATTGAGTCAATAATAGTTACGTGCATATAGTTGCCTAGTTTTTGGAGGTTGCCGACCATGGCACTGGTTGTGCAGAAGTACGGTGGTTCATCCCTGGAGAGCGCCGAACGCATTCGTCGTGTTGCAGAACGAATTGTGGAAACCAAAAAGCAGGGCAATGACGTCGTGGTTGTCTGCTCGGCAATGGGCGACACCACCGATGAGCTTCTGGACCTCGCTGAGCAGGTCAACCCGGTCCCGCCGGGACGCGAGATGGACATGCTCCTGACCGCCGGTGAGCGTATTTCCAATGCGCTGGTCGCTATGGCAATCGCAAGCCTCGGCGCCTCGGCCCGTTCTTTTACCGGTTCGCAGGCCGGCGTAATTACCACGGAGCGCCACGGTAACGCCCGCATTGTCGAGGTCACTCCGGGCCGTGTCCGTGAGGCTCTCGATGAGGGCCATATCTGCCTAGTGGCCGGTTTCCAGGGTGTAAACCGCGAGACCAAGGACGTCACTACGCTGGGCCGTGGTGGCTCGGATACCACTGCGGTTGCCCTCGCGGCAGCCCTAGAGGCGGACGTCTGCGAGATTTACTCCGACGTGGACGGCGTGTACACCGCGGATCCGCGCATTGTGCCGGACGCACAGCGTTTGGACAACATTTCCTTCGAGGAGATGTTGGAGATGGCCGCGGTTGGCGCGAAGATTTTGCAGCTGCGAAGTGTCGAATACGCCCGCGCGTTTAATGTTCCGTTGCGTGTGCGTTCGTCGTATAGCAATGAACTTGGCACCCTTGTTGATGGATCGATGGAGGATATCCCTATGGAAGAAGCAGTGTTGACCGGTGTGGCGCATGACCGCTCCGAGGCGAAGGTGACCGTGCTGGGCATTCCGGATGATCCGGGCCAGGCGGCGAAGATGTTCCGTGCTGTTGCGGATGCGGAGATCAATATCGATATGGTGCTGCAGAACGTCTCTACCATCGCGGATAACCGCACTGACATTACTTTCACCTGCCCGCGCGAGGACGCTCCGAAGGCGATGGCGTTGCTGAAGAAGCTGCAGGCTGACAATGACTGGAAGGACGTGCTTTACGACGATCACGTGGGCAAGGTCTCCTTGGTCGGTGCTGGCATGAAGTCCCACCCGGGTGTGACTGCGACGTTCTGTGAGGCGCTCGCTGATGAGGGTGTGAATATCGACCTGATTTCCACTTCTGAGATTCGTATCTCGGTGCTGGTTAATGACCAGGATGTCGATAAGTCTGTGAAGGCTCTGCACGACGCTTTCAATCTCGGTGGCGACACCGAGGCTGTTGTTTACGCTGGTACGGGACGTTAAGGAGTTCTTATGACCACGATTGCTGTTGTTGGTGCCACTGGTCAGGTTGGCCGTGTGATGCGCACCCTGTTGGCGGAGCGTAATTTCCCGGCCGATAAGGTTCGTTTCTTCGCTTCTGCTCGTAGTGCGGGCAAGGAGTTGGAGTTCCGCGGCGAGAAGATTGTTGTCGAGGATGTCGCGGCTACTTCGGATGAGGATCTGAAGGGCATTGATGTCGCGGTGTTCTCCGCTGGCGGCACGCTGTCGAAGGAGCAGGCGCCGCGTTTTGCGGCTGCTGGCGCTGTTGTTGTTGATAACTCGTCGGCGTGGCGTAAGGATCCGGAGGTCCCGTTGGTGGTCTCCGAGGTCAACCCGGATGCTTTGCAGGACATCCCGAAGGGCATTGTCGCGAATCCGAATTGCACCACCATGGCCGCGATGCCGGTTCTCAAGCCGCTTCACGACGAGGCCGGGTTGCAGCGTCTGCGTGTGTCCTCCTATCAGGCGGTCTCGGGTTCGGGCCTTGCTGGTGTGAATACTCTGGCTGGCCAGGTGCGCGAGAACATCGACAACCTGGAGAAGCTGACCACTGATGGTTCGGCTCTGGTTGCGGAGGACTTTGGTCCGTATGTCGCACCGATTGCTTTCAACGCGCTGCCGGTGGCTGGAAACTTTGTTGATGATGGTTCGCTGGAGACTGATGAGGAGCAGAAGCTCCGCAATGAGTCCCGCAAGATTCTGTCTATCCCCGAGCTGGCTGTTGCTGGTACTTGTGTGCGCGTTCCGGTGTTCACTGGCCACACGCTGGTGATTCACGCTGAGTTTGAGAATGCTCTGTCCGTAGAGAAGGCAACCGAACTGCTGGAGTCCGCGCCGGGCGTGAAGGTCGTCGACGTTCCGAATCCGCTTGCCGCCGCTGGTGTGGATGAGTCCCTGGTGGGTCGTATCCGTGTCGATCAGTCGGTTCCGGAGGGGCGTGGCCTGGTGCTGGTTGTCTCTGGCGACAATCTGCGTAAGGGCGCTGCTCTGAATACCATCCAGATTGCGGAGTTGTTGGTCGCTGACCAGTAGTTGAGCGCAGTACTTAAAAGCGCAAAAAGTTAAGCCTCGGCACTTAGCGAACTTCGTGCTCTCAATGACAACTACTCCCCACTAGTCGGTAACTGATTTCTCAGTCCAACTAATGGGGAGTAGTTCACATTGTTGCGGTAGGGGGCCTATTTTTTCTTATTGACGCCCACGCTTTCCGCTTGGCTGCAGCGCCAGCGGAATGTGAGATTGTGCGAGCGCAGTGCTGGGGGGGATTGCGTCACGGGAGGCGCCGGCGCCCTATTTGGCGGCGTGAGGATGTGCAGATGTCGCTAGACCGGGGATGCGTGGCCTACGGCGCCGTATTTGGGGCGCTAGCAGGGGTGAATGTCGCTAGAACGGGAATGCGTTAAAGACACTGATTTGCAGCTCCGCAAAACTGCAGGTCAGGGAATTGTCGCAAAATTCGGAGGCGCGCCTGTGCTGACAGATTCCCGTTCTAGCGACATTTCGACCTTCGAAGTGCAACTTTTCCGACAGTTGGTGCCACGAGTTGCAATAGCGCGAGCATCTCGGCATTGAGAGCCAGGGTGGCTAGGGTGGCCAGGGCGGTGACAGTGGCCAGGGTGGCTAGGGTGGCCAGCGTGGCGACGGTGGCCAGGGCGGCGATGGAGTCGGTAGCGGCCGAGCAGGAAGCGGACTAATTTAGGGTAGCCTGTTGTGTGGTTAGCCTTACCTGTGTAATATAGGCTCGATTGCTGTGTTGGCCGTAGCCGAAAGAGGCCATCAGTCTCTTGGGGCTACGGGTACTTTACAGCGTTTCAAAGAGTTCCTTACGCGTTAGGTTTTCACATGTTTCGAAACAATTCGCTGACCCGTCGAGCGGCGCTGAAGACCGCCGCTGTCTTGGCAGCATCCACTCTTGTTCTGTCTGGTTGCTCCCGAGGCGACGACGCGGCGGCGTCAAAAAATGAGGGCACCGGGGACGAGCGCATCGCCGCAGTTGGCCTGGGAGACAGCGATACCTTGCTCGCTCTAGGCATCCAACCAGTCCTCGTAGCGCCCTGGGGTGCTGAGGGAGATGTTGATGCATCTGGCGTCGGCCCATGGGCTACCGAAAAGCTCGGCGACAACAAGCCTGAAGTGGTTTACGGTACTGCCAACGGATTCACTGCTGAAATCCTGGAGAAGATCTCCGCCGCTGATCCGGACAAGATCATTGCGGTGAACTCTGCCGTAGACGCGCAGGCGAAGAAGGCGCTTAATGACATCGCCCCAACCACCGTTAAGCCAGACGGTGCCACGGACTGGCAGATCCCCTGGCGGGATCAGGTCAACCAGATCGCCGGCGCTGTAGACAAGCAAGAAGAAGGCGACAAACTCGTCGAAGAAACGCAGAAGGCCTTCGATGATTTCCAACAGCAGCACCCTGAGCTCAAAGGCAAGCGTGCGGCTATCGTCATGCCTTATCAGGGAAAGATCGGCCTGTACACCTCCGGTGACGGTCGCGGGCAGTTTATCAAGAGTCTGGGCTTCGAGATCCCGAAGGAGCTCGAAGGTAACGGGGGCGAGTTCTACCGCGACATCGCACCTGAGAACTACAGCGACCTCAACAACGTCGATTACCTCTTCATCCTTGATTACCAGGGTGCCGCCGATACCTTGAAGAAGGATCCAACATTCAGCAAGCTGGACGTTGTTCGCGAAGGCAAGGTCCGCTGGATGGACGAAAACGTGGGCAATGCAATGAGTATGCCGAACCCATTGACCATCCCCTGGGCAGTCGACAAGTTCTCTGACGCAATTTAATTGAAAGTGTCCGTTTCAAGAACTCGACATTCTTTGGTGTTTTCCCGGCGTTTGCTTACTTCGGCCGCACTCGTTGGCTTGGCTTTGCTGCTGCTTGCCTCCCTGTACTTGGGTTCCAAAGATCTTTCCATTGGCGAAGTGACCAGCATCCTCATGCATGGTCCGCACCCATCTACGCAATCCGGCATCATTTGGGACTTGCGCGTTCCGCGCACCCTCTTGGCTGTGATCACAGGCGCAGCCCTGGCTATGGCGGGTGCCATTGCTCAGAGCTGGACCCGCAACCCCCTGGCAGATCCCGGCATTATCGGCGTGAACGCTGGAGCAAGTTTCGCAGTCGCTGCGGCACTGACCTTGGGCTGGGCAACGACGGTCGGGGAGCGGACACTTGTAGGGCTCGTCGGGGCGGCCGTCGCTGCCTCAATCGTGCTGTTGATTTCCCGCGTATCGCGTAACCCGCTAACTCTGGTACTCGTGGGCGTGGGAGTTACCTTCGCCCTGCAAGCGGCCACGAATATGCTGAGCCTCTATTCTTCCGACACCCTGGAAGGGCTCCGCCGCTGGACCGTTGGCTCTACAGCTGGGCGGGGTATGGAAGACGTGGCCTTAGCTGCTTTAGGTCTAGCACTAGGTGCTCTATGTGGTGCGCTTGCAGCACGCCCGCTGGATCTACTTGCGATGGGAGAGGACTCCGCCCGTTCCCTTGGCAGCTCGCCCACGAGAACCCGCTTGTTGGCTGCCGCAGCGGTGATCATCCTCGCCGGCTCGGCGACAGCCACTGTGGGGCTTGTGACATTCGTGGGCTTCGCCGTGCCACACCTACTACGCCCGTTTACCGGCCCGTCCCTGACTCGCCTCTTGCTGCCGACCGGCATTGTTGGTGGCGCGGCTGTGTTGCTAGCCGATATTGTGGGCCGCTTCGTCCTGCAGCCTAACGAGCTGGAAATGTCCATTGTCTTAGCTATTGTCGGTGCCCCAGTGATGATTCTGGCGGTGCGACGTAAGAAGAGTTCACCGACCTCGAATGACTCGGAGCTGACGATATGAGCGATATGACGTCTATCCGTAGTATTAAGCGTTCACGAAGCAGACGCGTCCTGGCGGCTTCGGCAGGGTTCGCCCTCATAGCGGCTCTTTGTTACTGCTTAATCCTGGGGCAAGGAGCGGTGAAGCTCAGCCCGATGGAAGTCATCGAGGTTCTCACCGGTGGGGGCACACAGCAAGCAATCAACGTGGTGTGGGATCTCCGCCTGCCTGTAGCAATCGCTACCGTTCTGGTCGGCGCGGCTCTAGGGCTGGCAGGTGCGTGGACTCAGACCATGGCCCGCAATCCGCTGGCCAGCCCGGACATTCTCGGTGTATCCGGCGGCGCGGCGGTTTTGGTTGTGGCGGGCACCGTAGTTACCCGCCCTGCATGGAGTGAGGGGGTGCCGACGTTCTGGTGGCGTGCTGCACTCGCTTTGCTTGGCGCACTAGTGATCGTTGGTTTGCTCGTTCTACTCGGTGGCTTCGGGACGTCGCAGCGCGTAGTGGTCATCGGCCTGGCACTGTCTTTCCTCACGCAGTCTTTAGTGCAGTATCTCCTGCTCCGGGCTGACTTAACTCGTGCCACGGATGCCCAAACTTGGCTCGCTGGGTCTACCGGCTTTGTGCGTATGGAAGCTTTGTTTCCTATGGTGTTGGGCCTGTTGCCCTTCGTAGTTTTAGGCCTTTGTGTTACGCGCGATGTCCCTCTTCTTTCTCATGATGACGCCACCGCGTCCACACTTGGGGTAAATGTCACGAGGGTGCGCGCTATTTTGCTCATTGCCGCAACGGGCATTGTCGCGGTGGTGGTTTCCTTTGTCGGCCCAATTGGATTCGTGGCACTATTGGCTCCTCAGCTGGCCAAGCTGGTGGCCGGAACGCCCACGCCCCATCCGTTGTGCTCTACTTTTGCAGGCGCTGCTCTATTAGCTGCGTGCGCCGTCGTGGCGGGCGCACTGCCATTTACATCCCCTGTGGGTTTGGTTACCGCCATCATCGGTGGCCCCGCGTTGGTGTTGCTTGTGTGGTTGGCGGCCCGTCGCGGAACTCTGAAAGGAATGGTTCAATGAACGTTCAAGTTGATCACGTCACCGTGGGCTACAACGACGGCCCAAGCATTGTTAAGGACGTGTCTTTCACTGCAGAGCCCGGGAAGGTCACCACGCTCTTAGGCCCCAATGGTTGTGGCAAGTCGACGTTGCTCAAGACGCTTTCTCGGCTGCTTGCTCCCGCCGAAGGACGGGTTCTTGTAGAGAAAAAGGACGTGCATAGTTTGCGGTCGCGCGAAGCCGCCCAACTAATTGCGCTTTTGCCACAACACCCGCTGTGTCCGGCGGGATTGACCGTTGGAGAACTTGTGGAGCGCGGACGGCACCCTTATCGTCGATCGCTCTGGGGTGGGGGAGCGACGGCGTCAGAAGATAAAGAAAAAGTGCGCGAGGCGCTGAAGAAGACGAAGGTTGACCATCTTGTTGCCCGCGACGTGGCGGAGCTTTCTGGCGGCCAGCGGCAGCGGGTCTGGATGGCGATGGTGTTGGCGCAGGATACGCCAATTGTGCTGTTGGACGAACCGACTACCTACCTAGATCCGGCACATGCGATAGAGATTCTAAGTATCGTGCGGGAGCTCGCTCAAGAGGGCAAGACGGTGATTACCGTACTTCATGATCTTGGCCTGGCGGGAGCTTTTAGCGACGAGATGATCGTCATGAAGGAAGGGGAAAAGATCGCCGAGGGTTCTCCAAAGGAGGCTCTGACGGTGGATGTGTTGCGCGAGGCATATGGCCTGAATGCCGAGGTGTGGGAAGATCCCCGCGGTATGGCTCCGATTATTGTGCCGCGAGGGATTGTGGCTAATTAAGGCCGTGCCCTGCCTAGGAACCAATAGGGGCACCACTGCACGGATTCGCTATTGAGGCCCCAGGTGTGAATTGCGTGGCGCCGTACTTCCTTGCAGAGCTGTCCTTCACCCGCGACCCAGACGTACTTCGACTGTGTTGCGGGGTGTTCGGCACGGTCCAGTTGCTGTAGGTGGGACATCACTGCCGTGCTGAAGTCCGTTGTAGCGCTAAACAGCACTTCTAGGCTGCCCAGCTTGCTCTCCCAGTCGGCGACGAGGGATGGCTCGAGGTCACCATGGTTCTCGGCGACCACTACGAGGTGTATGTCGCGCAACTGTTCCGGGGCAAACGCATCCGCGTAATCCAAAATGGCGCGAACGGAAGGTACGGCAGATGGGTCTGCGATAAGTGTTTGTGAACTTTGCGCGCGGTGCCAGAGGCCCTGGCATGTCCAGATGCCTACCTGGTCGCCAACACGAGTTGCAAGAGCCCAGGCGAGCCCTGGTCCGACGTGCTCATCCTTTGGATTTTTGACGCCATGTGTCGCCACGTCGAAAGTTATCTGTCCGCACTCGGGATCGAGTGAGCGTACGGTGTACCAACGTAAATTTGGGCGTTGGGTCTCCGGCATGGCTGTAACGCTTGCGCGGATATTGGCGCCACCTCCGTGGAGGGGTAAATGGAGATTCTCGCCGGGCTTAGCCGGCATAAAGAGGCCAAAGAATTCGTCCGGGCCGGAAAGCTGAAAGCCGACTAGCTCGGGGGAGCGGATGACAATCCTCTGCAGGTTTTCTGCCGGGGCGCTGACGTCATAAACAGTGGCGCGGATGATTCGATGGTGCGGTTCAGAAGGGGCGGCCAAGAGTAGGTGGTCAGAAAAGGCCGCGCGGTAGGCGGAAGTGTTCGTCGGAGTGTTCAGGGTAACTGGGTTCGAGGTCATAGTGGGAGTTAACTTACCCTTACCTAAAGCAAAAGTGAAAGGGTGAGGGGCAGAAAAAGCCCCGCGGGGATCCGAGGTGAACTGGTCCCCGAAAGTTGGACTGGTTTAACTCTAGGCGGTTAGGGCTTCAAGGGTCTGATTTCGATATTGCATCGGGGTCAGGCCCTTGAGTCGTTGTTGGACGCGTTCGGTGTTGTACCACCCGATGTACTCATCGATCGCCTGGTTGAACTCTGCGACCGTGTCGAAGACTTCACCGTGGTACATCTCGGTTTTCACGTGCCCGAAGAAGTTCTCCATGACCGCGTTGTCGTAACAGTTGGCTTTACGCGACATCGACTGAACACCACCGTTGTCGCCAATCAGGTCACGCCACGAGGCATGCTGGTACTGGAAACCTTGATCGGTGTGCATCATCCACCCGGGTTCAGGTGCCCACGCCGCGATCGCCTTGGACAAAGAATCGGTGGTCAACGCTGTCGACGGCGATGTAGCCACAGTGTGGGCAACGATTGAACGGTCGAACAAGTCCATCACCGGTGACAGGTAGACCTTGCGGCCTGCAACCCTGAACTCGGTGACGTCGCTGACAAAGACGGTATTTGGCTGATCCGGGGTGAATTTGCGGTCAAGCTTGTTGTCGGCAATGTGGCTGATCGTCCCGGTGTAGGAAACATAAGGTCTACGTTGGCGGATCTTAGCTCGAAGCCCCATCTCGCACATGAGTTTGTAGACGAGTTTGTGGTTGACCACCCAGCCCTGGTTACGCAGGTCAAGTAGCACTCGTCGGTAGCCGTAGCGATGCTTGTTACGCTCGAAGCTTTCCCGAATCGCTTGCTTGAGAACGGCGTGGTTATCTGGCTTACTGAGTCGTTGTTGGTGGTAGAAGAACGTCGACCGTGGGATACCTGCTGCCTCTAGGAGGTACTCCAAGCGGTGGTGCGACTTGAGGATGACAATCGCCTGGACTTTCAGGCGCGTCCCTGATTCCTCAAGTCCCGCAATTTTTTTTAGATAGGCATTTTCGGCCCGCAACCGTTCGTTTTCGCCACGCAGCTTGTCTTCCTCCGACAGCGGCTTCGGCGTGACCGATCCTTTGGGCCTGCCCTTCGGCTTCGGTTTCAACGCGTCATCGCCGTCTTTGCGCCATTTCCACGACCACCCGCGGACCAGCTGCTGTGATGACAGGCCAAATTCACGCGCAAGATCCATCGCTGTCTAGCCAGCAAGGTGGCGTTGGACAACTTCCTTCTTAATCTCAAACGAATACTGCTGCTTAGTCGGTTTCTCCACAAGACATAGCCTGCCATGCAGCACAAACCGACAATAGAGCCGGCGCACAGCGTGTTTGGAGACACCCAGAGCATTAGCAGCGGCTGTATAACCCATGCCCTGCTCAAATAGTTCAACCAACTGCTCGCGCTGATATTCACTTAGCGAACTTCGTGCTCTCAATGACAACTACTCCCCACTAGTCGGTAACTGATTTCTCAGTCCAACTAATGGGGAGCAGTTCATTAGGTGCCGAGGCTTTTCTGCTGGAAAAGGCGAGCCTGGCTTGGGGTGACCAAACGGCTAGCAATGTGACCCGTGACATGCGACGTTTGGGCATAAGTGCAGGTTAAATTTTGCCGTTATTCTGTTTCCAATTTCCTGGCTGAAGTGGGTCGAATTTCTATATTGTGACCGTTTTTCATCACCGGTACGGTTTTCGTGTGAGCACGGCAGTGGCCGCAAAGGAGAAGGCGAGAAGCCCTTTACCTTCAGCTCTGGGCATCGCGCCACACCATTTATCTACACTTCATTTTTCTAAAGGATCATCATGGATAACCTGTGCAATATCTGCGAACTGATTTCCTCCTTGCCAGCACCGGCTCCGCTGCCGGTACCTGAGTTCAACGTGAACTTCCCGGAGGGCCCACTGGTTCAGGTCGACTCACTGTTCCCGAACTTCCACTCTCTGACTGAGGGCGGCAACCTGGGTCTGCAGAACGTCGGTGGCGATCAGGACAACGCTCTGCAGAACGTTGGCGGCAACCAGGGTCTCCAGAACGCTGGCGGCGATCAGCTGAACGGCGGAGACCAGATTGGCGGCGACAAGCTGGACAAGGGCGACAAGGTCGGCGGCGACCAGGTTAACGACAAGGGCCAGATTGGTGAGCGTCAGTCCGGTTTCCAGACCGGTGGCCAGGACCAGAGCCTGCAAAACGTCGGTGGCGACCAGGGTCTGCAGAACGGTGGCCAGGAGCAGGGTCTCCAGACTGGCGGTAAGAACCAGAACGGCCTTCAGACTGGCGGCCAGGAGCAGGGCCTGCAGACCGGTGGTAAGAACCAGGGTGGCCTCCAGACTGGCGGCCAGGAGCAGGGTGCCCAGACCGGCGGCAACAACCAGGGTGGCCTGCTGGCCGAGGACGGTGCGGGTGACAACCTGCCAGTCGACCTGGACCTCACCGGTGCAAAGGCTATCTAAGGCCGTTTAAGCTGACTTAGGCACTGCACTACAATGACACTGCGCAGCTATTAGCTCTCGCGGCTATTAATACGTAACAGCGCACGAGCGCCTTCTCACTCCTTGCGGAGTGGGGAGGCGCTTTTTTGTGTTTATAGCTGGCGACGTTGGGCCGATCCGAGTTACTGACTGCGTTTATGTCAAAAATGGCCCGAAAAATGGCCTGAAAGTGTCATAAACTCGCACAGTTTCACATTTGCAGTCCCCTATTCAGTCGCGTTTTACATAACGTGATCTGTTGGAATGCCGTGAATCAGACCCATTTTTGTCTATTAACCGCGGATGGAGAGGTTGGGGCGGAGAGGCGATTATTTATGCAGCCGCAATTAGCACACAATTATGTGGCTTATTAAATGATGTCCGGGGATTCTTTTGTAAATAGTCTTGAGACATCATTTTTGCTCTTAGAGATTTATTGGCTTGCATTTTCATCAGGTGGGGGTGGGGTGTCATTTGTGCCGTAACTCACAATTATGAAAATCGTGACATGGGAGACATTCTAACCCAAATTAATGGGCGGGGATTCATTGAAAAAACTTCATATGCGCAGGTTAATCGTGATTTTATGGGTTGAATGGCTAGGTGTCGTGGCGAAAGGTGGAACTTCGGCATGTGTGTGGTGTCCAAATGTCCACCCCAGAAAAAATATGCAAACAACAATTATTGACATTGAAATAAAAGACAATAGGGGTGGCAATTAAATGGCTCAACAAACATAAAATGTATTTGTTATATTCGGGGACGGCCAACGCTATAAATGAGAATTAGAAGGCGATGTCAACTGGGCTACCTGTGATGGGGGCTGGAGACGCTTATGCGTGGTCATTGATTGTTAATTGAAGGCTGGAAAGGTAGCGAAAGGTGTATAACGCACTGAAATCGAAGGAAGGGGGAGGGCTCATGTTCGGTCGTTTTACAAACGAGAAGCGCTGGTTGGCGCTTTTTAGCTTCGTGGCTGTGCTCGCTCTTTTCTTCGCTAAATCTCCAATAATTGCGCATGCGCAGGAGGCAGAAGACACTGGCGAAACCCTGACGATCCAGAAGATTTTGAGTGTTCCTGGAACAGTTAAGGGTGTTGAAGCCAATGGAAATGTCCGTGATTTTGGGCCACTCATTGCGGCATTTGACGAGGCGGCAACTCCATTTGGTAGCCACAAAATGGGTTACTGCATTGAGGCCAGCGTCGCCGGTGATCTTTATGACACCGGTCGTGTACAGAACTTCAGTCAGTTCTCGCGCAGTACAGATACCAATAACAAGCTGCGGAACGACTTTGACCGATACCGGAAGCTCAACTGGATTGCGCACCACGGTTCTCCAGCTGTTGGTTTGGATGAACTGGGGAAGGCGGCTGGAGTTAAAGGACGTCTGAAAGTGCTGGACGCCAATAACGCAACTCAATTCGCTCTGTGGCACTTCTCCGATGGCATTGACTTCTCCCAGGGCATTCACAACCCATCGACGAAGGCTGTCTACGACTACCTCACTGGTCCGGCTAACGTCGGTCAGGGCACTGTCGATGGCACGAACCGCACTGGCTACATTTTCAACAATGGTAAGAAACAAGACATCATTGTGATTGACAATGTCACTCCGTCTTCCGGTGAAGTTCCGGCAGAGCCGACGAAGCCGTCTGAACCGGAGCAGCCAACCGAACCGGAAAAGCCGACTACTCCGACCACGCCTGCGGAGACCACGACCCCGTCCGAGTCGACCAAGCCGTCCGAGCCGGAGAAGCCGACCACGCGTAAGCCGTCGATCTCCACTCAGGCTCGCCTGAACGGCAACAAGATTGTTGCGGGCGCTGTGGTTAAGGACATCGTGAAGTTCACCGACCTGGTTCCGGGTAAGAACTACCGCCTGGACGCCACCCTGGTGGACAAGACCAATGCTGATCGCATCTTGGGGACCGGCAGCGTGGAATTCACTCCGGAGACCTCTTCGGGTGAGCAGGCTGTCATGATTACCGTCTCCGATGATGTAGATGAGCCGGTTACCGCTGCTGTTGCATTTGAAAAGCTGACCTCGACAGAGGTCACCGCCGATAGCCAGGACAACACCGATGGTCAGCGGGTAGAAATCGCTACCCACGAGGACATCAACGACGCAGCTCAGACCGTTCACGGCGAAAAGCCGGAGCAGCCGTCGACCTCCGAAGAGACCCCGACGAGCGAAGAGACAACCGAGGAGACGACCGAAGAGACAACGGAGCCGTCGTCCAGCGAGACCACTACTTCTGAGACCAGTGAGTCTGAGACTCCGACGACGTCGGAAAGCGAAGAGCAGCCGAGCTCATCGACGACTACTCCTAACACCTCCGAGTCCACGAAGCCGGCCGCTCCGACGGAACCGACCGAGCCGACTGACAGCACTGAGTCGCAGACCACGGAACCGACGGAGCCGACTGAGACTACCGAACCGTCTAAGCCGAGCGAACCCGCTGATACGCCGCTGGAGCCGGAGCTGCGCACGGTAGCCGAGCTTCAGGGCAACCGCATTGAGGCTAATGCCAAGGTTGTCGACACCGTGCATTTCGAGGGCCTGGTGCCTGGTAAGAACTACACCCTCTCCGGTGAACTGGTTAATAAGGCTGATGGCTCTGTGATTGGTCATGGCGAGGCGACGTTCAAGCCGACGTCGGCAAGCGGTACTGTGACTGTCACTCTTGAGGTGTCTGACTCTGTTAAGACTCCTGTTGCTGAGGCTGTCGTGTTCGAGCACCTGACCTCTGATGAGGTCGACTCGACTGGTAAGGAAAGCGCTGGTCAGGTCAATGAGATCGCTGACCACGCAGATATCAATGACGCAAGCCAGACCGTGACTGGAGAGGTTCCGGAGAAGCCGGAAGACACCCCGACTGAGGAAAGCGAAACTCCGTCCGAGGAGACGACCGCACCGGAGACCAGCTCGACTGAGCCGACCACGTCCACCGTTCCGGTAACTCCGAGCGAGGATGAGCCGTCCGAGCAGCCGGAGACGACACAGCCGGAAGAGCCGTCTGAGACGACAACTCCGTCTACGTCCGAGTCCGAAAAGCCGAGCAAGCCGACTAAGCCCGCTCAGCCGAGCAAGCCGAGCAAGCCGACTAAGCCTGCCCAGCCGGAAAAGCCGAGCAAGCCGAGCAAGCCGACCAAGCCTGCTCAGCCAGAGAAGCCGAGCAAGCCGACTAAGCCTGCCCAGCCGGAAAAGCCGAGCAAGCCGATCAAGCCTGCCCAGCCGGAGAAGCCGAGCAAGCCAAACCACCCAAGCACCCCAGCGCAGTCTGAGGACAACCCAGCCATCACGACTACTGCCGGTATTGCCGGCAAGGGTCTGGTTGAAAAGGGCGCTGTCGTCATCGACACCGTGCACTTCACCGGTCTGAAGCCGGGTACGAAGTACACCCTGACCGGTGAGCTGATGTGCAAGGAGACGGGCAAGTCCACTGGCGCTAGGAGCCGCCTGCACTTTGTGCCAACGGCATCCGCAGGCACGGTTGATGTTCCGATCATCATCACTGACGCCGACTGCGCTTCTCAGGTTGTCTTCGAGACTCTGACCGATGCCAATGGCAAGGAAGTTGCTGTTCACAAGGACATCAACTCTGCTGAGCAGACTGTCTCGAATGGCAAGACCCCAGAGAACACGCCATCTGAGCAGCCGAAGGATGAGGGCGAGCAGAACACGCCTAACGACGATTCCTCCGCACCGACCAGCGACACTGCCACCCCGAACACTGTGATTAATCAGCACTCGGAGCAGAACAACACCAACGTCACCATCATCGGAGGCACTGGCCAGGATAAGCAGAAGAACCACGGAAAGCCGTTGGCTCCGAACTCGGAACGACGTGCAATTAGTTCGGTTCCGTCTGGCCCGACCGGTTTGGCTACGCACGCTCTGCCGACGGTAGCCACGAACTAAGGAGATTCCATGACCGATCAGTTTGGCTCGGACGAGACCGGAAAGGAACCTGGAAATGCTCCAGGTTACGAGCCCGGCATCGATCCGGAGGCCGAAACCGGCGCACTCAACCACGTTGATCCGTTTGGCCAGGACGAAGACCAGGCCGACGGCCAAGCCGGAGACCTGCAGGACGTGCCTTGGTGGAAGCAGCCAAGGGTGTATATCGCCGCTATCGCATTGATCGGCGTTATCGCTCTGCTGGTGATTGGCCAGATCAATCGCAATGATTCGACGCTCGATGGTGCGCAGGAGAATCTGCCCACTCCAGCACAGGGTTCTCGGGGAGCTGTGCACGAGATGGAGATGCTCATTGATGGTAAGTCGGCTCCGATTGATTTCGTTCAGCTGACTGATCAAGGATCTCTGATTCCACCGACCGATGTTTCGCGCCTTGGCTGGTACTCGGCTTCCGCAATCCCGGGTGAGAAAGGTGCAGCTGGATCGTCCGTCATTACCGGTCACGTCAATGAGGTGGACCAGGGCGATGGCTACGCTGCACGTTTCGCTGACCTGAAAGCTGGTGACACTGTCACGGTGAAGGTAGATGGCGAAAGCCGAGACTTCACCGTCAGCAAGGATCCAATCCAGGTGGTCAAGGGCGCTCAGATGCCCGAGGCTGTCAACGATGCAGTTGGTGAGAACCGCTTGGTCCTCATTACCTGCGGAGGCGAGTTCGTCGGCGGCACGTTGGGATACACCGACAACATCATCGTCGAGGCCACTCCAGTGCGCTAATCCAGTGCGCTAGGGCACTAGGGCACTGGGGCGCAGCCTCAATTCATTGACCAATTTCATTGGCTGCGGCTGTTGAACGCCGTCGAACAACAGCGGCGCCGACAGTCGCAGAAAACACAAATCAAATCTGCAGAAACACTGCAGAAACACTGAAGATAAGGAAGTACCTATGAGCATGTTGAAGAAAATCGGTGTCTGGGGTGTGGGCGCACTCGTGCTTGCCGCTCCGGTTGCTACTGCCGCACAGGCGGTAGCTGCACCTGCAACCTCCGCTGACACTGCAGTTGTCGCTCCGGGCAAGGGCGGGTTCCTGCACTCGGGCAAGCTGGCCGTCAATCGCTACGTCTTCGAGCTTGAGCATCGCGATGGCAAGGACTACGTCAACATCACCTTCACCGGTGACCACAGCGCTGACGTGCAGATCATGCCGGATGGTATGACCCCCGAGGGCAAGAAGAAGGTCGATCAGGTTGGTGACGTCCTCAAGCTCAACGGCTACAACGATGTTCACTACTGGGCGGTTCTCTAAACGCCTCTTGTGACGCCACAGCGCGCCCCGTGTCGCTTACTGTCTCTGTGCTTTTACAGGTCCTAGCACAAGGCGGTGGGTCGCGGGGCGTTACTTGGTTTTTGAGGGTGTCCTTTTGCTTTCGCTTGACGACGTTGTCGTGACAGCAAATACGAGAAGGTTGATGAGCCCTCATTTGCCCGGCGTGCGCTGCGACGATAGCGGTAGGGGGTAAAAGCTATTGATACAAACCAACTGGTTAGCCCTGATTGGGGGAAGGGGGATAAATCGAGGAAATCTTGACGCTTTTTTGGGTGAATGGGCAAAAGCCCGTCGCGAACAGTGCAAAGAGCTATCGCGGAGGTAGTACGAAGTGTGAATGCGAAGGGTTTTCATGCCCAGGTGTCGCGGCCCGTTCTCCTTGGGGTATCGGTCAGATGCTTAAGCGGTTAGGTTATATATAAGCGGTTCACTGAGCGCTGTTAACCGAGCGGGCAATGGGCTTGAGCTGGAATGTTTCAACATACAAACATAAAAGTTCATGACGCTGAAGCTTAGAAGGTTAGACAGGCTGGTCTTTTCTTAAGGAAAATATCAGTTTTGTGCGGTCGGAGAATATCGATGTCGCCGTCTGAAGTGAATCGCGAGACGTATTGAAGCGTGCCGCTTCATTTTGGACCGTTGTAAAGGACCTGTTTCCGTGAATAAGTTCTCTCGTACCGCTCGTTCGGTAACGTTCGCCGCAATCGTCGGCCTGTCTATGGGTATCTCTGCTCCTGCTGTTATTGCTCAGCCTGAAGGACCTGCTGTTGAGCAGGGGGCTGTGAACAAGGCAAACATCGATTTCAGCAAGAAGGGTTCGATCACCCTCTACAAGAAGAAGGGTAATGAGTCGGGTACTGCGGCTACCGGCCAGGAGATGGAAGGCGTACCGGGCGAGCCGCTCGCTGGCGTGACCTACAAGATCACCAAGCTGAACTACGACCTGCAGAATGGTGACTGGTCAACCTTCCCGAAGTCGGCTGCAGACGTCAAGGATGAGAATAAGACTGGTGACGTCAAGGAACAGACCACAGGTGCCGATGGCAAGGCTGCCTTCGATGACCTGGATCTGGGCATCTACCTGGTCGAGGAAACAGACGCTCCGGCCGGCATCGTTACTGGTGCTCCGTTCATCGTTTCCGTTCCGATGGTCAATGAGGCATCTGACGCGTGGAACTACAACGTCGTTGCTTACCCGAAGAACACGGAGACCAAGACTGAGAAGACCGTCAAGGATGCGGATAAGCACATCCAGGATGGTTACACCTACACCATTAACGCCGACGCTCCGACCTGGGGCGAGGGCAAGAGCCTGAAGGCTTTCCGCTTCGAGGATCAGCTGGATCAGCGCCTGGACTTCCAGCAGGTTACCGAGGTCAAGGCTGGTGACACGGTTCTGGGCGCCGGTGACTACGATGTCAACAATCCGGCTGAGAACGGAAACAAGCTCGTCGTTAAGCTGACCGATCAGGGTCTGGCCAAGGTTCAGCCCGGTGCCAAGATGTCGCTGACTTTCGAGGTTAAGCGCAAGGAGGTTGGCGACACCACTGTGCTGAAGAACAAGGGTGAAGTTTTCTTCAATAACCCGAATACCGGTAACGAGGTCAAGAACGAGACCAATGAGGTCGAGACCTACCACGGCAAGCTGAAGGTCGTGAAGAAGGACGGCGAGGAAAAGGGCAAGGTCCTGGAAGGCGCTGAGTTCGAGCTCTACCAGTGCACCTCGGCATCTGACCTGGGTGCACAGGTAACTGTCAAGGACGAGAAGACCTGGACCACCGGTGAGGACGGCACAATCACCATTGATGGTCTGCACCTGACCGACTTCGAGGATGGCAAGGAAGCCCCGGCAACCAAGAAGTTCTGCCTGAAGGAGACCAAGGCTCCTGCTGGCTACGCACTGCCGGAAAAGGATGTCACTGAGATTGAGTTCACTCGAGCCAACGTATCTGCAACCGGTGAGCGCGAGGGTGACGATGAGGTCACTTTGGTTTCTGAGATTGAGAACATCAAGCAGGACACTCCAAACCTGCCGATGACTGGTGGCGCCGGTGTCGGCATCCTGGCTGCCATCGGTGCAGCTATCGTCGCAGCTGGTGCATGGTTCGCTCGCCGCGGATCGAAGAACTAAATCCGAGTTTGTACTCGGTGCCTTAGAGCGAAAGCCGCTCTAAGGACGGTGAAGCAGGGTACGCGTTGTGTACCCTGCTTTGCCTAGCGCACTGTGGTCAGTGCGCTGCTGTTGTGATTGATTTTGGTTGTCTGCGCAGTGGCAATTGGCGGCGGGTTTGGTGTATCTGGCTGTTGAAGGCTGTGCGTATTTAGGAATCTTTGGGGAGTTGTCCCGTGGAACAGTCGTCTGCTTCGGTAGTCGAGCTGGATGCTAGCCAGCAATCAGAAAAGCCGGCCCGTAAAAGCCTTACGCTGCCCGCAATTATTGTTGTAATCGGCTTGTTGGTCATGCTGTACCCGGTGGTGTCGACAGCATGGAACAACATGAATGCGTCGCGTGCCGCGCGAGCGTATGCGCAATTGGATAAAGACATTCCACAAGATGTGAAGAACACACAGTGGGAACGGGCGCATGCGTACAACGAGGGTCGCGATACCGGCCCAATCCTGGATCCGTGGTTGAACCGCATCCATGCGGATAATCCCGAGTACGCAGAGTACTTAAATCAACTAAATGAGACCGAAGCGATGGCTCGGTTCATTTTCCCATCCATCAATGTAGATTTGCCTGTACTGCATGGAACCTCGGATGAGACCCTGCAACGTGGTTTAGGTCATTTGTATGGATCCGATTTACCGGTCGGCGGCGTCGGAACGCATTCGATTATCACTGGGCACACTGGTCTGTCGAACTCAACAATGTTCGACCATTTAGCCAAAGCCCGTGAAGGTGACGCCTTTTATATTCAGGTGTCCGGTCATCGGCTCAAGTATGTAGTCGATCAAATTAAGGTCGTTCTGCCACACGAAACTGACGATTTGAGGCCTGTGCCCAATCAGGACTACGTCACGCTTATTACGTGTACGCCCTATGGCATTAACACCCACAGGCTTTTGGTGCGTGGCCATCAAGTGCCGCTGAATGAAGCGGATGATGAAGTTTTCAGTCAGACCCACGGTGCGGGTTGGCAGTGGTGGATGTACACCTTGCTTGTAGTCGTGCTAGTGCTTGGCACCGCTTTTGCCTGGTGGGTATGGCGTCAACGCCAGCTGGAAGATATTGACGACACCTTCGATGAAGACAATCACGACGGCGATATGGCCGAAGATTCCTTTGATAACTATGACGGCGATCAGGCCGACGAAAGCGTTACCAGCCATCGCGCTGGCGGTCGCCACAGGCGCACGAGAAAGCGAGCTGAAAAATCGGATCCGTCGCAACCGCAATCAGCTTCCGAGCAAGACGGAGACGATGAAGACCGCTGGTGGGAGCATGACAATGATTAATAACCGTGATAACCGGCTGAACAGCGTAGTTGCAGGAACCATTGCGCTTGCTTTCACCTGCGCTGGCCTTGGGGCAGGTGCGGATATCGCGCAGGCTGTCCCTGTCGCAGGACGTGACGGCGTGGCGGGAGTCGAGCAGTCTGTTGGCACGAATGTGCTGAAGATTCGTTTGACCAAGGGAAACCCCGATGATGACGGTCAGACTGTCGCAGGTTCCGTTGAGGGAGTGACCATTCACCTAGATCGGTTGGAGGGGATTGACCCCAAAAATCCAGCGGATATGAAGCGAGTGGAATCGGCCCGCCTTGACGAAATCCAAAAATGGAACAAGGACTTAAACCTTTCCAAGGTGACAGATGCCAACGGCGAGGTTCAGTTTTCCGGGCTTGTCGACGGTATCTACCTTGTGACCTCAAGTGCGCCGGACGGTAACTACCGTGAAATCAACGCTTTCCTGGTCGCGGTACCTTTCCACACAGTGACGGAAGACCCCAACCCGGTCGAAGGCGTCATCGTAGCGAAGTCGCATACGCCAGGTAAAACTCCACCACCGACAACACCTCCGACAACTCCACCTAAGACACCTCCGACGACGCCACCTAAGGCACCGCCGACGACTCCGCCGGACACACCTCCGACGCCGCCGGAGGATGGTACGACTACTCCGGCGACAACGCCCACTACTACGCCCACCAAACCTCCGAAGAAACCGGTCGGCGAATCGGCGTCAGGTTCAAGTCAAGGTCAGTCTTCATCGTCAGGGACATCAGGTTCTCTGGCGCTGACAGGTGTGCAGGTTGCTGGATTGGTGGCGGCAGCTGCCGCATTAATTGGTGCGGGCTTCATCATTATTGCGGTGAGCAGGAAGAAAGATAAAGGAAGTGAGGGACGCTAATGTCCTGGACAATGTTTAGCAAGCCGAAATCCGCGCGGCGAAATGTGCGCGTGATGGCGTCGGTCGCTGCGGCGCTGACCCTCACTTTTGGTGTTGTCATGCCGGCAGGTATGCCAGAGGTGGCTGGTGTTGTGGCGGAAGCGCAGACCACTGATATCGGTGTGGCGTTGACGTCAGGCGACCAGTTAACGGTTACCAGCGGTGATACCGCGAAGTTTGAAGGAAAGTTTGCCAGTGATGCAACTCTCAACGGAATGGAGATCACTGCAGATAGCGCCTCTGATTTGGAGTTTGCCGACGGCAAGTATTCGTTGACCGTCAACGGTAAAAAGATTGCTCTCCGTGAGGGAGACAATCTAGGGGTCGATGTTTCTTCGAATCCCGTGAAGTTCAGCATTACGGGGTTGAACGCTAAGGTCGTCGATGGGGCAACGTTCGTTTTTGAGACCCCCGAAATTTCGAGTGGCGCTATCTTCAGCGATACGTCGGTAGCAGCATCAGGCGAGATTGCTCAGACTTCTGAAACCCCTAAGCCAGATAATTCGGAGTCCGCTGAACCAGCTGAGTCTTCTAGCGGGGTCGAGCGGGAAGACGACTCTGTTGCGGCTGATGCACCAGATGTTCCGGGAGTGGAGGCCGGTGAGCCACCGCTTGAGGTGTCAGAGCCCTCTGCTAATGATCCGGTAGCGGCACCTCGTGCTGCACAACCGCAGCGTGCGCCACAGAGGATGGCGGCACCTGCGGCAGCCGATGCCGCCTATAGCTTTAGGATTGCAAAGAATAACGGAGATACGAACGGTACTGGGTATGTGCTCAAAGGCAGTCGCTACATTCCCACCTTCGTAATTCCCGCAGACCAGTTGTCGAATGGGACGATTACTCTCCCCAAAGACACGGAAGTCATTCTTGAAACGAACATTGATAGTTACATGTCTAAGGACTCGGCAGACATGATTGTTTACTACACGGGTACGAATGGAGGATGGTACGAGACCAAAGCTACGTACAAAAGAATCAGCAATAAGAAGTACCAGGTAATCCTGCCACAGATCTCGATTGGCGGTCCTGCGCAGATTCAGTTTATGGGGCTGCATCGAGGCGGAACCAACACCGTATATTCGGCGACGTTCAACCTTCCCACGCCGCCGCCGATTCCGAAGTGTGAAAATCCGACTCCAGAGACGGAAGTGGTGCGCAAGGCTGCACCGCGTCAGCTGACGGCAGAAGAGTTTGCCTACGGCAGCCCGGTGTACGTTGTCACTGGTACGCCGAAGGATCTTAAGCGCGATACCTCGATTTTGAGCCGACAAGTTGATCAAGGTAAGGCCTACCATGAGGTCGGTCGTTCGCCGTGGGTGTATAACTCCCTAATGTATGACCCCAATGACAACTGGCTCTACGCAGTAAGTCAGAAGCGCGGTCTGAATGGTGACAACTGCTATCCGGCAGGTAATCTGCTTCAAATCGATCCCGGAACCGGTGAAGTACACAACCTAGGTCCGATTAAGAAGCCAGGAACGCAAACTACCGCATTTGAAACTGAAGGCGACCGCGACTTCTCGAATGCGGGTGTCTGGACCGAAAATGGTTACTTTGTGGCAAATGCGTCAACATCCGGTAGTCGTAAGTTCTACCGTGTGAACACGGACAATTCCACAGCAGAGCGGGTATTCGGTAACCAAATCTCATTTGCCGAGGACTGGGCAGTACTCCCGGACGCACCACGGTACATGTGGGGCTTCCAGAGTAAGGCCGGTTCAAAGGATAGGGTGATTCTGGAGCGCATCGACACTGCAACAGGACAAATTTCTACCTGGGATTTGTCCAATTTGACCACACTCGATGGTCGCCGAATTGTGTTTTCGTCGGCATCGTGGGGTAAGGCTTGGACTTACTCGAACGGAAACCTAGGTTTCGGTGCGGGTAGTGACCAGGCTGGTCAAAATGGTTTTGAGCTAAAGATTGATAATCCTTCCTCCAGCCAGCCGACCTTTGAGTTGGTTAACATTCTGAATAATCTTCCGGATTCGTTCAATACTGATGCTGCCTCTAGCCTGGTGGCACCACCGCCAGAGTTTCAATCAAACCTCGCTGTGAAGAAGCTCCGCTCGAAGACGGAGATAATCAATGGTGAACCTAGGACTTTCTGGACGATTACGGTAGAAAACACAAGCGATCACCCGAGCTCTGGTGGCACTTTCTACGAGTACCTTCCAACAGATACTCATTTCGGTATTAATAGGAGCGGCCCAACCGCAAAGTTCGAGGGCTTTGGTCCCGGTTCTTCGTTGGTCAACGGGCGTAAGCCTGGACCGGACCAGATTGGTGCCGGCAGTGGCATTTTGGCAGGTATGAATGCGGAAGCACCATCCGGCGGCGAAGGAAAATACATGACCGGCTATGTCGGTACGATTCCTCCCCATGCAAAGGTTGAATTCGTTGTATCCGCTCCAGTGCGTACAGATGAACACGGCAACCTTAAGACGGTATGTAGCCCTAACCGTGTGAAGCTCGTCGCAACAGACTCCGAGTCGGGTCCGGGTGACGCGGACAATGTCTCCACCGAAGCTTGCGTAGACAAGGTTGCGGTAGATACAGAACCTCAGCCGGTACCGGGCACGCAAAACGAATTTACTGCAAGGTACAACGTGGTCGTGGAGTACCCCAAGACTCCGGGATACGAGTCGAACGAAGTCGTCTATGGACAATTGCTAGACACGCCGAAGTTTGTCGGTGCGGCGGCCGTCACCGGGGCAACGGTAGTGTTCCGCGACGAATTTAACCGCCTAAGTGAGCCTAGGGATTTCCGTGGCCCAGGTCCGTATGCATTAAATGGCAACAACACTCCGAAGATTACGAAACCAGAAGGTGTTGACGGTAGTACCGGCAAGCATGTCTATGAGGTCACTGTTCGTTTCACTCTCGACGCATCGAAGTTGGATGAAACATCTGTGCCTGAAGGGCACCCATCAGAGCCGTCCGGTAACTACCGTTGCTATGAGGAGAATGGTCTCTACGAACCCAACTTTGGCCTTATGAATGAGGCAGAAATGGGTGGTTGGAAGGATACCGACTGCATCCCGTTGACCCCTCCAGAAAAGAAGATGGGAATCTTCTTGGAGAAGGTCAGCTACAACCCGGATGCGCCGGATCAGATTCAAACCGGCGGACTGCTCGACGGTGCAGAGTTTGCAGTTCACCGTGCCGACCCCAATGGCGCGCTGAACTTGAATTCTGACGGAAGTGTCAACCTTGATACGAACCCAGTAGTGCGACAGTCTCAGACAAACACTGCGGGCCGTGTTGGACTCCAGGGCCTGGATGCGCCGGGTGTTTACTACCTGATTGAAACTAAGGCACCGCAGGGTTACAACTTGCTCGTTGAGCCCATTAAGTTCTCCACGGCGTGGGATGAAAAGGGCAATGCGATTATCGAAGTTCTCTCCGGTGGCGGTGTCGCGGTGTCTGGAAATCAGTGCGATAAGACTGGCATTCCAGAGTGTGATTCGAAGGTGGGCATTTTGCAGATTGCCGATGTGACCAAGGGCGAAATGCCTAAGACTGGTGGCAACGGTGTGGCACTGTGGGCGATGGCTGGTGCTGCTTTGGCAGCTGCCGGAGTCTTCGCAATGCGACGCCGTAACGCTTAAGAGCTAGGGATTCGGAGGGAGCCAATTCCCTCTGACGAATCAAGCCCGCCTCTCCTACTGAGTAATCGGTAGGAGAGGCGGGCTTTCGCCTTTGGCTATCGGTGATGGCTTGTTTTCCTCGGTCGGGTGACGTGACCTCAGAGGATGACAAGCCCTACGTAAACAAAGCGCTCTTACCAGGGTGAATTAGCGGTGATATAGGAACCAAGCTTCTGTCCGTTCCCATCGATGATGTTCCAGGTAGTTGAAACAACACCGACAGCACCTTTCTCCGGAACCCATACAGGCCCTCCGGAATCGCCGCGTTGAGCCTGTACGTTTTGAACCTGTAGAGCGTTGTCCTCGATTTGGTATGCCTCGCGATCAGCGGCTAAACCGCAGGAAACTTTCCCCGTAGTATTTCCGTATATGCAGACTGTCTCGCCAGTTTGAACATCGGTGGGGGATAGCATTGAGTCGCCTGAATACGAATTCACGCCTGCAGTAGCGGGGTCGTCAAGCGAGACAACGCCAATATCGTTCCCCGTATCTAGTGAATGGTCATATGTGGGAGACGGTTGGAAAACTCCAATTTTCTGAAATGTCCCATCCGTCACTGTGTCTCCCTCTTGTCCACAATGACCTGCTGTGTAGATTTGCGAATTGGTTTTGTCGACATAGCCAGCTGTACAGACACTAGCTTGTGGGCCATTAGCGTGAATGATGACTACTGGATCACCTTGGTTAATGGTGGCGGCGTAGGCGGGTAGTCCGGTTGTAGCGGTGATAACGGCAGTGACAGTGAAAATCCATGAAGGTCTATTCATGGGGAAATCTGCTCCTCAGTGAGTTGGTCGGTGGTGGCCCAAAACAAAGCTAATCTCGTCGGAAAAGATGGAACGTATGCGTACTGGGGCAGTTCATATACCCGTTTCGTATCGCGAATATAAGGAAATGTATAAAACTATCAGTTAAGGCAGAACCTACGCTCAACTGAGCAATCATGCGCGATAGTGTTCCAAAAATGGGGTAGAAGAAAGATCAACGTCCATTGGGGGAGCGGGTTTACACAGCTGCAGAGTCGCCGCTGGCACTGTCGCCGTCGTCAAGCGCGGCAACCAAATCGCGGCGCGCACGGGCGACGCGTGAGCGAATAGTGCCCACACGACAACCTGCGATTTCCGCGGCCTCCGCGTAGGAGTAACCCAGCACCTGCGTCAGAATGAGTGCCTCGCGGCGTTCCTCCGGCAGCTGCTCCAGCAGCACGCGGGCGTCAGCGAGCTCTGACCACGATTCGCCGGTCGTGAACTGCTCGGCAGCGTTTTCCACTTCCATCGCAGACTTCTTTGGGCGTGCCGAATCATGGCGGACCGAATCCACCCACACGCGCCGAGCCAGCGACAACAGCCACGTGCGGGCAGAAGAACGCGCCGCAAAGCGGGGAAGTGCCCCCATCACGCGCAGATACGTCTCCTGCGTTAAATCATCCGCGGCATCAACGCCGCCCAGATGTGCGACCAGACGCCACACGTCCTTCTGGGTCAGCCGCACGAACTCCGTCAGCGCAGCCTGATCACCGCGGCCGGCCTTCAGCGCCAGCTGCGTGATGTATTCGTCATTAGAGACGAGGCGTGCGGGAGTCATGGACATAGCTTAGCAACTTAAAACCTAAAGATAATTCGCCTGGCTGCACGTGGCCTCACCTGCAAAAGCAGGAGGCGACGCAGCCAGGCGAACTAGGGGCTGAAATGCTAGAAGCGGATGGCGTCGATGGGCTTGACGCGGACGGCAATAGTGGCGGGGATGATGCCCGCCAAGGCACCCACTAATGTTGCGACCAGCACGCCAATCACAGCGGCCGTGACGGGGTAGGCCACGGCACCGGTCTCCAGCGGCAACGCCAGCATCTTATCCAGCGGCAGCTGCTTGACCGTGATGATCGAGACAATCACGCCAACCACACCCGCCACCGTCGTGGCGACAATCGACTCCAGGAACACAGAGATAAAGATCCTGCCTGCCGACGCGCCCATTGCGCGACGAATACCAATCTCACGGACGCGGTGGCCAATGGTGACAATCGAGACCGTGAGCAGCCCCAATGCACCAAGCGCAATCACAATGCCGCCGATAATGCCGAGCGCAGTGGTGATGGTGTTATTCATCTCCTGGGAAATCTGCGTGTCCTTCTCCGACAGGGAGGTATTCACCTTCCAGCTGGGGCCAAGCTCCGCCTGGAAAATGTTGTGCAGCGCTTTCTGGTTCTCCTTCGCGGATTCTTCAGGCGTTGCGACGAGAAGTTGCGGCTCACCCACCTGTCCCTCGTAGCCGGCGTTGAGGAAGGAATCATAGTGCGTGACAATGCTCGGGGCGTCCCACGATCCGAGGGATTTATACACTCCCACCACGGTGAAGGTGGTGTTGCCGGTTTCCTTCAAGGTGAAGGTTGGGTGGTCGGCTAGCGCTGGGTTTCCCAGGCTCTCGTAGAACTGGTCGTTGACCACCACGGGGTTCATCAAGCGCTGGCCATCGGCATCTTCCAAACGGCGTCCCTGCACGATGGTGCGGGCGTAGATATCGAACCAGCCCGGGTCAGCGGCGATCAGCTCGGGAGTACCTGGCGAAAAACACTCGTAATCATCCGGGGCGCAGTCATCCATATTTTGCTCGGGAGTCGCTGGCTGCATTCGAACTCGCGACCACAAGTTGGCGTGAGTGGTCTCCACCAGGCGGTGGGTGGCAGCGGAAAAGGCGTCGTTGATAGACCCGTCTGGGTTGATGACGCTCAAATCGTCCGGGCCGTTTCCACCGGTGCCCTCGCCGCCGAAGTCGCCAAAGCTATCGGCCATCGTGCCGTCGCTGAAATCGCCGCCGAAGCCGCCATCGCCGAAGTTGCCACCATCTTCAGAATCGGAACTACCCGCTCCGGCAGTCAACGTAACCGTGCCGGCGATACCCGTACTCTGTGCGGTGACCGCATCCTGAGAGCTGGTGAGAATATTGCCAAGTGCAATCACTGTGGTCATCGCCCACACTGCGGCAGCCACACTGACCAGCGACAGCATGATGCGGCCACGGTTAATGCGCAGCTCATGCCACGCTTCCAGCAGAGCGCCGAGATAAGGCGTTGCTGCATAGAGGAAGGAAGGCCGTGACTTCGACTCTGTTTCTTTATTCGTCGTCATCAGCAACCTCCTCGGAGCCGTGCATGGCGTTGGCAGCAGATAGCAGGACGGAGTCGGCGTGCAACTGACCGTCGCGAAGCTCAAGCACACGATCGCCGCGCTCGGCGACCTCTAAATCGTGTGTGATCAGAATCAATGCGGCGTTGTTTTCCGCCGCGACTTCTTCGAGCAAATTCATGACGATCTTGCCGGTGTCGACATCGAGCGCACCGGTGGGCTCATCGGCAAGAATGAGTTGCGGTTGGCGCACGAGCGCGCGGGCAATAGCCACACGCTGCTGTTCACCACCGGAAAGCTGGGAAGGCGTGGCCTCTAGGCGATCGCCCAGGCCGACGCGCTCCAGCATCGCGGCGGCGAGCTCGGTGCGATTCCAAAACTTCTCGCCCCGGTCGTACATCAGCGGAACCTCGACGTTTTCCAGCGTGGTGCGGGAGGGGAAGAGGTTGAATTGCTGGAAGACGAATCCCAAATTATCGCCCCGGAGCGCAGCGCGTTTCCTGTCCGACAAGGTGGAAATATCGGTGCCGTCGAACGTGTACGTGCCGGAATCCGGCAAATCGAGCATGCCAATGATGTTCAGTAGCGTTGACTTACCCGAACCGGACTGGCCGACAATGCTGAGGTGCTCGCCGCGTGGCACGTCGAGGTCGATGCCTTTCAAAATAGGCAGCTCCTCGCCGTTGGGGAGCGTCACTGTTCGAGTGACTGCGGTCAAACTAAGCATGGCGCGGGCCTACTTTTCAGAGCCAGCGTCATCGCCGGACTCATCGAAGCCAGTGTCACTGCCATCACCAGCGCCGGTGCCAGTGCCGGCGGACTCATCCTTGTAGGACGGCACGTACTCCAAAACCTGCTGGCCTTCCTTCAGGCCGCGCTTGATCTCAATGAAAGTGCCATCGTTGGCGCCGAGCTCAACCTTGATTTTGGTGGGCTTGCCGCCATCCTTAGCCGGAGCGTAGACGACACCTTCGCGGAAGCGTCCCTCCACCGCGGTCACCGGCAGTGCCGGGACCTCCGAGGTGGTGCCGCTGCCAAGAATCAGCGTGGCAGGAACACCTTCGTAGACGGTCTGATCTGCGGGAATGTCACAGCGCAGCTGTGGGCCGCCCGAGGAATTTCCAGCAGCGGCGGCGCCCATGCCAGCACCATCTCCGGCGCCAGTGTTCTGCGAGCCCGCGCTACTTCCAGTGACAGTCTTCACCGAATCACACAAAAACGGTGCCGGGCCATCGTTGATGGCGAGGCGGCCATTGTTAATCGAGTCTCCCAGCGTGTACAGCTGGCTCGGCTTAATAGGTGCTACGGCGTGGAAGCTGTTCGGAGAAATCGTGCCAATCTCCTGGCCGATCTCAACCGTCTGGCCAATGACGATATCCCACTGCACAGTGCCAGAAGCCTTAGCGGTGATGTTTCCCCAGGTCACGGTAGTTTCGGGTGCGGCGGCTGCGGCGCCTTCTTCATCGGAATCCGCGCCGCCGGAGGTGCTGGCAGTCTCAGATACCGAGGTCTTCTTCACCTGAAGCAGGTTCTGCCCCTCTACGGCGTTGCCGCCGCTGTTGACATAGGCGTCAGTGATTTCACCGGAAGCGTTGGCGCGGATCACGGTGGGCTCGTCCGGGACGATGGTGGCAGACAGCTTCTGCGTGTTATTGATCCGCTGAGGGGATAGCTCCGTGGTGGGTTGGGAGAAATCACCGGTTGCTTGCGCAAAGTCCTCGTCGTTAGCGGGGAAGAATGCGATCTTGAGAAGCGCAATGGTCGCCAGCAACGCCAGCGTGTACTTGAAGATTGTGAGCGCTTTTGCGCCCCTCCCTTGTTTTTTCATGTCTGCAGAAGTATCCGATCAAAATCCAAATTGACAGCGTGGTACGCGAAAAATCCTACCCTCAACGCCTGCGGGCAGTGGTAGTGCTGGCTATACCTTTTATTCACTGCTGATAGGTATTGCTTGAAAGCGCAGTAAGTGCTTTTCGACGGTCATTGTGTGTGGTTTTCCTTGGGGGAAATCTGTCCTTTTGGGGTCGGTTGTTTGTCGCCGATACAGCGAACCTAATCGGACTAATAATTAAGGCCACATATCAATCATGGTCGACTAATAGGCAGAATATGAAACTTCGTGTAGGGTGGAAAACGTCAGGGCATGTTGTGACTGTTATCTAGCCCTTGTCTTTAGGAGGAAACGCCCCCATGTCGAATCTCTATGAAGGCTCCAATGGTCCGACCACTCGTCTCAACGGTGCGCCGGTTCCTACAGAGCAGCACTCGCAAACCAATGGCCTACAGGGAGGTATTAACCTCCACGACGTCCACCTGCTGGAAAAACTCGCGCACTTCAACCGTGAGCGCATTCCGGAGCGCGTTGTTCACGCTAAGGGCGCAGGTGCTTTCGGTGAGCTGACCGTCACCGAGGATGTCTCCAAGTACACCAAGGCTGCCGTCTTCCAGCCGAACACTGTCACTCCGATGCTGGCGCGATTCTCCACTGTCGCTGGTGAGCAGGGCTCCCCGGATGGTTGGCGTGACGTGCGTGGCTTTTCGCTGAAGTTCTATACCGAAGAGGGCAACCTCGACATCGTGGGCAACAACACTCCAGTGTTCTTCATCCGCGATGGCATTAAGTTCCCGGACTTCATCCACTCTCAGAAGCGCCTGCCGGATACGGGCCTGCGCGATGCCAATATGCAGTGGGATTTCTGGACTGCCTCTCCGGAGTCCGCTCACCAGGTCACCTACTTGATGGGTGACCGTGGTATTCCGAAGGACTTCCGTCATATGGACGGCTTCGGTTCCCACACCTACCAGTGGATTAACGCTGAAGGTGAGCGTTTCTGGGTTAAGTACCACTTTAAGACTCGCCAGGGCTGGGACTTCCTGACGGATGATGAGGCCGCTGAGCTGGTAGGCGAAAACACCGACCATGCTCGCCAGGATCTCTTCGAGGCAATTGAGCGCGGCGACTACCCAACCTGGGACGTCAAGGTGCAGATCATGCCTTACGACGAGGCTGCCAGCTACAAGGTGAACCCGTTCGACCTGACCAAGACCTGGTCGCAGAAGGACTACCCTCTGATTCCAGTCGGCCACTTCACCCTGAACCGCAATCCGGGCAACTTCTTTGCCGAGATTGAGCAGGCTGCTTTCGCGCCGTCGAATACCGTGCCGGGTGTTGGCTTCTCGCCGGACAAGATGCTGCTGGCGCGTGTGTTCTCCTACGCTGATGCGCACCGCTACCGCCTTGGCGTCAACAGCGATCAGCTGCCGGTGAACCAGTCTCGCTGCCCAGTGAATTCCTTCTCGCAGGATGGTGCGGCCACGTACTACTACTCGGATCCGAAGCTGCCGGTTCACGGCTCCAACGCCACCGCTCGCGGCCCGGAGGCCGATACTGAGGCTGCGGCTAAGGCCGCTGGTTGCCCAGTGCGCTCCGGTCACGCCGGCCAGGTCGATGCTGGTGCCTTTGGTCAGTGGGAGAGCGTGGGCGAAGAGTTCTACGCTGGCGCCTACGTGCAGCACCCTGAGGATGATGACTTCTCGCAGCCAGGCGACCTTGTTCGCAACGTGATGGACGATGCCGAGCGCGATCGCTTGGCAAACAACATCGTCGGTGCCATGCAGGGTGTTTCCCCAGAGGTGGAGCAGCGTGTCTACCAGTACTGGACCAACGTTGATTCCTGGCTCGGTGCCGAGGTGGAAAAGCGCTTTAAGGCAACGAAGTAAAGCAACCGCGTAGGGCTGTGCAGTAAAACCGCAGAGTAGAGCTGCACAGTCACGCGGTAGATCAAAGTAAATAGAAAAGCGTTAGCCCTGCAAATGGTTGAACCATCTGCAGGGCTAACGCTTTATTTAAAACTTCTGTCTGTGCATGACAGCCACGGCTTTGTGGTTGCCTGCACGCCGGCCCGGTTTGGGCGGCTAAGGAACAACCCTAAGTGTGAGCTGTTTTAGGCACCGATGCCCGGCAGGCTCGGGGAGCCGTTGAAAAGCGACTTCGGAGCAGCTGCAGCCTCGTCGGCTTCTTCGGCGGACTCGGACACCTCTCGACCCTGTTCGGCAGCGTCGGAGACACTATCAGCCTCAACGCCGGAGACGTGGGTGGAGTTGTCGTTGTGGGTGGACTGATCGTTCGTGATGTTGATGTCCATGAAGTCGCGGCCGAACGGAGCGTTCCAGTCACCGGTTTCCAGGAGGGTCAGGTCACCATCGATGGTCGGGTTAATCTCGAAGGTGACGTTGACGGTCGGGCCGGAAGGCATTGCTTCCAGAACCTCAACGATAGGAGTGACGTCCATTTTTGGTGTTCCTTTTAGACAGTAACGAAATGAAGAATATCGGTTTTAACTGAACAATAAACCGCAGTCTTTTTTAGAGACTGGCGGTTTATTGTGTCAAGGATTGGCGGAGCTATTGTCCTGCCATGAAGCCCAGGAGCTTACTTGGCGCCGATGCCAGAGATGCTCGGGTTCAGGAAGTCGAACTTACGCTGGTCGGACTTGTCGACGGTGGTCTCCGGGTTCAGGAAGTCGGAAACCTCGACGTCGTGGGAGTCGTGGGTGGAGTGGTCGTCGGTGACGGAGATGTCCAGGAAGTCGTTACCGAACGGCAGGTTCAGGTCGCCACCGACGTTAGCGAAGTTGACGTCGTTGCCAGCCAGCTGCTCGAAAGCCGGCAGCGGGCTCTCAACGGTGACGGCCGGAAGGGCTTCGAGGATGGTTGCGATATCTTCTGCGGGGCAGGACATGAGAAAATCCTTAGGTTCTCGGGGATAAAGATTTTGAGTCGCTCTTGGCTGACTCACAGAAATTAAGTTAACCGATGGGGCAAGGGGCTGCAATGAAAAAATAAGTGCTTCGGCCCGCTTCTGGTCGGTTGTGTCCCTTGAATCTCGCTCAAATCCGCCTAAAAATATTGGAAAGAGGGCGGTTTGGTGGTGTCTGTGACGACTCCGGTATCTGCCTGAATATCGGATGACAAGAGTGTTGTTTTCTTAAAATTTACCGGAATTGCATTGATTGTTTTGTTCTTGGTGTCACAAAGGTGCAGGCAAACGGCAAATTCATCAAAAATGATGATTAAGGGTTCCCTAAGTAAAGGTAGCCAAACTTTAGTAAATGGCAAAAACTGCCACTCAATTTAGGGGCATAAACGGAGTTAACGAGCGGGTCATAGCCTATGAGATGTACATCACATTGTGGGAGGCCAAAAGTGTGGGGAAATATACCCCCTTTTGGGTAGGCCGGGTGGCCTAAAGGGGGTGTCGGAGCGCGCTGAGGGGTCGCTGTGAAACTGGCCGCTAACGGTGTGTTCAGGACGTTTCCCGCGCCACTAGCTACCGCTCCGGGACGTAGTCCTCAGCGGAGCCGTCACGGGCACCCAGGACCGCGCGTCCAAGTACCTCGGAGGCGACAGTAGCGACGACCAGGACAGCAACAATGGCCAGAATGGCGGTGAGGGTTTTGCCCCACGTCAAATCGCCCTGGTCGGCCTCTAGGACTAAGTTGGCAATCACCAGTGCGGGGATGCCCACCATGATTCCGGCTGAAAGCTGGTTCAACCGGCTCAAGGCATCTTTAGAGCGCCACATGGCCACGCCCGCCAGGAGCAGGTACAAAGATCCGCCAATGACCAGCACGGCAAACAATATAGTTACAAGAATTGAAGCGATACTCATATTGCGATTCGTCCTTAATCGGTCTTAGCGGCGGCCACGGGAAATAACTCGGGCCAGGCCCACGGTCGACAAAATGCCAAGCAGACCCGCCAGCATTGCAATATCGAAAGTGATGGCCGTAGTCCGCAGCATGGCAGTTGTGAGGAACACTCCCACCATGGGGTAGAAGGCGGCGTCGGAAAGCACTGCGCGTGAGACATTGCCCTTGACCCGGAAGATCAGCACCACTCCCACAAGCAGCGCCACTGAACATAGAGCAATGCCAATGCCACTGATTACCTGTACTGCGGTGGGATCGATCAATGTGTCATTCATGAGTGTGCTCCTTTGTCTTCGCCTTTGGAGGCAATGCCATCCGGCAGCGGCAGACCATGGTCGACCTCAGCGGCAACGCCGACGACGGCATCCGGGTCAATGAACTTGCCCGCGCTGTACTCCTCGAAGACGAACGCCTTCGGGCGGGGGACATCGCGGAGGCTGGGAACGAGGTGCTCCTCCATGTCGTAGAGGGAGTCGTACAGCGCGTCCAGGTCGGCACCGAAGATTGCGTGGATGATGAACAACCGTCCCACATCGGTCTCACGGACACCGCAGACCAGCGTGCCCGGGGTCATGGTGATGGACTCGGCAAAGAGAGTGACCTCAAGGTCAGACTTCACACGCAGCGGCAGCCCAATGAGCACCGGCTGCTGCTTCTGGTGCGGGCGCAGCGTATCACGCACCACGTCCGTCGCAGCCACAACAACCTGCCAGACCAGCCAGAGGGAATAGCGGATAACATGCAGGAACTTCATCAGTAAATACCTCCGATGGCGTTTTCAACCCCGCCGAGAGTGGCCTCGCGGTAGCCATCAATATTCAGCAGCGCATCAGCCGCACCGGTAGTTGCCCAAGTGACGGCACCGACCGCGACGAACATCGCCACAGAAACAATTGCCAGCATGGCGGACGGCGCAACCAGCGCGCCCGGAACGCGAACGGAATCGTCCACGCCCTGCATGGGGCGGCCCCAGAAGACCGCGCGCCACAGCCGAATCATGGCCAGCAGCGAGCCCAGCGAGGCCACGATGATTGCGGTGATTGCAACAATCGAACGGGCATCGCCAGTAGCGGCAGAGGCGAAGACAATGCCCACCTTGCCCCACACACCGGAAAATGGCGGGAAGCCAACAATGGAGAAGCTCATCGCCGCCATCACCCAGGCGATTGCTTGGTCGCGGCGGGCAAGCCCAGAAAGCCTGGAGAGCGTACCCGTACCGTAGGTCTCTTCCACCGCACCGGAGCCCAGAATGAGGGCGCCGACAGTCACCATGTGGTGGATCGCGTAGAAAATACCCGCAGCCAGTGCCGCCTTGGCGCCGCCGCCGTCGTTAGCATCCGTGAACGCCAGCACAATCAGAATGAATGGCATACCCGTGACCATCTGGTATGCGAGCACCTCACGCATGGTGTTCTCGGCGAGACCAGCAAACGCGCCGACCAGCATCGAGATTGCCATGATGATAATAATCGGCCAGTGCCAGGAGGGGTTCATGCCCACAATCACGACGTAGATGCGGAACAGCATGTACACCGCAACCTTCGTATGCACCGCAGAGAACAGCGCCATCACCGCAGGGCTTGTCGACGGGTACGTCCTAGGCAACCACGTGTGCGCCGGAACCAAACCAGCCTTCACACATAGTGCGATGATGACAATGCCCAGCGCGACCACACCCGTGCCGCCAGGGCCGCCCTCGCTGGCCATGTCGGCCAGCATTGCGATGTTCACATTGCCCGCCGAGCCGTAGATCAGCGCGACGCCAATCAGCAGCACCGTGGAGGTCAAGAGGTTGACCAGCACGAAGTTACGACCAGCAGCCAGGCGGTGCCAGGTACCGGTTACTGCAATCAGGCCGTAGGAGGGCAGCAGCATGACCTCCATGAACACGAAGAAGTTGAACAGGTCGGCAGTCAGGAACGCACCCGACATGCCGGCCAACATCATCAGCGTCAGGGAGGGGAAGAACCGCGAGGTGTTTTCACCCGCGACGTGGGCGAACCAGTTACCGATGGCGACCACAGCTGCGGCCACGCCCAGCATCAGCATGGAGAACGTGTCCGCCAAGAAAGGAATCGAGATACCACCGGGGAACGCGCCCACACCATGGCCGACCGGGCCGTTTTCAGTGACGTAGAACATCACCCAAAACGCAGCCAGCGACGATAGGGCCGGAACGGCGATGCCCATCGTCGCTCGCATCCACAGCTTCGGCAGGATGGCTGTGACTGCCGACAAAATCAGCGGCAGTGCCGCAAACAGTGGCAGTAGTGAAGACAGAGTTGAAGGAGACATTGCAGAGGTCATTGCAGAGGCTTCTACCATTTCTCGTCACCGCCGAAAGGAGTCTCGCGCGGGAACTTATCCGGAGCCGAAGAGACCCCTGGGGTACCGGTGACCGTGGAGTCCGAGTCCGCCGGAACATTCTTACCCGCACGACGACCAGCCGTCGACAGCTGCCGCATAGCCTCGCGGTCCTCATGAATACGAGTGTCGTCATCGCGGCCCAAACCAGCCAGTGCCAGCATGAAGGCGGTCACAGCCATGGTGATCACGATGGCCGTCAGCACGAATGCCTGCGGCAACGGGTCAGCCATCTGCTCGGCAGCGCCAGCGCCCGCAGTGGCTTCGTTGCCCAGCAGTGGCTCGCCGCGCCAGGCACCGACACCCGTGGACAAAATAATCAGGTTGGCGGCATGCGAAATCAGAGTCATACCGATAATGGTGCGCAGCATGCCGCGCTGTAGCACCAGGTACGTGCCACCGCCTGCGAGTACGGCAGCCATGATGGCGATAATCACTTCTTGGCCTCCTCGACGGTGGCATGAGCTGGGGCGGGGGCGGAGGTGCTCTCCGTTTCTGAGGCGAACACGCCCATCTCCGGTGGCACCCGCAAGCTCGAGCGGTCTGAGTAGAGATCCTGCAGCACATCGTCCGACCCAGTCATACCAGGACGGTTCGGGCCGCCCAGGAGATTCAGCGCGGTTGCCACAATGCCGATGACGGCCAGGTACACGCCGACGTCGAAAAGCAATGCCGTGGTGAGGTGCTGGCCCAGGAACTCGCCGTACAGCGGTGCCAAGAACGACCCCTTGGCGAAACCGATGAAGCCCGTGACGATTGCCGTGATGACACCCGCAGCGCTGAGCGCCACTGGGGTCTTCTTGCCGAAGACCAGCTCGTCGCGGTCCTTGGACAGGTAAATCAGCATGACGGCAGCGGCGCCAATCAGCGCCGCGTTGAAGCCGCCGCCCGGAGCGGTACCGCCGCGGTAGAGAACCACAGCAGACAGAGCGAACAGGACCGGCGACAGCCAGCGGACCAGCCAGCGCATCATGATGGAGTTCAGAGCGGGCTCCGCAAGCGGGGAGGGCTGATCGAGCAGGTGCGGGAAGCGAGGCATCGACGTGACAACCGCCGCCATCGCGACGCCCGCCATACCGAGAACCGCCAGCTCACCCATGGTATCGAAAGCACGGAACTCAACCAGGATCACGTTGACAATATTGGTTTCGCCCGTGACCTTCTCAGTGTTGTCGATGTACCACTGCGCAACCTCAGGCAACTGACGACGGCCAGTGAGGAACCACACCGCGCCGAACGTAGCCAAGCCCACGGCAACTGCCACGACCGCGGCGGAAGCCTGGCGGTTCTTTGAGGTCTCAGAGAACGCGCGCGGCTGGAAGCGCAGCACCAGCATCATCAGCACGACAGTCAGGATTTCCACCATGAACTGCGTCAATGCCACATCTGGTGCGCCCAGCAGGAGAATCTGCAGCGTGACACCAACACCGGTGACGCCGAGCAGCACAGCCGCCTGCAAACGGTTCTTCGCCCGAAGCGTGGCCCACACGCCAATCACGACAACGACCAGCGGAATCAGGTCGGTCAGGTGGTCGATGCCGTCGATCTTCGGCAGCACCGGAGCGCCGCCGACACCCGGAGCGATCGCAATAACCAGGGCGTACACCGCGAGCAAACCAAGCAGCGGCAGCAGGTGACGCGATGGCTGATGTGAACGCGCCACCTTGCCCATCGCGCGTCCCACACGCTGCGAGACGCTCAGCGACGCGTTGATTGCCTCCACGCCAGTGAACGGGAAGAGCTTGCGGTCTGCCATAACGGCGCCTACGCGGGCACGAGTGAAGATGAAGCCCACGCCGACAGCCAGCACAATCACGGAGATAATCAGCGGCACGTTTACGCCGTGCCACAGGCTCAAGTGCGCTTCCTGAGTCGTGCCAGCCGGAAGCTGACCGACCGTATCCGCCACGCGGTCCAGCGGACGGTTCAAAATAGCGCCGGCAGCGAAGGCTGCAGGCAGGCTCAGCACGCCAGGGATGGCGGCCGGAAGCCACAGCGAAATCGGGGCCTCATTGATGTGGTCAACGTTGCGCGGACCATCCACGAACGCACCGAACACCAAGCGTGCCGAGTACGCGAAAGTACCAATTGCACCAATCGCCGCCACTGTCAGCAGGATGACGACACCGGTATTGGACAAAGGCGCGCCCTCGAATGCGGTCAGCATGCCCTCCTTCGACATGAAGCCGAAGAACGGCGGAATTGCCGCCATCGATGCCGCACCGAAAATCATCGAGCCAAAGCTCCACGGCATCTGCTTCCACAGCGGACCCAAGCGACGAATGTCGCGCGTGCCCGCCTGGTGATCAACCACGCCAGCCATCATGAACAGCGAAGACTTAAACATCGCGTGGGCAATGGTGTGCACAACCGCAGTCATAATCGCGAACTTCGTGCCCACACCAATCGTGGCGACAATCCAACCCAACTGCGAGACCGTCGAGTACGCAATCAGCTTCTTCAAGTCAGTCTGCTGCAGCGCAAAGTAGGCCGTGGCAACAGCCGTCCACATACCCATGACAATCAGCAGCAACTGCCACACGCGCACGTCCGCGAAGACCGTGGAAAAACGCATCAGCAGGTAAACGCCCGCTTTGACGACGGCCGCAGCGTGCAAGAAAGCTGAGACGGGAGTTGCTGCCGCCATGGCCTCTGGAAGCCAGGCGTGGAAGGGGAACTGAGCTGCCTTCGTGAAAGCACCCAGGGCCACCAGCGCGGCAATGAGGCTACGCGCTGTCGGGTTGGCCTCCCACTCAGGCGAGGCCAAAACCTCGGTGAGGTTCGTGGAACCCGTCAGCCACACAGCACCGCCGAGAGCGGCCAGCAGAAGCAGGCCACCGGTGAAGGTCAGCAGAAGTGTGCGCAACGAGCCCAGCTCGCCCGACGAGCCCGACCTTGCAATGAGCAGGAACGACGCCATCGAGACCAGCTCCCACCCGATGAAGAGGAGCATGATGTCGTCGGCAAGCACGAGGAGCAAAACCGCCAGCATGAACGCCGTCATCAGGACGTAGAAGCTCATCGCGGATTTCTTCGGCGGTAGATACGCGGTGGAGTAGATGAAGACTATCGAGCCCACCAACAGCGCCAAGAAACTGAACACCATGGAGAGAGGATCGAGCTTCAGCGCAAACGCCGCATTCAGTTCCAGGGACCAGACGCGGGACCAGGTGAAGGTGGTGCCGTTGAGAACATCGCCCGTTACACGCGAAAGCTGGACCACCGACGCGAGAAAAAACGCGACGATGGGCCAGCCTGCGTGACGACCAAGGATCTTCACAAACAGCGGGGTCAGCGCCAGGGCAACCGCGACCAACAGCGGGACCGAAAGGAGGGTCAGGCTGTCGGCGGAGGCTTGTGCTGCTTGGGTGGCTTGGGCGGCGAGCGTTGTTGCGTGCTCTGCGGTGCTGCTTGCTTGGGCGGTAATCGTTGCCGGGGCAGAAAGAACGGAATCTAAAGAATTCAATGTTGCCGATACGCCGCCGGACGCAAACTCAGAAGCCAATGTCTGGTCTGGTGGTGCGGTCGCCGACGGCGGACTGGCTGTAAAGGGGCTGGCTGATGCCAGAGCTGTTGCCAGGTGCGTCACTTGGGGGCTACTTTCACATTGCTGTTAAAAAGGTTCGTACTTCTACAGACTAACAGCCACGAAAATGCTCCACGCGGGGTGAAAGGGGCATTTGGGGGAGCGGGGAAAGGCTCTGCGGATCCAGTAGTGAAAATACATAGGTACGAGTGATGGACGGGGTGTCGAACCGAGTTACTGACTGCGTTTATGACAGGTGGTGTTGGATTGATGCGAGTTACTGACTGCGTTTATGACAA
>NZ_KV787441.1:60484-89624 GCF_001807105.1 Corynebacterium sp. HMSC14H10 | reverse complement strand
AAACTCAGACAGTTTCACATTTGCAGCCCCGGAGTTTTCGGGTTGACAGTTTTGCCACGTAACTCCGGGCTGTGGTGCTGCCGCAGTTGGGGCCTGACTAGTCGCTACCTTGAGAACTGGACGCACTCTTTGGCTATCAACCCTGAACCGCGGCAAAAAGTAGGGTTCAGCAGCCAACGACGAAACCCTCCCTCGCCCGGATAACTCCAGGTGAGAGAGGGTTTCTACTTGGTCGGGGTAGCGGGATTTGAACCCACGGCCTCTTCGTCCCGAACGAAGCGCGCTACCAAGCTGCGCCATACCCCGAGGCCGCAGACACGAACTGGGAACATACGTCTCAGTGCTGTGCTTGCGAGGACTTACTTTAGCCCGACGCTGAGTCAGAATGCAAAACGCCTGCTTAACGGGCTGTGGGAACAAGCCGCGGTCTCCGCCGCGCCCTTACAAACTACGAACTGCACCCCGACGGACTACGAACTACGAATCCCGCTCCACAACCTCAATCAAGGTCGCGGACGGGCGGCAGAACAGGCGCACCGGGGCGTAAGGGGAAGTGCCAAGGCCATTGGAGACGTGCAGCCACGTCTTCTCGGTCCAGCGCGACAACCCCGAGGCCCGCGAGCGGTCGATACCGCAGTTGGTCACAATGGCCTTCCCTCCGGGCAGGCACACCTGGCCACCGTGGGTATGACCAGAAAGCACCAGGTCGTAGCCATCTTCCGCAAAAGCATCCAACACGTGGGGCTCCGGCGAGTGCGACAGGCCGATAGCGATGTCGGCATCCGCATTCGGGGCACCGGCAATCTGCGAATAATCCTCCAACTCGTGATGAGGGTCATCCACACCGGACAGTGCCACCTTCACTCCGCCCGCGACAAACTCCAGCCGGGCATGGGTGGCATCCTGCCAGCCGTGCTCGATAAACGCAGCGCGCATACCGCGCCACGGTAGTTCGACGCGCGAGGGCTTGCGCTTCTTGCCCGTCAGGTACTTCAGTGGATTTACGGGCCGCGGCGCGAAGTAGTCATTGGTGCCAAACACGAAGGCACCCGGACGGTTCAGTAGGGGGCCGAGCGCTGCGAGGACACTGGGAACGGCCTTGTCGCTGCCCAGGTTGTCGCCGGTATTAATCACCAGGTCAGGGTTCAGAGCATCGAGGCTGGCAACCCACTTCTGCTTCAACTTCTGGTCGGGGAGCATGTGGAAGTCGGAGACATGCAGAATCTGGAAAGGCTCACCCTCGCGCTTTCCCGCCCGGGCGAGCGTGCCGGGTGCCAGCACGGGAACTTGAACGCGGTGGAGTTTAAATGCGCGCAATTCGATTTGGTTCGCGTAGATGAACGTCGTCAAGCCAAGCGTGGCGAGAGCTGCGGCAGACCGCAGAATTCGGTTGGAAAAAGCGCGCAATGTCATGACAGAGACACTATCAACTACAGCGGTAATCTAGGGCGTATGAGTGAACTGAAGAACACAATTGTCTCCGATATGACCGCCGCAATGAAGGCCCGCGACAAGGAAACCGTTGCGGCGCTGCGCATGCTAAAGGCCGCCATCCAGACCGAGGAGGTCTCCGGCTCCAAGCACGAGCTCACCGATGAAGAGGTGCTGCGTGTGATTGAGCGGGAGGTCAAGAAGCGTCGCGAGTCCGCTGAGATGTACGCCGAGAACGGCCGCCAGGAACTTGCCAACGCCGAGCTCGCCGAGGCAGAGGTTTTCGCCCGCTACCAGCCGGAACAGCTTGACGACGACGCTGTGAAGAACCTCGTCGCAGAATCTGTGGCCGAGGTTGCTGGCGATGACGCGCCGAGCATGAAGATTATGGGCCAGGTTATGAAGGTGGCTAAGGAAAAGGCCGCTGGCCAGGTCGATGGCAAGCGGCTTTCCGAGGCCGTTAAGGCTGCCCTGCAGGGCTAATCACGACCCTTCGGGGTTCTTTCCAGTGCCGCGGTGACTTTTAGCAAGTTGCCGCGGCCATTTTTTTTAAACCGGCAGCTTCTAGAACGGCAGCAGCGGAATCAGATCCCGCAAGCTCGGCGCCGGCGGAGTGTTTGGCCGAGGGAACTGCGGTAGCGGATCCGGCCGGGGCGTCGTCGACTCCGGTCGCGGTGACGGCGCTGGTGGCGGGGTCGGACGACGGGTGCCATCGGCCACGCGGATTGTGACGGTGCCACCCTTGAGAAGCAGCGGTGGCTGATCCAGTCCGACCACGATTCCGCGCGACTCACCCGTGTGGGACACTGTACGTTCCTCTACCTTGTAGCCAGCCTTCTTAAGGGTCTCCCGAGCCTCGGCCTTCTGCATGCCCACCACATTCGGCATTTGGGTGATAGAGGTGCCCAGGCCGTAGTCCGAATCCAATGGGGGGAGATTCTTTCCGCCATAGTCCTCGATAATTGGGCCGACTGCGCCGAACCATGTGCGCGCGGGCTCACGACCACCAAAGAGGTTGCCGCTCGGGCACTGCCGCAGTGGTGACGTGCACAGCTCCGTGACAGTCGGGGTGTCGTTGTAGGCGTAAACCGATCCGGCCAGACCGCCGGTGAAGCCCAGGAATGCCGCGGACTGGTTCGACTCGGTGGTGCCGGTCTTAGCCGCGACTGGGCCGTCCCAATTCAGCTCTTTCGCGGCATCCTTCGCAGTGCCATCGGTGGCATCATTGCTGAGCGCATTAGCAATCGCGTGCGCAACCCCCGGCTCCACCGCCTGCTCGCACGGTGGCACATTCAGCTTGACCGCATTGCCCTTGAAGTCCGTAATCGACTCAATTGGAGAGGGCTCGCACCAGCGGCCATTACTGGCCAGGGTGGCAGCGACATTGGACAGCTCAAGGTTATTCACCGACGTCGGACCCAGCACGAACGAGCCGAGCTTATGCTCCGAGACATAGTCCGCCACCGAGGACTCGCCATCAAAACTGCCCGGCTCCGTGTATGAGCGCATGCCCAGGCGTACTGCCATGTCCATCACGCCATCAACGCCGACCAGCTCCGAAATCTGAATAAAAGGAGTATTCGGCGATCGCGCGAGCGTCTCACGCAGTGACATCGACGGCGGGAAACTGCCCACGTTCTCCACGCAGTACAGGCCCGGAGGGCAGCCCTCTGCGCCACCGGTGCCCAGCCCGGAGGCCTCATAACGACGCGGCACCGGGAAGTGGGTATCAATACCCAGCCCCTTTTCCACCGCCGACGTTGCCGCGAAAATCTTAAAAATCGAGCCCGCGCCATTGCCTACCGGCGTAAATGGCTGCGGCTGCACGGTCTGCATTTGCTCCGCATCGAGGCCGTATACGCGTGACGACGCCATCGCGAGCAACCTCCTGGAGTCATCCCCAGGCTCAAGCAAACTCATAACCTCAGCTGCGCCATCCGCAGTCGGTGACGCCTGCTGACGCAGAGACTCCTGCACGCTGTCCTGCACACGCGGGTCCAGTGTGGTCTTCACATGGAAGCCACCGCGCTTCAGCTTTTCGGCATCAATACCGTGGTTCTCCAGGTAAGAGACCACATAGTCACAGAAGAAACCGCGATCGCCCGCCGCGATGCAACCCTGCGGCAGGCGCTGAGGCTCCGGAAGAATACCGAGATCAGCTGCCTTGGCGTCCTGAGCCTCCTGCGGGCCAATTGCCCCCGTGGATTCCATAGCCGCAAGCACGTCGTTACGCCGTGCATGCGCACCTTCCGGATTTGTATACGGATCGAGCCCGGAAGACTGCTGAACCATGCCCGCGAGCAGAGCGGCCTGCGGGACATTCAGATCGGACGCGGGAATGCCGAAGTAGGTCTGAGCTGCAGCTTCCACGCCGAAAGCGCCATTGCCGAAGGGGACCAAGTTTAAATACTTGGTCAGAATCTCGTCTTTCGTCAGCTCATCTTCCAGATCCAACGCGATGCGAATCTCGCGGATCTTGCGGCCATAATCCGTGGCAGTAGCAGCGCGGCGCTCCGACTCCGACTGCGCGTCTACGAGCAGCGTGTGGTTCTTAATCAACTGTTGCTCAATCGTGGAGGCGCCTTCCTGCACTGACTGAGACATGAAGTTCTTTACCGCCGCACGAGCAGTACCCTTCCAGTCCACACCAGAGTGCTCATAAAAGCGCCTATCTTCCACGCTGACCAGCGCATCCTTCATAGCTGGCGAGATGCGTTCCGACGGCACATTAAACCGCCGCTGATCATAGAGCCACGCAATTGGCTGATCATTACGATCCGTAATAGTGGTGACCCCTGGTGCGTCCTTAGAAATCACCGACCGCGACGCCGACGCGAATTCATCAGCCGTGCGCGCGACGAGGTAGGCCGAGCCGCCCACAAGAGGAAAGAGGGCGCTGGCCATAATCAACGCTGCCAACACAGTGGCAACGGAGAGCTTGAACAGCGTCGAACCTTTATTCACAGCAATCAGACTACAAGGTAGGGCGGATTGAGCCGAAGTGGGTTTTCGAAAATCCACCTAGTGACATGCCCGGGGAGTCCAGTAAAACGCCTGGCGAGCGGGGGAGGGGCGCTACGAATGCCCTTACAACACCGCGCAACTCGTCGGGTAGTGGTTTCCGGAAAAAGATTTTCATAGTGACGCAAATCACCCCCGTGCTTTTGTTGGAAAAAGTTGCCCCACCTGCATCGTTATATTTAGAGCTGCGCCACGTCCACCCTCCTAGTGTGACCCAATCGACATTATTTGGGTGGTGTGAATAGACTTACAACAAAATTTCAGCACTATTTAGTTGAAACTATTTCGAAATAACGAAAATCGCAGGCACGAGGAGGCTACAATGACCGCCACGATTCCAGATCGCAACCGCACTGCTACTACGCCAGAATACGAGCTCGGTGTAGAGAGCTTCCGCGATCGCCAGGAGTGGGTCCCGCGCGCTAAGTGTCGCGATATTGACCCGGATAAGTTGTTCGTACGCGGTGCCGCACAGCGCGAAGCCGCCGTTATCTGCCGCCACTGCCCAGTGGTTCTGCAGTGCCGTGCCGACGCTCTGGATAACCGCGTTGAGTTCGGCGTCTGGGGTGGCCTGACCGAGCGTCAGCGCCGCGCAATGCTGCGCGAGCACCCGGAAATTACTTCGTGGGCCGACTTCTACGCTGAGCAGTACGCAGCTCAGCGCAAGGCAAAGCTGGCTAAGTAAAAACCCAACTTAGACCGAAGTAAAACTGAACCCCCAGCGCGCGAGGCTGGGGGACAGATAAAGTAGCTCCCATGACTACTAAATGGGAATACTTCACCGCACCGCTGCTCATTCACAACACCAAGGCCATCCTGGACAACTTTGGTGAGGACGGCTGGGAACTCGTCACCGTTCTCCCCGGCCCGACCGGCGAAAACCACGTTGGTTACTTCAAGCGCCCAAAGGCTGACTAACTTTATTCGTCCGGCCCTAGTCGCCGTGGAAAGGCTTAATTTAAATGAGCAACTCTGAATCTCGCACTCCTTCCCAGGCCCTCGAGGACCTGGGGCTTACCCTGCCTGCCGTTGCCGCGCCAGTTGCGGCCTACGTACCCGCAACGCGCACGGGCAACCTTGTTTTCACTTCCGGTCAGCTCCCATTCGTTAACGGCGAGCTCACCTACGTCGGCCACGTCGGCGCAGAGGTCACTGCTGAGGAGGCCAAGGAGGCCGCCCGCACCTGCGCTCTCAACGCTTTGGCCGCAGTCGATGCCGAGGTTGGCCTCGACAATGTCACCCGCATCGTGAAGGTCGTCGGCTTCGTCAATTCCGCCGCCGGATTCACTGGTCAGCCGGGCGTTATCAACGGAGCCTCGGAGCTCTTCGGCGACGTCTTCGGCGAGCGCGGCCAGCACGCTCGCTCGGCAGTGGGTGTAAATCAGCTTCCGCTGGACGCTCCCGTGGAAGTAGAAATCATCGTTGAAGTAGCTCAGTAGCTGCTGTATTTGCTGCTGCAAGCAGCGAGGATGTTGCGTTCTCCGGGGCGTCGTGAAGCGTGCTTACACCCAAATGAGTCGATTTGGAGGACGTGGCGCGCTCCCCGGATTGCGCAACCACGTAGGATAGAGGACATGGAGCATCCTGCGTATAGCCAACTGCGTCAGATTTCTCAGTCTGTGGGCGTCGTTCTGTGCCCGAACCCCAGCTACTCTTCGCTGGAGGGTACGAACTCCTACGTTATTAAGGCTGAGGGGGATAGCCGCAGCATTGTCATCGATCCGGGTCCGGAGGACGAGGGACACCTGAACGTCCTCCAGCGTTATGCCGGTGACGTCGCGTTGATTCTGCTGACGCACCGTCATGGCGACCATGCTGATGGCGCCGCGCGTTTCCGCCAGCTCACCGGCGCGCCGATTCGAGAGCTGGAGTCTCAGTACTGTGCGGGAGGTCAGGATCCGCTTGTCGACGGCGAACGTATCGTCCTCGACGGAGTGACTCCGCAGATTGAGGTCGTGGCAACCCCTGGTCACACCGCTGATTCTGTCTGCTACTTCATCCATACTGGTGATGGCGAGGATGATGTTGAAGGTATCGTTACCGGTGACACAATCGCTGGCCGCCACACCACTATGATTTCGGAGACCGACGGCGACCTGGGTAAGTACATGGAAACCCTGAAAATGCTGGATTCGCGCGGCAAGGGTGTTCGTCTGCTGCCTGGTCATGGCGCTGACCTGCCGGACATCACTGTAATGACGCAGAAGTACATTGAGCGTCGTAAGCTGCGCCTGCAGCAGGTGAAGGATGCCGTTGCCAAGCTGGGTGACGAAGCTACGGTGGACCAGATTGTGGATGAGATTTACACCGATGTCGATCCGGTGCTGCGTCATGCTGCTGAGCAGTCGACTCGTGTGACCCTGCGCTACCTGCGCGATCACGGGGAGTAGTTGCTGGGCTTTGGCTTCGGCCGGTTGCTGGGCTGGGGTGGTCTCAGGTTGAGCTTGGGTTGGTCCTAGGTAGAGCTTGGGCTTGGGTTGTCGCTTGAAAAAGGGCGTGTGACCTGCAGTTGTGCAGGTTGCGCGCTTTTTGTTTGGGCGGGGGCGGTTTTGGGGTGGGTTGTCCTCGTCGGGGGTCAGCTCAATCACTTATCGATGAGGTATCCACTTGTCGATGAGCTATAGCGCACGCATAAGTGAACAGCGCATCGACAAGTGATTGATGCGGGGAGAAATCGGTGAATGGTGCATCGATAGGTGCCGGGAATGCGTCGATGAGTGGCAGAAAAGCGGGAAGCATCGACGGGAAGCATCGATAAGTGCGCCAAAATTGGCCATAATTCGGCCGGTGGGGTGGGGCTGGCATGCCAGGCCAGCATGCCAGGCCAAGCGGGGAAGACAACAAAAATCCCGCGAGCCTCATGCGTTTTATGTGCTCCTACGGGAACCGAGGAACCAAAAGCAGAGGCTGCGGGATGTGAATCGTTTGGGCAGCTCCGCAAACGCCACAAGCGCAACTAGCTAGCGTGCGCGTCGAGCCAAACGCTCTGTATCGGAGATGAGCACGGACTTGCCCTCAAGGCGAATCCAGCCGCGGTGGGCGAACTCTGCTAGAGCCTTGTTAACGGTCTCTCGGGAGGCGCCGACGAGCTGTGCAATTTCCTCCTGGGTCAGGTCATGGTTCACACGGAGAGCAGAACCCTCCTGAACACCGAAGCGATTAGCCAGCTGAAGCAGGGACTTAGCCACGCGACCTGGGACGTCGGTGAAGATGAGATCAGCCAGCGAATTGTTGGTGCGACGCAGACGGCGGGCCAGCATGCGCAGCAGCTGTGCCGGAACATCCGGGTGTGACCCGACCCATTCCTGCAGCTGATCAGCGCTCATGGATGCGGCGGAAACCTCGGTGACACAGACCGCCGAAGAGGTGCGCGGGCCCGGGTCGAAGATGGAGAGCTCACCGAACATGTCGGACGGGCCCATGATGGTCAACAGGTTTTCGCGACCGTCAGCTGAGCGACGAGCCAGCTTCACCTTGCCATCAATAATGATGTAGAGCCGATCGCCCGGCTCACCCTCATTGAAGATGGTGGTTCCACGCGGGAAGCGAACCGTCTCGAGCTCACCGAGCAAGGCCTGCACAGCCTCCTGGTCGACTCCCTGAAATACACCGGCCCGGGAGAGAATCTCCTTGACGTCATCCACGGTAAAATTCTCCTGTCTTGGGCCACTAACCACCGTAAATACAGGCCAGCGGCCACCAAATTAACACTCGACTACAGATTGCAGTGGTCAAACGGGAAGAGAAGCTGCCCCGTCCCACTACTTTCGGTCTTTCCCGGTAACGCCGCTGCCAGCTTTCAAGGCAGGTTCATCCCTGGACGAATTTCACGACAAAATCGCCTCTATAGATGCATCCCAAAAACTACGCCGTCACCAAGATGTGATAAACACCACTGTAGCAAAAGAGCCACTGCGTCTGTGGGGAATTCTGGTGAAAAGCCGCTGAACTGTGTATTTCTAAATAGCAATGAGCTAACGGTGTTCTAAGTTGTGGTTGGACGTGACCTTTTTCGACTTTTCTGACCGATTGCGCCCGAGCTTCAACTGATTGCATCCGCATCTCTGGTGAATCTAAGGATCCCGTCCGCGAAAGGTATGACGAAAAGGTGCGCACGCGAATTGCAATCCGGGGTAGCCGATACACTACGACCATGGATACGACCGGCAAGGCATCGTCGATAAGCAAGCACCAGATAAGCAAGCACCAGGCGACGAGCAAACCCCAACCCACGCACCCGCAGGGATCCCTGACGTCGAAGAAGCGTCGGGCGGTGGGGGCGCATCCGGCGGCGCGGGGGAAAGAGACGCGTCTGGGTATGGTGCGGCGTGCGCGGCGGATTAACCGCACGCTGGCGGTGGCGTACCCGAATGCGCACTGTGAGCTGGATTTTCGTAATCCGTATGAGCTCGCGGTGGCGACGATTCTGTCGGCGCAGTGCACGGACGCGCGGGTGAATATGACCACGCCGGCGCTGTTCGCTAAGTTCCCCAGCCCGGCCGATTTGGCGGTTGCGAATCAGGAGGAGGTCGAGGAGCTCGTTCGGCCGACGGGTTTTTATAGGAATAAGGCCGCGAACATCATCGGTTTTGCGCAGGGCGTGATGGAGCAGCACGGCGGCGAGGTCCCGGGCACGTTGGAGGAGCTGGTGAAGCTGCCGGGCGTAGGGCGAAAGACAGCAAATGTGGTGCTGGGGAATGCTTTTGGGGTGCCGGGGTTGACCGTCGATACGCATTTTGGACGTCTGGTGCGGCGCATGGGCCTCACGGAGCAGGAAGATCCGGTGCGCGTGGAGCACGAGATGATGGAGGTGCTGCCGCGCGCGGAGTGGACGTGGTTTTCGCACCGACTGATTTTCCACGGTCGGAGGGTGTGCCATTCGCGCCGGGCGGCGTGCGGGGCGTGCTTCTTGGCGGCGGATTGCCCGTCGTATGGCGTCGCGGGTCCGGCGGAGCCGGAGACGGCGGAGAAGTTGATTAAGTCAGACGACAGGGAATGGCTTCTCTACCTGGCCGGTCTTAATGACGGCTACAGTGGGGAGGAACTTTCCGCGCTTGACGACGGGGATAGCGCGCGCAACACCACAGCGACACAGGACTAGTCGAGGAGCACTTTTCGTGAATGAGCAGGGCGGTCGTAGTCACAATGGTGGCCACATTGGGGATCGGCAGGCGGACGTTAACCGTTCGGCATCGCTGATTACGCTGCTCATCGCGGGGATTAGCATTGTGGGGCTGGTGGTTTTCGCGATTGTGAATACCACTGGTGGCAATGACGAGGCCGACGGTGGTGGGACTGGAGCTGGTGTGAGTGCCGGTGCGAATGGTGCTGATAATGGTGGCACCGGCAGTGATGATGAGGTGGATAGCGCATCGGCGGCGCCAGCGATGTCGAAGGACGAGATCGCGGCGGTAGCGGGTAGTGGCTCGCTGGCCGGTGTGCGCTTGCCGCTGTTGGCAGAGTCGGGAGACTCAGCGGATCAGAGCAACGAGGCTGGCCGAACGGAACTGGTAGACATGGGCCAGGTCGTCGAGGGCAAGCCAACCGTGCTTAATGTCTGGGCATGGAACTGTGCGCCGTGTCGCCAAGAGCTGCCGCTTATCGAGCAATGGGGCAAGGACAACCCAGATGTGCAGGTGGTGACGGTGCATGCGGCTCGCGAGGCGGGGCGTGGCCAGGCCCTCCTGCAGGAAATCGGAGTGAATCTACCGACCTACTCGGACACGGTCGATGTGGTCGGACCAGCGTTGAATCTACCGCGAGTTGTGCCCATTACCGTGGTGTTTAAGGCCGATGGCACGGTGGCGACCATTCATCCCGGTGAATTCATCGATGCGCAGCAGATTACTGATCTCGTGCGAGGTGCGTTGAAGTGACTAAGGGACAGTCGTGGAATCGCGACGCAAGCTCGGGGCTGTATCTGCCGAAGTGGTTGACCAATAGTTTGCCGCCGCATCTAGTCAGCGCTGATCATGACGCGGCGGGCCACACCAGCACCAGCCAAGACGCGGCAGGTCACTCGGAGCAACAGGTGGCCGGTCGCTCCGCTTCGTCGTCAAGCGTGAAGCGCGCGTTTGCGAAGTTGCGGCGAGACTCCTCGACGCAGGAGAAACCATTGCGGAACCCTGCGCGGTCGGCGGTGTTGGTGCTGATCAGCGGTGATGCGGAGGCGCACCAACGGCCGGAGGATGCCAGCGTGGTACTTACGCACAGGGCGACAACCCTGCGTAAACATGCAGGCCAGATGGCTTTTCCGGGCGGTCGTGTCGATCCCGAGGATGTGGATGAAATCGATACCGCGCTGCGTGAAGCCGAGGAAGAAACCGGCCTGAACCGAGAGACGGTGACGCCGGTGCGGGTGCTGGACTCGATTGACATTTCGCGGACTGGCTTCGCGGTCAATCCGGTGTTGGCGTATTGGCATGCACCGCATCCGCTGCGTGTAGTCGACCCTGCAGAGACGGAATCGGTGCTCAATGTGCCAATCAGCCACCTGACGAATCCGGACAACCGCATGATGCTGGGCTATCACGGCTGGACAGGGCCGGCATTTAAGGTTGGTGACTTCGTCGTTTGGGGCTTTACCGGCGGCGTGCTGTCCTACTTGCTGGATGTGGCCGGCTGGTCGGAACCGTGGGACGAGACCAACGTACAGAAACTTTTGCCGGTGCTCGCGCGTTCCGCTAATGGTGAAAAACTGTCCGTACTGAAGGGAGGCCGACGATGATGCCTGCAATCGCTGTGTTTGACGTTGCGCTGCTGGCGATTTTTATTTTCACGCTTGTCGTCGGCTGGCAGCAGGGCGCCGTCTCGTCGATTATGGCCATTTTGGGCGTTGTCCTGGGCTTGGTTATTGGTGTGCCCTTGGCGCCGCTAGCTATGGCACAAGTCGAGAACCAGTCGGGAAAGGTTCTTCTGGGCCTCGGCACGGTGATCCTGTTCGCCCTGATTGGTCACGCGGTGGGAACAGTGGCGGGGCAGTCGCTGCGGAATACCATTCGCTCGCCGTTGGCAGTCGGCCTGGATTCGAGTCTCGGCGCCATCGTGCAGTCGGTGACTGCGCTGGTAGTGACATGGATGATCGCCGTACCCCTGGCCACCGCCGTGCCCGGACAATTCGCCGACTGGGTGCGTGAGTCCAAGGGCATGAATCTCATTGACCAGGTCGCGCCCGACGAATGGAGTGACGGCTTCAGTGGCATCCTCCGCCAGCTCCGCGATGATGGAATGCCCGCCATCGCTCCGCCATTCGGCTACAAGCAGAACGTCCCCGATGAACCCGCCGACCCCAATGTGATTTCACAAGGGGTCGTCGACAGTATTCGACCGTCCATCGTCCGCGTCTTGGGCGAGGCCCCGCAGTGCGAACGCTTGCTGCAGGGCACGGGCTTTGTCATCGCACCGGATCTGATTCTCACCAACGCGCACGTGGTCGCCGGCGCCACCACTGTTCGGCTGGAAACTGTGGTCGGCATGGCCGACGCAAACGTCGTGCACTACGATCCGCTTGACGACGTCGCCTTGCTCCGGACCACCGACCTACCCCTGGAGCCCATGCAGTGGGCGGACCAGGAAGCTCGTCCGGGCGATGACGCGGTAGTGCTGGGCTTTCCCGAGTCCGGCCCCTTTAAAGCCACGCCTGCGCGCGTGACGGAGAACATTATTATTCGAGGCCCGGATATTTATTCGTCGACTCGACACGAGCGTCAGTCCTATGTTCTGAAGGCAGATGTGCGCCACGGCAACTCGGGCGGCCCACTGATTACGCCGCAGGGCCAGATCCTGGGCTTGGTCTTCGGTGCCGGTGTGAACAATGACCAGACTGGTTACGCGCTGACGCACGCCGAGGTCCAGCCACACATTGATGAGGCGATGGATCACTACGGGGCCATCAGCACGCAAGAGTGCGTGGCGGGGTAAGCGGCAAGTTGTGTGTCTGTGGGGCAGGGTAGCCCCCATCCCCAGCCGCAGGAGAGTTCTGGCTAGCTTCAGCCGTGCCGGAGCCTAAGATCCCTCCGGCAACCAGTGCAGGTGATCTCTGATTGCCTGCACCACCGCCTGCGGTTTTTCTACCGGCAGGAAGTGCCCACAGCCCGGGATGACGCGCACGTGGGTGGAGCTGAGCTCCACGAGCGCAGGTGGGGTACGAGTGTCCTGCTCGCCGACGAGCAGCACCGTGTGCTCATCGCTTTTCGACGAGCCCTCCATCGCACTCAACCACTTGCGGAAAGCGACCGGAGCCGGTCGCGTCCACCAATTCATGTGAGCCAGTGCAGGGCGGAGTGTGCCACTGGCCAGACTGTCAGCCATGAGTTCCGCGGTCTGTTTCCCTTCAGGGGTCTCGGCGAACCCCTCCCCGGCGGTGGACATGGACTCGCGCACGATGCGGTCAATGAGCCGCTGCTGGCGAGCCTCAGCTGCCTGTGTGCTGAACTTATTGCGGCGCAACCGCGGTACCCGTGGCCGTGAGTCCCACCACGAACGGCGCAACAGTGGGGCAAGGCTATTGCGGAAGTCCTCCGACCACGGGCTCTTCAACTGGTTGAGCCACACCTTCGGATGCGCAGCACCACAACCAATGATTCCAGCGACAAGGTTCGGCTGCCGCGAAGCCAACGTCCACGCCACCCACGTACCAAACCCCTGACAGACCAGCAGCGCGGTCGAGTGCCCCAATGAGCGAATCGACGAGGCAATGTCCTGGGCCGCCTCAAACGGGTCGTAGCCATTCGGGGTGCGATCGGACTGATCGTAGCCACGCATAGAGATAGCCACCGCGTGAACGGGGAGGGGAGCTCCCGAGTCGTCGTTAAGCAGTGGCAAAACCTCGCGCCATTCAAACCAACCGCCAGTCGAGCCGTGAATAAACAACACGAGCGGATCGGAGGGGCGGCCGCACTCGGCGATGTGTAGGCGCTGGCCGCGGACGTGAATGAGACGATGACGCCAGGGGCCAGTGAGAGAATCGCTAAGGGAGGTCATGAGAGGAAATACCTTATCCGAAGGGCTTAAACCGGGACTGAATAAGACAAAAGGGCGAGACCAACAAGTCCCGCCCAATTTCTTTTTAAGCCTTTAGGTGTACATACCGTTCGACTGCGAAGACTTCTTCGCCGACCCCGACGGCACGACCCCCTTCAGTTCCTGCATCGACTCGATGGTCTTCTCCGGCTTGCGGATCGACTTGACTTTCTTCAGACCCAGCAGCGCCGCGACACCGGCGATGACCAGCATCAGAACGAAAACGATGAGGAATGCAGCCCAGGTCGGCAGCCAAAGGTCCAGCAGCCAGCCGAGGAAGAAGAAAAAGAAGAACGAGGAGTACAGCGCGACGACGCCGGCAACCGCGAAGAAGCCACCGCCAACTGCACCCTTCTTAGCCTCGCCAGCAATTTCAGCCTTGGTCAGCTCAATCTCAGAGCGAACCAGAGCGGAAATCTGCGTAGAAGCATTAGACACGAGCTGGCCGATGCTGGCATCGCCCGAAGCGTTGCTATCCACATCACTCAGCGGGATAGCGGTAACACGCGGTTCGGTGCCGTCGGTAAAGAGACCCTTCGTATCGTCGTTGCTCACGTGTACTTCCTCCTACGCAGATGGTTGGAAAAGATGGTTTGAAACTTTAAAACTGCAGTTACAAACTGCCATACTACCTCTCATTGTGGGGAGAGCGCGCCACAAGGGCGAAAAAGCCAAGAACTCGTTGAAGTTTTTCTCATCTTTGACCATTTCTATATAAGTTTGTCACTTACTTAGCGGTGAAGAATTAGGGTGTGGGATATGAACAATCAGCCTGAGAACGTGCGTGGAGCCGATGGAATTGGTGCCGGTGCTGGCAATGGTGTGGGCGTCGGAAAAGGTGGCCTAGCTGGGATGAGCCTGGGTGTGTCCTCCGTGTCGGCGAAGAAGCGTGCAGAGCGTGAGGCAGCGCAGGCGAAGGTATCTGAATCGGGTGCCGATGGCGCTGACGGTGCTTCCGGCGCTGCTATCCCGCAGCTTGACCCCAAGGACCCCCTTGCGCCCCTGTGGCAGCTCGACGGCGTTGCACATGCCGCTGATGTCTCGGCCAAGGCCATCCAGGCCGTCCACCGGCACAAGGCCAACCTGCGCAAGCACAACGTCACCGGCTCCGAGTCGGTCCTTCGTGGCGCTCGGGCATCGGCGTGGCTAGAAGGCGGCGAGCCATCGCTTCCCGACGACGGCAACATCACCGATCCCGTACTCGCAGCAGCCCTTCGGGTTGCCGACACCATTTCCCCGGAGTCAATTGGTGAGACCACCCGCGTGTGGCAGCGCGCTCCGCAGCAGGTGCTGGCCAAGTTTGCGTTGAACGCATCGCCCGCAGGTGAGACTGAAGACGGTTCCGAGGCACGGATGAAAGCCGGGCGTCCAGTCGGTGACGACAAGCTCTCGTCTGCGATGAAGGAGCAGCGTCTGCACGTGCTCGGTGACTTCATCACTGGCCGCAGCCAGATCCATGCTGGTGTGCTCTCGGCGATTGTGCACGGTGAACTGCTGACTCTGCGCCCCTTTGAGTACCACAACGGCATCATCGCCCGCGCCGCCTCGCGGCTGACGACTGTCGCAACCGGCCTGGATCCGCGTGGCTTGGCCGTGCCCGAGGTCTACTGGACCCGCCACCGCCAGGAGTATTTCGAGGCCGCAGAGGGATTCGCGTCGGGAAGCGCCGATGGCCTGCGTGCGTGGATTCTCCTGCATCTGGAGGGACTGAAGGCCGGTGCCGTGGAAGCGCGCGGTATCGCCGAAGCGGTGTAGGCGGGCCGGCTGCTGGATGGTGGGTTAGTCGGCCGTTGGGGCGTCATCATTTTTGCGCAGTGCCAACAGCGTCGCACCCGCGCCAAGCGCCAGTGTGACGCCGGCAAGAATTGCAGCATTGCGTTTCGACGGCGCGCGAAACAGCGGGACGGGATTCCGGAATTGGCGCACAGGCCACTCACGCTCCACCGCAATCTTGCGCAGAGCGCGATCGGGATTGACCACAACGGGATGGCCGACTGCAGCCAGCATGGGCTCATCAGTGATGGAATCCGAGTATGCGAAGCATTCGGCCAGGTTGAACTGGCGCTTTTCCGCTATCCGACGCATCTGCACAGCCTTGTTTTCGCCTCGGCAGAAGAACTCCGTTTCACCCGTGAAGAGCCCATCGCGGACCTCCAGCTCGGTGGCCACCACGTTGTAGACACCGAGTGCCTGCGCAATGGGCTCAACAATCTGCCGAGCCGATGCCGAGATAATGAACACCTGATGCCCCCGTGCGCGGTGTTCACGAATGAGCTCCAAGGCCTCGGCGTAGATGTACGGCGTGATGTTCTGCTCTAGGGTTTCGATCGCGACCTGGCGCAGTTCTCTGGCGCTGTGACCAGCGATAAGGGCGGAAAACTGCTCGCGTGTGGCCTCCATTTGTGCCTCATCGTGTCCCTGTGACATGTAAAGGGCGTGACTGAGTGCCATTTGCAGCATGTCCGTCGGCGAAATGATGCCGCGCTCGAGGAATTGCTTGTTGAACGCATATGCCGAGCTCTTGGCAATAATGGTTTTATCCAGGTCAAAGAACGCAGCGACGCGAGAGTTAGCGGAGGCATCTTCCACGATGCGTGTGTCCGTAGAAACGTGAGGCTGTGGCGTTGTTGACGCCTTGTTCTCGCCGGTGTCCATAGACTCTGAGCTTACCCACGGATGTCAGGCTCGGGGAGACGTGACATCGAACATATTGGGCATGAAATCCTTTAAAGGTATTTGCAGATTCCTCGGGATATGTAATACTTGGACGTGGCTGGCCCCTTCTAGTTCTTTTTAGAAACAGACTGTGAGGCCGCCCCGGCTCAATCCCCCCCCGAGCCGGTTAAAGACGCCTCGCGCCAATCCCCCCCCGGCGCGGGGCGTCGTCCCTTTCTTGGAACGGTACCTGGCGGTATTATCACTTGTTCGCCCGGTGACTATGTGGCAGCGGCAGGGTAAGCCAATCGATGTTGGTGGGATAGTGGATGACGGTCAGGATGTTTCAGTCGGGGGCATCTACCGAAGTTCTGTTTCATCTTGCCTAATGCGTTGTGCCAGGACTTCTTGGTGGTGTCATCAAAAGCAAAGTAGTGGTGCAAACATCTTCACACGTCAATGCCGATAACAAAAGTCAGCGGCCGTGGCGGAGCTTCGCTAACGATGAAGATGTTGTTGCGGGTTTGTCACCGATGGTCGGGGAATACTTCAACCTAGCATTCACACTACGGTGAGACATCATTCTGAGCTAGTTTTCTATTTGTCGGCTGGAATAGCCACTGCTTTCGAGTGCACCACCCCTGAATCAATGTGGACAGGAAAGATAATCGAGCATGCCGAAGCTAGCGACCTGTTTCCTGTATGGGGGGGGCAAAAGCTAACATGACCCGCAGTATTTTGGGAAAACTCGAGCAAATAACGGCTAACAAAGTCATGAGGGAAGTGGATGGTGGGGTAGAGCTGGGTGCAATCACTGCCTCGCGATTCAGAAGTTTTGGAGAGGGCCCGTTTGTGTGTGGGGGGGGGCAACTCTAGCCTATCGGCTTCGGACCATGAGTCCCCTTCGGCAAACTAGAGTATGCGTATGAGCTGGATAAATTGGCTAGAGCCAAGTGTGATTGTTGCAGTCATCACGGCGGGTATTACCTTGTGGGGGATTCGGCATTCGATAAGTGTTAACCGAAGGCAGTTGCAATATGATCGGGAGAGGGAGTCACGGCGATTTCAAAGGGAAGTTATTTCACGTTTCATAAATGAATTAAACACAGCCTATTCGAAGTTTCACTCGAGGTTGCACAATGTTTCAATAATGTCGGCAGATGGCAATAAAGCGCCAGTGGGGGACGTCAAATTCTACTTTCTATACCAGAAATTAAAGAATATTCCTCTAACTTATATTTTTGATGGGGCAGCCTTTGATTCAGTAGCATTTGTGTTATTTCAATATAGAATCTTTGGTAAAGAATTGCATCAAGATATTTTGGATGCGTATTCGGGGGCGATTGTTGGTCTACATAATAAGGAAGTTATAGATGATTTGAATAGTCTGATTCGTGAGTTTGTGGCACTTCCAGTTCCTGGTTTCGAGCCTAAGGAATTTGCTGATTCTTTCATGGCGATGAGGACTATTGATAAAAGCCTGTCTGAAATCGAAACTGTGTTAATTCAGTGGAAGTTAGGAGCGATTGTTAATCTCGGTTTAGATGCTAATCATTATCTTTCCGACTTACCCGTTGAAATGCCGTCTGAGTCAACTGAAATAGTGCAACGTTTCTTTGCTCCAGTGCTTCGGGTACAGAAAGCTAGGTTGAGCGCTAGGGCAAGACGTGAAATCAGGCAGCGGTATTCTACTTTGACTGCCGATGCTCAGGAAATCGTTCAAGATGAATTCGAAGATAAGTTTGCATCCTTTTTAAGTGAGGAAAAAAGGAGTTCACATTCGCCTGCAGCGGTCGAGGCCGATATGGTTTTTTTAAAGATTATTGCGTCGATGGAGGATCTCGAACCGCAAGACGTTAAGAAACTCAGAGTCGATTTGAAGCGGCTCCGCAAAAAGTCATCTCGTTAGAGCTTGCACTGAGTTGCTCTCGGGTACGGTTCCATTTTGGGTAGAATCGAAATCGCGCGATTGGTTCCTGGTGGAGTGATGCCCTGTGGGGGGGGGCATATATGGGTGTGACGTTCGCGTATTTGGGTATGTGGTTGATAGTTAGTTACACCCGAGGTGTTTTGCATCTCAACATGCGCGTTGGGTTTGCGCGTGTGAGAATTTTTGTATCCGGTTATGTCCCCCCCCCCTCCAGAAACTTCCGGTTAGGCGGTGTGTTGAGCCCCCTCCTTATTGCTCCGTGCTGCCGTTTCCTTATCTTGCGTTACACTCAAACGGATTCTGTAGTCCTTATAGGATAGCGCGCCCGCTATCATGTGCTGTAGTCCATACATAGGGCGCTGGCCCCTGCAGTGCATACAGTGCCCATCTACTCCTATTCTGGACGGCTATCCAATACCGCCGGACAGTTCACACAACTACATGCACCCTCGTTCTAGGCAGTCTCTAGAGGGCGCCACGCTCCCGTGTGTAGCCCCGCTTGTGCCTTAGCCTCTAGACTTGTCCGGCGCGCCGGACCTACCTGCCCAATCTCCGCATTGTCCGGGATGCACTCCCTCGTACTCCTGCTCGGAGGTGTCCCGGTGGACCTCATTCTGTCCGGAAGTCTCGCACTAGGCGACCCCAGGGGCATCTTGTCCGGTGTTCAAGTAGGGCACACCTCAAAGAACTGAAGGAAGCTGGCATGCTCAATCTCTAGGTGGGAATGCCGTAAGCAATACACGGTTCCTCTGCCCTTTAGGGCAGTTAGCTTTTAGGGAAACCACCTACCTACAGGAAGTCATCGATGCTAACCCCTCCCCCCCCGAGATTAAGCGAGAACTCGCTGAACAGTTTGGGCTAATCCTTTCAGCAATCCGTTGCATTGACTCTGAGTGTGTCCGCCCAGTGAGTGTGAGGGGCCTGCAGGCTCGTGTGTGGCTTTTTCAAAACGTAGCGAAGAAATTCTTGGACGTCGGAGCCGGCAGCAAGGCGTGTCCTTTCCGTAATGAGTGCATCGCTTCCGTTACTTTCAGTGCCTGATAGGCAAACGTCTTGCTGATGGTGAACGAAGCTACCAATCTCAGTCAGGCTGGGAGGGGTGATTTCCACCTTTCAATGGGCGGGGTGATTTCCACCTTTCAAGCTGAGCGATGACGGTCGGAGCTTTGCGCACGAGAGTGGTTTTCCACGACAGGTTACCCTCTTTTTGAAGCCTTCCAATCAGGGTGATGGGATGAACCCCTAGGTGGTCGGCTTGTTCGTTGATCCAGGATGAGTGCACACGATCAGGAACCGCCGGTAAAGGGCTAGAGATCACGAGTTCGCTGGCCAGCTGGTCTGCCTGGGCTTCATTATTGGCACTGTTATCTGATAGGTCATCGAGGATGACCTCGCCATTGTCGACAAGGTGCCCCAATAATATATGGGCTGTCTCATGCAGGATAGTAAATAGTACCTTATCGAGCCGTTTCCCTCGTCCCGATATGCCAATTACGGGGTGCCCGTCAACCATCATGGCGCAGCCGTCGAGTTTTCCTCCCGGAAAAGCCTCCACATAAACAAGTTTCACCCCTACCTCGGCGAACAGAGCCTGGAACTCAGCAAAAACCTGCGGGTCACACGCTCTACTCGACAGTGTCCGGGCGAGGTCTTCTAGTGCCTTACGGGAGTAGGGGGCAGCCTCGAGAGCGCTGGCAGTTGCTCTAACGCAAGCTGCCCACGCTTCCTGCAGAACGGTGACATTTTCCTCGCAGTTACTACGGCGGGCGGCGAAGCTTATTCCCAAGGGATCTTCAAAGGATTTCTTGCCAAATAAGTTCAGCACCTCGCATGCCTGACTTTGTACGTCGGTGGCGGTGATGTATCCCCGCTTGACGAGCAGAGAAACGGGGGCTAACTCTCGTAACTGTGCGCGGGTTTTCACGACGTTGAGGTTGTTCTGCGTCCGGTCGTCCTGGGACTGCTTCCATAGCAGGTAGGAGTCCTGGAGGTTAAGCCAGAATTCCGCGGAGGTGCCCAGGGCGGCACCGATCTGGGCTGCGGATTCGCGCGTGATCTCCTTTTTTCCGGAAATAATCTCCGAGACAAACTGTGCCGGACGTCCGAGTATCTCGGCAAAGTCGGCCTGGGTCCATCCGCGTGTGTCTAGCTCGTCAGCGAGAATCTCTCCGGCCGGGAATAGCTCCGCCGCAATTGGAGAATTCATGAGTTCACCTTCCCTCAGTGGTAATCCACCATTTCAATAACGATGACCACGCGGCCGTCGCTGTTGGTTGCGAATCTGAGGATGAGCCGAAACTGCTTGTTCAGGCGGATCGAAGAGGTTCCGGCTCGGTCGCCTTTCAGTTGTTCCAGATGTAGCGACCGCATGGCCCGCAGGTCGCGTTCATCCACGGCGCCCTTCAGGATTTGGATTTTCTTGCGATATGCCTTGATGATGTCCGAACCCCATCGTTTCGGGATGTAGGAGGCATCTTCGGCCACTCGTTGAAGTTCGTCGTCCTCGAAGAGGATGCGCACCAAGTCCACCTCGTCCAGTTCACTAGTGCCGCGCCCAAATGACGTGACCCTTCCTTTTCTATTTATCTAAGGCTCATCACCCCTCGTGTGAAGTATAATATCTTGTATGCGCCGGTTCCGCAAGATGGAACCAGGTGTGAAAGAGGGGTGCCTCGCTGCAACAAGGTGCCCCACCGGCAAGTTCTGAGAACTGTCAGGGCCTATACATTTTCTGACGGTAGCGGAGCATTTCTCCCCTCGGGCTGATTGACTCGAGGGGAGAGAATGGCAATCACTCGACGCCAGGTGCGCACGGTCCGCAAGGGGGCCAGTGGCTGTCAGGAGCACCACTACCGTCAAGTCCCAGACCGCTGCGCCAAGCCGCGCAAGCTAGATTGCTAGCTGTTCCGACCCCAGGAATCATCCGCTTGCCAGGAAGCGGGGGGGGATGGCTCGCAACTCCAAGCAGACCAGCAGGCCTGCGGTGAAGGCAGCCAGTAAGCTACTGCACAGCAAGAACTATAGTGCCGCTGCGAAGAAGGCTGCCGGCAGCGCACTGCCTTAAGCGCCGAAGTGTCGCGGAAAGTAGCTGCACCAGTGTTGCGTCTCGAGAGAAACGTACTCCGAGACGCGACACTCTGCCATTCGCTAGAAGCGTGTCTGCACTTGTCAATGTTCGGTACACCCTAGCTGGACGCTCATGCGCCCACCCAAACGCCGTCAAAATAGGGTGGGTTTGTCTATTTATTGACATATGTCTACGTATCTCTTAGAGGCTATTTTGACACCACGGTATGCCAGACAAAGGGAGTAAGACACAATGACCAGCAAGGCGCTTCGTATCGGGTACAAGCGAGTTAGCGCCGTAGACCAGAACACCGATAGGCAACTAGAGGGCGTGGAACTCGATCGCGTTTTTGAGGACAAGGCTAGCGGTAAGGACACCAACCGCCCTGAGCTGCAGGCAGCGATTAGCTTCTGCAGAGAGAGGGGGGACACGCTTGTTGTCCACTCTATGGATCGTCTAGCCCGCAATCTCGAGGATCTTCGTCGCACCGTCAGAGAGCTCACCAGCAACGGCATTCGAGTTGAGTTCGTCAAAGAAGCTCTAACCTTCACCGGAGAAGACTCCCCAATGAACAACCTCCTCCTATCCATGCTTGGCGCTGTGGCAGAGTTTGAACGCTCTATGATTCTTGAGCGCCAGCGAGAAGGAATTGCGATTGCCAAAGCCAAAGGCAAGTACAAGGGACGTAAGAAGTCCCTCGATTCTGAGCAGGTGGCAGAGCTCAAGAAGCTTAAGACCGAAGGCGTTCCGGTGACCAAGCTTGCCAACGACTTCGGCATTAGCCGCCAATCGGTCTACAACTACACGAAGTAGATTCGGCAACCCGCCCCGTGGCCTATTGAGGCTCCGGGGCTTTAGGTTTCCTCGTCTTTGGTTAGTTCAACATAGTTTTTGAACAGGAGCGCCAAGCGCTGCTGTTCAGTTGTGAGCTTCTTGGGGGCGCCAAAGGCCTTATCGACCTCTCGATCAAGGTCACTGTGAGCCTTCAGTAGCTCTGGCGACATGGCAAGCGGGTTGTAATGCTCGGCCAGCGAACGCTCCGGGTGCAATTCACGAGCAGCAATCACCTTCTGCCCGGCGCGCCTCTTTTGACTTCACCAGCTGGAACAGTGAGCCGAAGATAGCCGGGCTGATCTCAGACCAGTTGAAACGACAGGCTGCAAGCAGCGCGTTTCGCATGTCTTCGTTGAAATACTGTGTCCGGATTAGGCTCGAGAAGATAGCGCCGTTGACGTATGGAAAGCTCTCCATAGATTCCGGGACATTCCGGCATCGATTCTCCGGAGTGTTGAGCACCTCGAACGGCGCATTGAGCTGTGCCCCAAGATTGCTTGCCGTCGTGTCTTCTTCCACGAAGCGGGTAAACAGATCTGCTTCCCACAAGCCGGCGTTGTCACCGAAGAGCAAGAACAACTAACGAGTGAGAAACATACTTGTTTCGTGGACTCGCAAGTCCTCGTCATGCCAGTTGGTTGGCGTTTCGTCATCAACAGGTTCATCTACCTCGTCGCCAGCCATAGCCGTAAACAGGTCTGCCATGAGCTTCGACGCCAGCAAAGAAGCCTTGACTTCTTCCTGCTTGGACACAGTGGTATAGCCAGCCAAGAACTTCAGTTGATCTAAATGCTCGGTAATCTCCGACAGCGCAAACTCAGTTTCAAACGCCTCTTCTGAATCGCCCAGACGCACGACACGAAGACGTTCGAAATTCGAGCACAAGATGTACTTGGGCATTTCCGCCTCGGAAACATCGCGACCACCGAGGTAATCCAACACCTGCTCATAGGCGACCGTCAGATCAACACCGGGCTTCTTAGCCTCACTAATGACAACACCCGGATAAAACAAGTCGATACGGCCACCGCCCCCGGTGCTAGCGCGCCGGGCGTAGCGTTCGAACAAGTCCATACGAGCAGCGGAGACACCAAAGCACGAAAACAGGTCAATCCAGAACCGTTGTGCGCTCTTTTGCTCTTCCTCGGTAACGCCCGTGGCCTTCCACTGGTCAAGTTCTCTCAACCAATGAGACTTAAACGAGTTGAGCCGGGTTTTCATCGCGGCTCTATCAGGCCGGGCATTATTCATCGACATGAACTAAATCTATCCCGGGGGGGGATTGGAAAGAATCGTCAACACACCGCTAAAGGATTCCCAGCGAAGCGGCTAACTGCTGCTCTTCTCTCATTCGTCGCTCGGCTGGCTCCATAGCCGCGCAAGAGAGCGACGATGCCTGCAAAGCTGCGGGGTCAATCGCAAAAGCTAACCACGCACGCCTTGTGGCCTGCGAAATTGATGGAGAGGACGTGCAGACCAGCGTCACACGAAAGGAGAGAAAAGCCACGTCCAGAGCAGGGCCGGTCGCGGTGGAGGATGCTGCTACTGGCCGTCGTTAAGCGCGCGCGACACTCCACTGAGCACTTTGATTGCGCCGGCCTTGTCCAGCGGATCGTTGCCATTGCCGCACTTGGGCGACTGGATGCACGATGGGCAACCGGATTCGCACTCGCAGGCGGCGACAGCATCGCGAGTCGCGCGAACCCACTGAGCGAAGGCCTCGTAGCCACGGTCGGCGAATCCTGCACCACCAGGGTGCCCGTCGTAAACAAAAACGGTGGGCTGCTGGGTATCGGCGTGCATGATCGTGGAAACGCCGCCGATGTCCCAGCGGTCGCAGGTGGCAATCAGCGGCAGCATGCCGATAGCCGCGTGCTCGGCTGCGTGGAGAGCCCCCGGTGCGATGTCGGAGCCCACATCCCACGAGCGCAGGCTGGACTCGGGCATTGTGTAGGCCACGGCGCGCGTGACCAAACGCTGCGGAGGGTAGTCAAGTTCAACACTGTCGAGAATCTCGCCGGTATCCAGACGACGAAGATAGGAGGTGACCTGGTGAAAGACCTCGACCTGGCAGGAAGCGACCTGTAAGCCCTGGTAGTGGCGCATATCGTCAACGTCCAGAATGCGGATGGTGGTGTCCATGCGCGAGCTGGTGGAATAGCGTGGCTGCTCGGGGTGGACCTGGGCGACGAGGCTGTCGAAGTCCAGCTGGTCGACAAGATAGGACTCACCGCGGTGCAAGTAGACGGCACCGTCGTGGACCTGCTGCATCGCACGGCCAAGATCGATGGTGCCAAGCAGTCGACCATCGGTCTGGTCGACGATGGCCACTTCCTGGCCATCGCCGCCACGGACGTTCACGGCATCGTGAGCAGTGGCAATGCGCGGTCCCTCATCGCGGTCGGTCGGGTAGTAGACGGGTTCTTGTCCTTCCCAGGTGCGTTTGCGCAACCAGCCCGCAACCACCATGTCTTCGGCTACGGGCAGGGTTCCCCATGCCTGAAGCTGGCTGGTGGTGATCGGTTTCTCCACAGCCGCGCAGTAGAGGTGTGACCACACCACATGCGGGTTACGGGGATCGAAGACGGTCTTCTCCACCGGCCGGCCCAACAGTGCCGAAGGGTTGTGGACCAAGTAAGTGTCCATGGGATCATCGCGAGCCACCAACACCACCAGCGCGCCCTGACCACGACGGCCCGCGCGGCCGGCCTGCTGGCAGAACGAAGCGACCGTGCCCGGGAAACCGGCCTGCACCACCGCGTCAAGGCCACCGACGTCAATGCCCAGCTCCAGTGCATTGGTGGTGGCCACACCAAGCAGGGTGCCGTCATCGAGCATGCGCTCGATGTCGCGGCGTTCTTCGGCCAGGTAGCCGGCGCGGTAAGACTCGATGCGCTCGGCGATATCGCTGCGGCGGCGCTTCTCCAGGCGCTCGCGCACGCCGAGCGCTACCTTCTCGGCACTGCTTCGCGAACGGGTGAAGGTCAGGGTGCGGGCGCCCTCGACGAGCAGGTCGGCCATGATATCTGCGGCCTCGGTCGGGGCGGGGCGGCGCACGGGGGCACCGTTCTCGCCTTGGAGGTCGGGGAGCAGGCCGGGTTCCCACAGGGCGATAGTCCGCTCACCGACCGGGGCGCCGTCTTCGGTGACGGCCTCGACAGGCTCGCCGATGAGGCGACGAGCCTGGTCAGCAGGGTCTTTGGTCGTCGCAGAGGCAAAAATCACGGTCGGCGAGGCGCCATATTCCCGGGACAGCCGCAGAAGGCGACGCAGAATTTGGGAGACGTTGGCGCCGAATACGCCTCGATAGGCATGGCATTCGTCGACGACGATATAGCGCAGGTTGCGCAGCATCCGCGTCCACCGAACATGATTGCCGAGGACCGAAACATGCAGCATATCGGGGTTGGTAAACACCCAACGGGCATGGTCGCGAATCGCGCGCCGGGCGTCTTGCGGGGTGTCGCCGTCGTAAAGCGAAATCAGCGAGCTCAGCGACGCCGGTGCCATCGCGCGTGCCGTGTCCAGCTGATCGGCGCCCAGTGCCTTGGTCGGGGAGAGGTACAGCGCGGTGGCCGCGGGGGTGGCGGACAGTTCTGTGAGCACGGGCAGCAGGTAGCCGAGCGATTTACCCGACGCTGTGCCCGTCGCGACGACGCAGTGCACGCCCTCGCGGGCGAGGTTCGCGGTTGTCGCCTGATGAGTCCACAGGTTCTCAATTCCGCGATCTACCAGCACTTCTTTCAGCCAGTCCGGTACCCACTCAGGCCAAGGCGCGGTTACGCCCGCGCGCGCAGGAAGATCCGCAATGTGCGTCACCGTCGCCCGCGGATGCGCACGGATAACTGGCTCCAGCAACTCCCGTCCAAACGACTCCACAGACACCAACCTTTCCAGCAAACGCGCACTTCATATGCTTGACGACGCTTCCTGCCAGCCACATTTTCGCCTTTCGACAACCCAGTTTCTCCGGATCCCGAACACGGGTTTACGGGGGTGGCAAGAAGCTGTTCCTAATCGGCGCTCGCGCCCCAAACGTGGCAGACTTTTTGAGTGTATCGCCCGCCAAAGGGCACCCAGCAAAAGCCCGCTCGAGGCGGAAAGGGTGTTCTCGCCGTGTTTACCCCATTGTGTGTGGCCGGATGTGTGTGGCGAATACTTGTTTTATCGAATCCTGAAGTTGGGAAGTTTTGTAATGGCACAGGGTACTGTGAAGTGGTTCAACTCGGAGAAGGGCTTCGGGTTTATCGCCCCAGCTGACGGTGGCAACGACGTGTTTGTTCACTACTCCGAGATCCAGGGCACTGGTTTCAAGACGCTGGAAGAGAACCAGGCAGTCGAGTTCGAGATTGGTGAAGGCCAGAAGGGCCCGCAGGCTCTGGACGTGAAGCCTCTGTAAAGCTTAGTAGTTCGGGGCTGAGTTCGGTTCTGAACTGGGCTTTTGTTCAGTTTGGCTCGCGGAATTTTTGGCTTTTTCAAGGTTCATGTTGTGTTTATGGGGTGAGCCTTGATTCTCCCACGTGGAAAGTAATTTCTGCGTGGGATTTTTGTGTTTCTGGGGCCCCCTTGAGTTCAGAGGGTCGTTGCAACACTTTCCCTTAGGAGGGTGTTGTTGTGTCTGGGGTTGTCGGCCCGTTTCATTCGTTGTCTGAGTCGGATCGTCGTGGCTTAGTTGCCTTGGTTGGCAGTGGGCGTAGTGTCCGTTCGGCGGCTGGTGAGCTTGGTTGTCATTACGGGCATGCTTTGAATTTTTGCCATGCCTTTGGATTGCCAGTCGTGTTTAAAGCCAAACGAGTTGATCGCCGCGGCAGCCAGGCTTTCCAGCTTGTGGAGCTAGTCCGAAGCGGACTGTCAGTACACCAAGCCGCCAAAAGATGTGGGATGCATCTTACCGCGGCTTATGCCGTAGCTACGGAAGCTGGGTGCCATATCCGGTTAAGTGAGGGTGTCCGATTGTTTGTGTGCGGGGGGTGGTTTACAAGTAGTCCGCGAATCGGTCGGGGTAAGCCACGGCTAGTTGGTTGATGGCTTGTTTCCACCCGGTGGCTTTCGCTCCTTCAATATAGCCGTTGCACTCAATGTTGCGCTTTGCTTTCTTCGCTCGCTGGGCGGCACGCTTGTTCGATGTTGCAGATCATCAGCCACAGCGTTTTCTGCGCCGCGGTATCGTTCGGGAATTGGCCCCTGTTGCGGGTAGCTTTACGCAGTTCAGCATTCAGCGACTCGATTGAATTGGTGGTGTAGAGCACCCGGCGTGCCGCCGGCGGAAACTGCAGAAACGGCACGAACCGCTCCCAGGCGTCGCGCCAGACTTTGACCGACTGGGGGTATTTCCGGCCAAGTTCACTGGCCTCGAAAGCATCCAGGCTGGCACGTGCGGTGTCCTCGTTAGCGGCTGTGTAGACCTCACGCAGCGCGCGGGAGACTGCTTTGCGGTCCTGGTAGGACACCCACCGGTTCGCAGCCCGAATCAGGTGCACAATACAGGTCTGTACCATGGAATTCGGCCAGGTTGCCTCCACGGCTTCCGGCAAGCCTTTGAGCCCGTCGCAGCACACAATGAACACGTCTTGGACACCGCGGTTAGCCAGATCCGCACACACCGATGCCCAGAATGCGGCTCCTTCATTGTCGGCGATCCACAGTCCCAGGAGGTGCTTGATGCCGTCCATGTCGACACCAACCGCCATGTAGCAAGCCTTGTTGACCACGCGGTGGCCGTCACGGATTTTCACGCGTAGCGCGTCGAGGAAGATCACCGGGTAAAACTCGTCGAGCTGGCGGTTTTGCCAGATCATGACCTCGTCTAACACCGCATCGGTAATGGTGCTGATCGTATCCGGGCTCATATCCACCCCAAGGGTGGTCGCGAGGTGATGCTGGATATCGCGCACGGTCATCCCACCGGCGTAGAGCGAGATAATCATGTCGTCGAGTTCTGTGAGCCGACGTGCACCCTTGGGCACCATCCGGGGAGTAAACGTGCCGGCACGATCCCTGGGCACGGTCACCTCAACTGCGCCGTAGCCAGAATTGACGGTCTTGGTGTACGACCCGTTACGGTGATTATTCTCCTGTGCGGTTTCGACCTGGGATTTCGCTTTGCGGTCGGAATGGCCGTAGCCCAAGTGCGCATCCATCTCCGCCTTAAGGCCAGCGTTGATTGATGCTTGCAGCAGGCCTTTGACCAGCTCGCTTGCATCATCAGCGGAGCTCGACAGCTCGCTAATCAAGCTGGCGATTTCAGAATTTTCCATCAGCTTCTCGCTGATCTCGTTGACCCTCGCCGGGTCATGGTTTTCTTCGGTGACACCGTAGTCATTATCGGTGAAACTCCTTCTAGATCAGAGCCTCACACACAAACTTCCTGACACCCTTCTGAATTGGGAGAAAAGTATCCACGCTCAGTCAAGGTCTGGCGAGATGCTTGGGCGCGTTTCGTACCGTTTCTGCAGTTCCCACCAGCGGCCAGAAAAGTAATCTATACGACGAACTCGATTGAATCATTCAACAATGAACTGCGTAAAGCTACCCGCAACAGGGTACAGTTCACCAACGATGAATCAGCGCTCAAGACGCTGTGGCTGATGATCTGCAATATCGAAGACAAACGAGCTGCAAAGAGAGCGAAGCAGGGCAAACGAGTCTCAGCGACAGCCGGCAGACTCATGGAAGGAGCCCGAGTTTCCGGCTGGAAACAAGCCATCAACCAAATGGCCGTGGCCTACCCCGACCGCTTCGACAAATACCTATAAACCTAACCCCACACACAAACAACTTGACACGCTCCTCTCGATCGCCATGGGAACGCGGCAGCAACGAAAACACCAACGGCAGGCTTAAAAGAAACCTTCCCAAAAACAGCGACCTGTCCATCTACAGCGCCGAGGACTTAGAGATGATCGCCAACATTCACAACCACAAACCACGCAAAGCACTCAACTGGTGCACCCCAGCCGAAGTCATGACCAACGCCCTCACACAAACCGGTAGCATCAAACCAAACTAACCATCATCGTTGCAACGCCCCCTAGAATCCGCCCCCGGAGTGCGCGACAATCGTGGGGTAATAGGCAAAAGTGTGTCCGATCAGCGTGTCGACCGGCGTGTTGACCGGCGCGACAGCGGGTGGGCGCCTTCGATACTTACCTCAATGCGAGTTACTGACTGCGTTTATGTCA